>CAYVDJ010000106.1:0-33614 GCA_964450755.1 uncultured Campylobacterales bacterium
TTTTTTTTACTTATCCGTTCTGATCGATTTTAAATAATAAGCCAATCCGAATAACAAAAATGTTACTCCCGCCAAAAGAAATACAGCATAGAGAATCTTTTCAGGACCTATTATCGCAAACTTAAATACAAGCATCAAGGCTTCGATAGATAACGCTATGATGATAGAGCCTAAAAATCTTATCATTGTTTTATGGATGTCTTCGGTATGCTCCTTTTTGCTTTTACCCAAAACTTCCTCTTCAAATATGGTTTTGATCAGATCAAAAATAGCCAGTGAAAGAGTTATCAAAATAGTTGATTCAAATATCTCTTTGATATCAAGTTTCTCTATACTGAATCCATAAGTTGCTATACTTGTAAAACCTTTGAAAAAGAGTAAAAATGCAACCAAAAACAGTGCAAAACAAAAAAGAGCATAAACAGTTTTGTTAAAACTCCCAAATATGGAATCTATCGAAGTAGGATGAACTATTTTCAACAGTTTACTCAGTGAAATATCCATACAAACTATAAATCTGAGTCTGTTTTTATCATCATAAACGGGATAGGAAGCCGTTACCGTCAACTCTTTTGTAGCGGCAGAAGGATAGGGATCTGTTAAAATACATCTTTTCTCCTTTGCCGCACGGTAATAGTATGCTCTCATACTTTTATTGATATTTTTTCCTCTTCTAAAGCTTGAATTATTGGATATGGCATCTATTATCTGAATACCCTGCGGATCCAGAACATAAAGAGAATCAATATCTTTATTCTCTTTTTTTATTTTTTTCAAAGCCTGTATTATTGTATCAAGCATGGGTTCTGGAACTTTGTTGGGAATATTTCTTGAGAGCAGATAACATAAAAACGCCCTCGCCCTCGTTCGTATCTCTTCAAAATCCTTTATCTCTTTTGTTACCATTTTGACTCCTTATCTTAAAGGTTCTATTTGCATAGTACCGTTACTTGCCCATCTTCTGATGATATCTTTTTCATCTTCACTCAAAACAGCCTCTTTATGCACTTTCAGGTACATCTCCAGAGGCATTGCCATCGCTATACTTCTAAATATTTTATTTTTCAGCTCTTTTTTCTTTTTCTCATCATATTTTTCCCACACGGAAAAATTAAGCCACGCTCTGCCGTCATGAACATGTTTGACAACAAAGATCGACATCGGAGCCACATGAGAATACCATGGCCATTTCGTTTCATTGGAGTGGCAGTCATAACATGATCTCCTAAAGAGTGTCATAACCTCTTTTGGAACCTTTATCTCCTCATCTTTGTTATAAGGAGGATTATCACATTTTAACGGCAAGAGTTGAAGAGCTGCCAAAACAACAACAAATGCAATAAAAAATTTTAACTTCAAACTCATTTTTATCCTTTTTATCTATAAATAATCTTAAAAAAAGCAAACAGAAATATCACTATCGATATAGCTTGAAAATCAGAATTTATCAGTAACAAAAACAGGGAAGCAAACATCAAAGCAAATGATATCAAAATGGGTTTAATATACTCTTTAAGCTCTTTTGTGATCCACTCCAACTGATGCAAAGAGAGTTCTACTTTCAACTCCCCTTCACTTGCCTGTTTCAGAGTGCTTTTTAGATCTTTGATCAAAAAGGGAACATATTTAAACTCTTCAATAACCGTTTCTATCAAATTCTCTTTTCCGCCAAGCGCTCTTGGGATATTTTTTTGCAAAATCGGAAGGATATCTTTTATACCGTTGAAATTCTCGATATATGTCGTTCCAAGCCCCTCTATTATGGCACTTACTCTTAGGATATAGATAGCCTCCTGAGGCAGTTTGAAAGGAAAATTTCTTGTGGATTCAAGTATCTCAAACGCCAAAGTCTGCATAGACAAAGCGCTTAAAGAGTCATTGTCAAATATCTCAAACATTCTCTCAGTAAACTCCGCCAACTCCCCTTTTGGCGCTTCATAGGCAATCGTTCCAAGCTTTTTGGCACTTGATACATAAAGTTCATAATCTCTCTCATGAGCCGATTTTATCATCTCTATAATAGCTATTCTTGTTTCATTGGGAATCCTCTTTACCATCCCAAAATCCAAAAGTATAAGCTCTCCTTTTTTGTTTACAAGAAGATTTCCCGGATGCGGATCGGCATGAAAATAGCCTTTTATCAACATCTGTTCGGCATAAAAATTTACCATTTTTTCAATAATCGGCTTAAAATCAATCCCCTCTTTCAAAAGAGCCTCTTTGTTGTCAAATCTGTATCCCTCTTCAAAACTCATAACAATAGCATCATCACTGCAATATTTTTCATAGACTTTTGGGAAAATTATACCGCTGTTTTTATAGGTCTGGGAAAACTTTTTCAGATTGTTCAGCTCATGACTCAGGCTGACTTCCTGCATGATCATATTTGAAAATTCATTGATAACCGCTTCTATCGAATTTTTGGTGTAATGGGAAAAGAGAGGCTTAAAAACAGAGTTCATTGCCCTTAGTATGACAATATCGCTTGAAACTCTTTTTTGGATACCAAATCTTCTTAATTTTACCGCAACTTTTGTTCCGTCCTCTAAAAATGCCTCATGAACCTGACCTATCGATGCACTTGCTATGGGTTGTTGATTGAAAGATTTGAAAGGGTTTGTTTTAAAAGAGCTGTCAAAGACTTTTCTAAAATCTTCTTCTCTCATCGGAGGCAGTTCGTCATGAAGTGTTTTTAACTCCTCCAGATATTCGGTGGAAAAAAAATCAGCCCTCGTTGCCAATACCTGAGCCAGTTTTATAAAACTTGCCCCCAGTGAGATGATAGAAGATCTTAAATCATTTGGTTTTAAAGGTCTAAACCATAAAAATCTGTCTCTTTTTTTGATCAGTAAAAAAAGAGTCATCAAGAGTATGAAAATCTTCCATACTCTTGAGGGAGAGTAAAGAGAACTACTCACCTTTTAAAGACTCTTTTAAATCTTCTATATCCTTTTTCGTAGCGATATCGAGATCCTCCAAAACCTCTTTTAGAGTTTTCTTAAACTCCTCTTTCGCTTTTTTCTCCTCCTCTTCTCCCTTTTTTTTGGCGCTGTCAAGAAATTTTTCGGCATCCTCTTTTGAAAGTTTGCCTTTTTCTATGAGTTTGTTCAACTCCTCCTCGACTTTCTCTTTTGCAAGAAGCGCACTTCCAAGTCCTATATAGAGTAAATCTTTTAACATTTTTGACTCCTTTATTCAATCATTATAAAAATCAAATATCTTGTTCTATCAACTCTTTAAATGTATCAAAATAGATATTTTTCAGTTTGTCTATATCTTTTTCTATATTGTTGAAAACAAATCCATCTTTTGTAATCTCTCCCAAAAACTTTGCATTTATATCAAACTCTTTTGCAAGTTTTTCAAATTCCTCTTTTTTGTCTCTCTCAACTTCCACAACGGCACAGGAAAAAGATTCTGCAAAAATCTCTCTTTCATCATCACATTTCATAGAGGCATTGAGACCAAGAGAACTTTTTGCCGCCATTTTTGCCAGTGCTATCGCGACACCTCCGACATTGACATCTTTGGCACACCTGATAAGATCTCTTTTGTTTGCTTCATTGACAATTTTCCAAAGTTTCAACTCTTTTTCATAGTCTATTTCAGGCAGTTTTCCGACAACTTTTCCGTAAATCTCTTTTAGATACAAACTCCCGCCAAACTCTTTTTTTACCTCTCCTATCAAGTATATCAAATTTTTACTCTTTTGAAAAAATGAAGGAAGGATTTTGTTTTGATCATCATTTAAACCGACCATTGCGATAGTAGGCGTAGGGAATACTCCAACACCGTTTGTTTCGTTATACAAAGATACATTTCCGCTGACAACAGGCGTATTCAGCCTCTCACACGCCTCTTTTATCCCCTCACATCCCTTTGCAAACTGCCACATAACTTCGGGGTTTTCGGGATTGCCGTAATTTAGACAGTCCGTGATCGCCAAAGGAACCGCTCCGCTCATAGCGACATTTCTTCCGCTCTCCATCACAGCCGCCGCCGCTCCGCCTTTTGGATCGATAAAACAGTATCTCGGATTGCAGTCACTGCTCATAGCAAGAGCTTTTCCGCTCTCTTTTATACGAACAACACTAGCATCAAGAGTTCCGGGTCCTTTTACGGTATTTGTCTGTACCATAGAGTCGTATTGGTCATAGATCCATGATTTATCTACAACTTCCACACTCTTAAAAAGTTTGTCAAATGCTTCTTCATTTGAGACTTTTTCAAAATCATCTATATCCGTTTTTGCTGTCTCTTTCAGATATGAAGGCTCTTTTACAGGGCGATCAAGCACAGGCGCCTCTTCGGTTATCGGTGCTATCGGTATATTTGCAACCAATTCATTATGCCAAAGAAGTTCCATATTTCCGCTGTCAGTTACCTCTCCTATGATTTCGGCATCAAGATCCCATTTTCTGAAAATATCCAAAACTTTGTCTTCATACCCCTTTTTGGCACATATCAACATTCTCTCCTGAGATTCACTCAGCATAAATTCATAAGGGGTCATATTCTCTTCTCTTGCGGGAACTTTGTCAAGATACATCTTCATTCCGCTTCCGGTTCTTCCCGCCATCTCAAAAGAGCTGCTTGTAAGTCCCGCAGCTCCCATATCCTGAATACCCACGATATAGTCTTGTTTAAAAAGCTCAAGACAAGCTTCCAAAAGCAGTTTTTCGGTAAAAGGATCTCCCACCTGAACAGTAGGTCTTAGAGATTTGTTCTCTTCTGTAAAACTGTCACTTGCCATAACCGCACCGCCTAGACCGTCTCTTCCGGTTTTGCTTCCTACATAGATAACCGGATTGCCGATACCTTCGGCTCTTCCGTAAAATATATCTTCCTCTTTGCAGATTCCAAGTGTAAAGGCATTTACCAAAATATTGCCGTTATAGCAGTCATCAAAAAAGATCTCTCCTCCGATTGTCGGCACTCCCATACAGTTACCGTAACTTCCGATACCTTCTACAACACCTCTGACAAGATATCTTTGATAGTGTCCTGTTTTGTCATTTTTGCGGATATTTCCAAATCTCAAAGAGTTCATATTTGCAACAGGTCTTGCACCCATCGTAAAAACATCTCTCAGTATTCCTCCTACTCCCGTAGCGGCTCCCTGAAAAGGCTCTATAAAACTCGGATGGTTATGGGATTCCATCTTGAAAACGGCTGCCATGCCTTCTCCTATATCGATAACACCCGCATTTTCTCCGGGACCCTGGATAACCCAGGGCGCACTGACGGGAAAACCTCTTAGATATTTTTTACTAGATTTGTAGGAGCAGTGTTCACTCCACATTGCAGAAAAGATCCCTATTTCCAAAAAATTCGGCTCTCTTTTAAGGATCTTTTTTATATGGTCATAATCCTCTTCTGTCAGCTTATGAGCTTTTAAAACTTCTTTGATATTTTGCATAAATGCCCTTTAATGTTTTTAAGGGCATTTTACAAAAAAAGTGCTAACAGATCCCTTATCTGATGATCTTGGCTCCGCAAAAAATGGTGTTGGTTCCTTTTTTCTTATAACAGTAAACGACTTCTATTCTAAATTTCATCGAACCTTCTACCGCTTTTTCAACTTCAACCTCTGCTCTTTCATCTTTGGATAAGGCAGCAGGACCCTCCTGATAGACCAAAGAGAGTCCGCCTTCGGATTTGTCAAATATGTAAGCATCCAAAAATTTGCCTTTGTTTGATGTAACTTTGGCTTTTACCGGAGGAGCTATAACGGTTCTTTTTGCCTCTCTTCTGTTTAGTATAACCTCAAATCCGTCAGCCAGACTTTTGAGATTGCTGCTTTCTATCGTTATATTTTTGATGGAAGTTTGTGTTATTTTGGAATTTGATATCAGCTGATCCGCATTTTTCAAAATATCTTCAAGATAATAGACAACATCATTCAAAGCGTTTTTCTCTTTTGTAAAATCACTTCTAAAACTCGACAAAGTATCATTTGTCTCCACTATACTCTCATCAACACGGTTAAAATCATTTTTAATCATAGAAGAATTTTGCTGTAATACGGTTATAATCTCTTTTGTCTGGGAAGCATTGATAGTTACCTCATCAACATGTTTGTTTATCTTTTTGATAAGTGATGTGATATTGTTTGCATTTTCCAAAGATATCTCGGCAAGTTCTCTTATCTTTTCTGCCACAACTGCAAAACCTCTGCCGTGAACTCCGGCTCTTGCCGCTTCGATAGCGGCATTTAGGGCTATAAGATTTGTCTCATCTGCGATATCTGTTATCTTGCCTATCGTTACGGATATCTCATCCGAAAAAGTTTTCAGTTCACTGATAGCTGTTACGGTTTTATTCATGGAAGAAGTTGCTTTGTTTGATGAGTTGATATTCTCATTAACCGCTTTTTGTCCCTCACCTATCCTTGTTGAAGCATTTGAGAGTTTCTCCACGAGTGAATCAAGACTGCTTTCAAGCTGTCTGTTTATATCAAGCATCATGTGTATATTTTTATCAGAGGATGAGATATAGTATTGCTGTTTTTCTATCAAATCAACGCTTTCATGAAGCTTTATATAGGCATAGATAGATTCAAAAGCGGTATCCTTACTCTCTGCCACAACATTTTCAATAACCGGTTTTAGAGTATCAACCATTCTTTTAAGATGACGGATTATCCTGTCTATCTCATTTTTGGAACTGCCCTCTTTTATATTTTCACCCTTTAAAAGATCATCTATGATAAATTTTCCGTTTTCAACCCGAAATATGATCTCCAAAATCTTTTGAATCCTGTTTGCAATAAGTTTTTTAAATAAAATATATATGATAAGCAGTAAAATGGTAATATTTATAAACCAGAGAAAAACAGTCATATAAAGATTGTTTTTAAGAGCAGCCTTAAAATCATCAAGATCAATCAAAACATCCTCTATTGCTATAACCTCTCCCTCTTTTGTCCAGTTTGGATGGCATTGCTGACACTTTTTTTCAGAAAGGATAGGCTTTGAGAGCATATAATACTCTTTGCCGTCTTTTTTGATTATTTGCTCTTTTATCTTTTTATCTTTGTGTTTTATAAAATACTCTATTGTCTCTTTTTCAAAATCTTCTGCTTTGTTTTTCGGATCGGTAGGAGTAATGGAGGCTTCTTTAAAGAAGATTTTTCCGTTGGATATTTTTGTAAATTTATTGAAAACTTCATTTTGTATCACCTGAGGAATTTCAGAACTTTGACCACTGAAAAATTTATCATTTCTGCTCTCAAGCAAAACATCCGCAAAATTAAGAACCGACATGGCCTGTGATTCCAACTTCTCTTCAAGAACCGTTTTTGCCTGTTGATATTTCACAGTCTGAATGACAGTAGAAACGATAAGAGCTATGATAAAAATAATTATAGAAAACATAACCGATAAAGAAAATCTGTTAAAATAACCGCGTAAAAATTTTTCCATCGTGAGGATCCTTTTTATTATTGAAACTATTTGCATATAATCGGCAAAACGGGAAAAAGGTTGAGGAAGATTTTTGCTTTTATCCAATATAACTTTATGCTATAATAATGCCAAAAAACGGATGATATAAAATATGAACAGATTAATTGTAAAAGATTTTGGTCCTCTTAAAGATGTCGATATCAAATTAAGTAAAATTAATCTTTTTATCGGAGAAAACGGTAGCGGAAAAAGTATTTTGGCAAAAATTATCGCTATTGTTACAGATATACCAAATTTATATGATATAAAAGATGATGAAGAAAAAATTCTTAAAAAATTTGCAAATTATAATATCAATTTTATTACAGAAAAATCCCGTATAGAATATTATATAGATAATGAACGATTTTTTGTATTGGAATATGGAAGAATTTCCACATATCTGTTAAACAACTATTTCAAAGACGATATAATTCCTGAAGAATTAAGAAAACTTCCGGCTTTTGAACCAATGGGCGACATCATGGCAACAATAAAATTTATTTCAAAATCATCCCAATATATTCCGGCAGAACGAAACCTTATATCTTTATTCAGCAAATCCCTATCTACACTCATAAGTGCTGAAGTTCCTTTACCGAAATTTCTTCTTCATTTTACCAGCGAATTTGAAAAAGCAAGAAATGAAATAAAAGAGTTGGAATTTCTAAATATAAAATATATAAATGACACCAAAGATAAAATTTATTATAATAAGACTGACTATTTAGATTTGGAATATGCTTCAAGCGGAATCCAATCCTCTCTGCCTCTCTATTTAACTGTTAAATATTTTGCAAACAAACATCAAAGCATTATTATTGAAGAACCTGAACAAAACCTTTTCCCAAAATCCCAGAAAGAAACGGTAGAATATATCATAGAGCATATAAAAGGTGAAAATAAACTGTTTATGATGACACACAGTCCTTATATTTTAACTGCTTTAAATAATTTAATTTTAGCAAATGATGTAAAAAATCAAAAAGGTGCAGATGCTATCAAAAATATTGTAGAAGAAAAACACTGCGTCAACTTTGAAGATGTAAAAGCTTATACGATAATAGACGGAAAATCCGTTGATATCATGGACAAAGAGGATAGATTAATCGGTATCAATCTGATAGACTCCATATCAGACGAAGTCAGTAATACTTTTGACACTTTATTATCCAAATTGGATTAGCAATGATTTCTATCTGCAACGAGAATACAAGAAATAGAATAGTATCTGTTAAAGAACGAGGGAAAAAATTCCAAATTATCAATGAATCATCATCTCTTGTAAACAAAGTTACAGTGGACGGGTGTTACATAAAAGAAGGTCTAAAATGTGATTATCTCTTTGAAATTATACAAGAAGAAGCAGTAGAAAAAGTTTTTTATGTAGAACTAAAAGGAAAAGATGTAGAACACGGAATAAAACAGTTGGAAGCAACCATAAATCATTGTAGATCTGAGCATCAAAACAGTGAAAAAAAGTGTTATATAGTAGCTTCAAAATATCCAAAATCTTCAACTTCATCACAAAAACTCAAAAGCAAATTTAGAAGAAGAAAAAATGGCATTTCACTTTTCATTGAAACACAAACTAAAGAGATAACGATTTAAAACAACGACCTTACACAACAGACGGAGCAAAAGCCTTTGTACTTACTGTTACTCTCTCTCCTATACGCAGATTTTTGGCTTCTTGTTTGCTTACTACCACTTCTACAAGCTGTTGTCCTATGGAGATGATCGCTATATAGATCACATCAACTTTGATCACATCCAAAAGTTCTCCTTCAAACGAGAACTTTTTACTGCCGCTTGTTTTTAAAAGCAGATCTTTTGGCTTCCCCTCCTGCAAAATCTTTCCTAGATGAAGCACTACCATCTTATCGGCAAGACGATAAATCTCGCTTGGATCATGGCTGACCATAATCGTTGTCGTTTTAAACTCCTTATGAAGAGTAAGGATCTCATTTTGGAGTCTGCTTCTCATAGCGGGATCAAGAGCTGAGAGAGGCTCATCCATCAAAAGCAGTTTGGGTCTGTTCATCATCGCTCTGCACAAAGAGACACGCTGTTTTTGTCCTCCGCTTAGAGTGGAAGGGAGTCGTTTTTTGAATCTGTCAAGTTTTGTTATCTCAAGCAGATGTTCTGCCAATTTTTTCTCTTTTCTTACAAAAAGCAGATTCTCCTCAACACTCATATTATCAAAAAGAGCATAATCTTGAAATACAAAACCTATCTTTCTCTTTTGCACAGGCAATACAAAGTTTTCATCCGACCATACAATATCACCGACTGTAATCCTGCCTTTTGCTTTTTCCAAACCGGCTATGATACGAAGCAGAGTTGTTTTACCGCTGCCACTCTCTCCGGCAAGTGCGATAAAATCCCCCTCCTTTATCTTCAAAGAAACTTCAAGCTCCATCTCTCCCAAACTTCCCTGCAATATTTTTGAGACATTTATATCAATCATTTGTTTTCATCCAAATCGTATATTTTTTAAGAATATGATTAATTTTGCACAATACAAAATACTCTTTAATTATATTACAATATATATTTATAGTTGTTGTAGAATTTTTAAACTAAATTTGTCATGAAACAAAATGTGATATAATAAATCCCAAAATATGAAAAAAAGAGGATTTTGATTGAAACAAAATCAAAAAATTGACAGGATTTTAAACAACAAAAAAAAGCTTTTAACCGAAATATATTTTGATCTGCAAACTCTTTTTGAAAAAAAATATGGCAAAGATACGATTGTACTGATAGAGATAGGGGCGTTTTTTGAAGTTTATGAGGTAAACAACAGCGATATCAGGATAGGAAAGGCAAAGGAGATAGCCGAGCTTCTAAACATCCAGCTTACCCGCAAAAACAAATCGATCATAGAAAATTCTATGCAAAATCCTCTCCTTGCCGGTGTGCCTTCCGTCTCTTTTGAGAGATATCTAAACCGTCTTATCCAAACCAAAAAATATACCCTTGTGATCGTACGACAAAAGGGAGAACCGCCCAATATCAAACGATATATCTCAAATATCATCTCTCCGGGAACCAATATCGACTATGTGATGGAGCCAAACGAAAACTATATCGTCTCTTTGTTTATCGACAGAAACAGAGATGTCTATTCCATAGGTTATGCCGCTATCGATGTAAGTACCGGAAAGACTCTGATAAACGAGATACATGGAACAAGAGAGGATAAAACCTATGCTTTGGATGAAGTGTTTTCCCTTTTGCAAAGCTATCAGACAAGTGAGATAATCTTCACCTTTTTGGATAAAAAGATAGATGTTGATAAGATTTTCCAATATCTTGAAATAGAGGGGAATTATCATTACAGTTTCAATGATCACAGAGTAAAAGTGATCTATCAAAATCTCCTTTTTGAGAGAATATTTGAGATAAAATCGATCCTCTCTCCCATAGAATACCTGAATCTTGAGAGATTTCCCTACACAAGCGAAAGTCTGGCGATACTTTGTGAATTTATCATCGACCATGATCAAAATCTTCTTGAGAAGATGAACAGACCTCTGTTTTTGGGTAACTCAAAGTTTGTTTATCTCGGAAACAATGCCCTTGAGCAAATCGGTATCATTTCCAAAAATCCCTCCGATATGACACTTTTGTCTCTGATAGACAAAACATCCACCGCTTTTGGAAAGAGAGTTTTAAAAGAGAGACTCTTAAATCCGATATGCGATATTCACTCTTTGAAAGAGCGGTATGAACTGATCGAAAAACTGATAAAATGTTACAGGGATTTTGAAGTTCCTTTGAAACAGATATACGATCTTGAGAGGATTTTAAGACGCATAAAACTAAAAAAACTCCATCCCATGGAACTTAAATACCTCCACACCTCTTTACTCTCCATTTTTGATATTTTCAAGATATCCGAAAAAAAGGAGATATGTATCTCAAAAGAGCTTATCAAAGAGACGGTTGATTTTATAGCATTTATCGATAACAGTTTTGATATAGAAGAGTGCGCAAAATATACAAAAGCACAGATAAATTCAAATCTTTTCAAAAACGGACTTTTTCCCAATATCGACAGACTGACTCAGGAAAATAAAAAGTATCTAAAAAGCATGGAGGAGGTCTGCGAACATATAGATTCTCTTTTTGAAAACCAAAATCAAAAATATGCTATTTTGGGCTATCTTGAAAGCGAGGGATATCATATCTCTTTGACAAAAAACAGGTTTGCCTCGATAGAGGAGAAACTTCTAAAAAGTTTTGTAAAGATTGGAGACAAACACTATTTTTTCAAAGATTTCACATTTAAAAAACTAAAAAACAGTGTCAAAATCAGCTCCTTTTTATTTGAAGAGATAACGGATCGTTATATCGCAAATCAAACCAAACTGATAAATCTTGTCAAAGAGAAATTTGACGAGAGTATAGAAGAGATAGAGAAAAAGTTCTCCTTTACACTTGAAAATCTCATAGACTTCATCGGCTCTTTGGATGTTGCCATAAGCGGTGCAAAATGTGCCGATCTCTATAACTATACAAAACCCCTCATAGAGGATAAAGAGAATAAAAATTTCATAGAAGCCATAGCCTTAAGACATCCCATCATAGAATCAAACGAAGAAAACGGTATCTATATCTCAAATGATATATATTTGGGATACAAGTATGAAAATATAAAACATGACCATATTATGATAGAGGCGAGTGAGAGCGATTTTGTGCAGGGGATGATGCTTTACGGTATCAACTCAAGCGGAAAGTCCTCTTTGATGAAGAGTCTAGGAATAGCCGTTATCATGGCACAGGCGGGATTTTTTGTACCTGCTGCGGAGTTTAGATTTTGTATCGTTGAGAAAATATTTACAAGAATCGTATCAAGAGACAACCTTTATAAAGGTTTATCAACTTTCAGTATAGAGATGTTAGAGCTTAAAAATATCTTCAACAGAGCAAATCAAAAAAGCCTGATACTCGGAGACGAGATAAGTCAAGGTACAGAAACTCAATCTGCTTTGGCTATCGTAGCAAGTACGATAATGAAATTAAATAGACTAAAATCACTCTTTATCTTTGCCACACATCTTCATCAACTGACAACTTTAAAAGAGATATCATCACTGAAAGAGGTGATATTTTTGCATCTTGCCGTGAGATATGAAGACTCAAGCGATAAACTTTTCTATGACAGAAAACTGAAAATCGGAAGCGGAAATTCCCTCTACGGTCTTGAATTTGCCAAATCTCTGCACATGGACAGAGATTTCATCGAGGATGCCTGTAAAATCCGCAAAAAGATAACTCATGATTTTAGTGAGGTGGAACTTTTGAAAAAAAGAAAAAGAAGCAAATACAACAAAAACCTCTACCTGACAAAATGCGCTCTTTGCAATAATCAAGTCGATGAGATCCACCACATTATCCCCCAACACAAAGCCGATAAAAAAGGAAAAATAGAACACTTTGACAAAAACCACAGATACAATCTGATACCTCTTTGCAAAGAACACCACAAAAAAGTACACGAAGGAAAAATCGTTATCTACGGTTTCATCATGAGTGAAGAGGGATTAAAACTTCATTTTGAAGAGAGAGAGTAATCCAAATACCACCCGACTTAGCCCAAAAGCACTACAAGAATTTATAAAGAAGCCTAAAAATAGGGTTTTAAAAAACACCTCAAAACTGTAGTGCCTACTTTAAAACTGTACTTGACATTAAATCTAAAATTTGCTATAATAACGAATTATGTTTGTAAGAGTAAAAAGCACACCAAAAAGTCCAAGAAAATCGGTACAAATTGTTGAATCCTATAGAATCGGAGGAAAAGTCAGACAAAAAATTGTCAAACATATAGGAGTGGCAAAAGATGATAAAGAATTAGAAGAATTAAAATCTCTTGCAAATTCTATTAAAATCAAACTCGAACTTGACGGACAATTACCACTTTATACCCCAAAAGAGATAGAAGAGAGAGAAAAACAGCTCAAAGAAAAAAAAGAAAAAGAGTCTATTGCCCAAAATAATAAAATAAACCTTGTCAATCAGTTAAATGAAAAAGAAGAAAAAGCTAAATTTAATGTAAATCTGCTGGATATTGAAGAAGAGGATCGCATAATTAAAGGGATTCATGATATATACGGCAAACTTTATGATGAACTGGGATTTGACAGAGTAATAGGCAATAAAGCAAGAAATGCCCGTTCAATAAAAATATTAAAAGAGATGGTATTGGCAAGAGTTGCAAATCCTGACAGTAAAAGAGGGAGTGTTTTTAATCTTCAAAAAAACTTTGGTGTAGAATTGGAACTAAAAGCAGTTTATAAAATGATGGATAAACTGGGAGACTATGAGATAAAAAGATTAAACAAACTGGTCTATGAAGAGACAAAAAAACTTTTTAAAGAGAAAATAGACCTGATATTCTTTGATGCGACAACCCTGTACTTTGAGAGCTTTATAGAAGATGAATTTAAAAAAAACGGCTACTCAAAAGATGGAAAATTCAATCAGCCACAAGTAGTGTTGGCACTGATGGTAACCAAAAACGGATTGCCTGTAGGTTATAAAGCTTTCAAAGGAGATACATTCGACGGTCATACACTTATACCTCTGTTAAAAGAGGTAAAAGAGAATTATAATTTGGATAAAGTTGTTTTTGTAGCTGACAGTGGAATGTTCAGTAAAGAAAATCTCAAAGAGTTTGAAGAGATATATGATAAAAAGAGTAATATTACCTATATTGTGGGAGCAAGAATAAAAAATATGAGTAAAAAGCTAAAAGCTCAAATTACTGATATGGATAATTATAGTAAATTAAATGATGATATGAAAATAGCTGCATTTGATTTGGATAACGGTAAAAAGTTACTGGTATCCCACTCCCTTAAAAGAGCAAAAAAAGATAAATATGAGAGAGAAAAAAATATTCAAAAACTTAAAGACAAATTTGAAAAGAGCCAATCACCTAAAGATTATTTCTCTAACAGCGGTTATAAGAAATACCTGCAATTAGATTATACAGAGGATAATAATAATAAAAACAAAGAGTGTAAACTAAAACTGATTATCAATGAAGAGAAGATAAAAGAGGATTCTATCTGGGATGGATTAAAAGGAATTGTAACCAATAACAGTGAACTCACCAATGAGGAGTTAATCGAACAATACTCCAATCTGTGGCAGGTTGAAGAATCTTTTAGGATCACAAAACATGATCTGAAAATCAGACCGATTTATCATTACAAACCAAGCAGGGTTAAAGCCCATTTGGCAATAAGTTTCATGGCTTATACTTTGGTCAGACATTTGGAGCATAGAGTCAGACTTCGATATGTCAAACTCTCTCCAGAGAGGATCAGACAACTTTTACTAAATGTCCAAGTCAGCGTACTTTTTGATACAAAAACCAAGATGAGATTTGCTCTGCCTTCAAATATTCCGCCTGAAGCTGTTAAAATTTATAAACTTATGGAGGTGCCTCTCAGAAAATCAGCTTATATTTTGTAGTGCCTTTTTAAAAAATGAAATCCCTGATTTATAGAATTTAGTGCAGTTTTATGGGCTAAGTCGGGAGGGGTTAAGAATGTGTTATTGTGAAAATGTTACTGTTGATATGGTGGTGGGTAGGTGAATGGTTACTATGCAAAAATCTATAGTGCTACAAATGATAAAGAGTATCTAAAAAAAGCAGTTGATATTTTAAAACAGATGAAGCGAGATGGAACTTTGCTTCCAACTGATGAGAAGTGGTTGAGGCAGTATGAAGAGGAACTTGTGGAGTAGGAAGTGGGAAGTGGTTTAGCCACTAAGCCCACTCCAATTTTGGTTCTATGTGTTTGTTTGCACACTCAGTGAGGTATGAGTTCATCAAGTTTTGATAGGGTATGCCAACTTTTACAGCTAAATTTTTAAAATACTCTATCGTATCCTCTTCAATCTTTATAGAAATCTGCCTTTTTACTTTTTTTGCATATGGATTTTTTACTGATTTGCTAAAGTCATACTCTTTTCTCATGATAAAAACTCCTTATATTGTTTTTCTTCATTTTTTGTTGATTTTCTAGCACTTATGATTCTAATACTATTTTCATCATCCCTATAGCAATGAACAACTGTCAACATTTTCAATGAGAAACTTAGCCCTATCAAGATAAATCTATCCTCATCTTCACTATGGTCAGGATCATCAATCAATCTCGCATTTTCATCACCAAAAACAGTTTTAGCTTCCTCAAATGAAACTTTATGTTTTAGAAGATTTTTTTTAGCTTTCTTCTCATCCCAACTAAACTTTATATTTTCCATAATGATATTATAATGATTTTATCTATATTTGTCAATAAACTTTCTTTTGTATCTTGATGAAAAGTATTTGAAAGTTTTTGAAAAGGAACTTGGGATTTAAAATTACTGCCATTTCCTTAAGCAAAATATATGTTGTAAACAGCCTAAATTTAGGGCTTTTTGGAAGCGCGACTGAAGCCCTGCTTCCAAAAAAAGGCACTACAGTTTCAGGGCATTTTTCAATATCAAAAGTGCATCTTTATAGATCGGCTCATCGATAAAACCGTACCTTTCATCCATGAAACCGTTTATACCCCTTTTTGAGTTTGTTTCAAACAGTTTTACGATATGCTCTGCTCTTTCTATCTGTGTGTCGGTTAGGGAAAATATCCTGTTTGCGATCTCTACCTGAGCCGGTCCCAGACAGGCTTTACACTCAAACCCCATTTTTTTCTCTTTTTCACACCATTTAGTAAATTCATCGATATTTTTATAATCCTGATACATAAAGGATATTGGTAAAATATCACTGCTTTTACAATCAATCAAAAATTTACTGAGAATATAATCGATTGTCGGATTATCGAAACACAAAAGAGACTGAGGGAGATTCAGAGAATTTAGAAGATCCAAAATTCCAAGATTGGCAGTTGTAAATCTCTTGTCTGTTTTTAGAGATTTGATATCACCAAATGCCTCCTTTGTTTCCAAAGAGATGTGAAACTCTTTGTCTTTATCCAAAATTTTCAAAACTCTCTCCATATCTTTTGGAGTTTTGACTTTTGAGACTCTTATCGCATCAAAAGAGAAATCATTTAAAAACTCTATCTCCTCAATTCCCCCTTCATCTATGGGATTTACACGCACTATGATAAAGGATTTTGATGATTTTAGATGAGATAAAAAGAGAGCTGTTTTGTAAAGCGCCTCTTTTTTTCTCTCTTTTGATATACCGTCTTCAAGATTCAGAGTTATCATATCTGCCGGTAAATCATCTATCCTGTTTAAATGTTTCAATTTCAGGGGATTTAACATCATATTGGAGCGAAAGAGCTTTTTATCACTCCTGCTCTTTCGCTTCGTTGAAAAGTGCCTGATAATCTCTTCGTTTTTCAAACCTTCCAAAAACGAGATATCTTCAAATATCACTTTTAATCACCGTGAGCTTTTATATCATATTTTTTTGCCAACCCTTCAAATTCCGGAGTATATACAAAATCCAATATAACGGCACTTCTTGCATATCCGTTATTCAATTTTCCTACCCAGAAATTCTTTCCGTTGGTATCGGCTTCTCTTCCCAAGAGAGTTCTGTATGCTATTTTGATAAAATCTTCATTGCTTACCGCTTTTGCAACAAACTCATCCGAAGAGAAAAATCCGTTTGCAATATCCGCCGCCGTTTTTCTTTTGGATTTTAATTCACCCGTCCAGTACTTGACTCCACCTTTGTCCGATACCCTTTGAAGCACAAGATTGTAAAATCTATCTACAAAAGCTTCTCTCAAATCAGCCGCATCATAAGCTTCTATTCCGTAAGACTGCTGACAGAGATCGGTAAACTCCTGCGACAAAGCCATACCGTAAAATATCTGATTTCTCAAAAGCCCTGAAACCTGCATCTGTCTCAACCAGTAAACCAAACCTTCCGGTTCTGGTTCTCTGTTTAAAAGTGTTTGATAGGCTCTTGTTACAAATTCCGTATCACTGAGATTTGCCTCTACAAACTCGGCACTGTTAAAGAAATTTTTGGCAACGAAAGTGGCGGTTGCACCGTTTTGCAAAATTTCAGTCCAATACTTTTTACCGTCCAAATCGGGATTTGCACGATTTAATATCTTTTCATAAAGTCTGTTTACATAAAGTTCAATCTTCGGATCAACAGGAATAGCCTCGGCAGCTACCGGATCGGAATCTCCTTTGCTGTTGGTTGATCTTAGTTCATAAGAGTATTTTTTACCTTTGGTCAAACCCGTATCCGTATATGATGTACTGTTTGCACCGGCTGTATATATCAAAACACTGTCTCTGTAGATTTTAAAACCTGTTTCGTTATTTGAATTATCACTCCATGTAAGTTTGATACTTTTACTTCCCACAGATACGGCATTGAAGTTTGTCGGAGCGGCAGGTGGCTCTCCTTCGGTAGTTGCAGTTGCGGTTGCAGGAAGAGAATCTCCTATATTGTTTGTGGATTTTACCTCATAGGTATATGTCATTCCCGGAATCAGACCGGTATCGGTAAAAGTAGTTACATTTGCCGCTGTTGTAGTGATAAGCGTTCCGTTTCTAAAAATCTTAAATCCCGTCTCATTATTTGAATTGTCACTCCATGTAAGTTCAATCGTCCGACTGTCTTTTACACTCAATTTCAGATTGGTTGGACTTGCAGGCATAACCGTCATCGTAACGACCTGTAATCCCTGAGTACTGTTTGCTATATAGACTGTCGAACCGCTTACGGCAGTATCATATGTCGTATTTTTTGACGGATAGGTACCAAGATATAAAGGATGCATAGGATCAGAAATATCAAGGACATCCACACCGTCACTGTCATCGGCGGCAAATACATTGTTACCGCTTATAGAGATTTTTTTGTATGAATTTGCATCCGTGTCATTGTTTCCGATAACAACAGGATTTGCAGGATCTTTTATATCGATTACCTCCAGACCGGAACCTCCGTCAGCCACATAGGCATAATCACCTACAACAACTATACCCATTGCATAACCGTCCGTATCGATACTTCCTACAAGAGGATAACTTGCATTGGATATATCGATGATTTTAACTCCACTCATTCCGTCGGCTATATAGGCATAATTGCCCGATATAAAAATATCTCTTGCAGTACCTTCCGTATCATATACACTTTTGATTGTGGGATAGGTAGGGACAGAAACATCGACTATCTGAACACCACTCTCTCCCGCAGCCACATAAGCCATACCGTTTTTCTCTTTTACAGCGTATGCCACGGCATCGCCAAAATCAACTTTCCCTTTTAAAGTCGGATTTGATTTATCGGAAATATCAAGTACAACAAGACCTTTGTCTCCGTCTGCCACATAGGCATAACTGCCATCGACAAAAGCATCTTCGGCACTGCCGTCGGTATTGTAACTTCCAAGTTTTTTTATACTGTTTGGATTGGAAACATCCAAAACGGTAAAACCCAGTTTTTTATCGGTTATATATAGATAATTTCCATCTATCATAACACTTCTGATTGCTGCGCCTTCGTTGTATTCACCACTGAGCAAAGGACCGTAAATAGAACCGCTTGAACCTATATCGATGATTTTAAGTCCTCCGTCATAATCGGCAAGATGAATATAGCTTCCGTTTACGAAGAGTCCTCTTGAGCTTCCGTCGGTATCAATGGAACCTGTCGAATAGGGAGAAGAGGGATCACTGATATTTACGATCTTGACTCCTCCCGTCCCGCATGAGGCATAAAGATAGTTCCCTTCTACCTTTACATCATATACATAACTTCCAAGATCTATCTTGTTATAATGGACAGGAGCATTTTTATCCGTAACATCAACAACTTCCACTCCGTTATAACCGTCTGCAAAATAGACATAGTTACCGCCTACGGCCAAATTGCTTACAGGAGAGGTATAACTGTAAAAACCTGCCAATGACGGATTTATCTTGCTTGTGGCATTTACTATCTGCATACCTTTAAATTTATCTATAACATAGATATAATCCCCACTTGCAGCTACAGCACTTGCAGTTCCGTTTGTATCCACAACACCGCTTACGGATATCATATTCATATTTGTCATATCCACGATCTCTACTCCGTATTCGGAAATAGCGATATAAAGATATCCTGCATCTATCGTAAAATCCTCAATCTTTCCGCTGGTATTTATAGAGGCATAAACACTCAGTGAAGCAGGATCACTTTTGTTTATCATTTTGAGAGATTTATCCTCATCAGAGATAAAGATATAATCATCTTTAATATCAATATTTGTAAGTTCTTTGTCGGTATCCATTTTGGTTACCAGTTTGGGATCGGAAACATCAGATGTATCAAATACCATCAATCCGTTTTTGGTTGCGGTATAGGTATGATTACTGTCTGCAACAGCATCATAATAGACACCTCCAAATGTCGATATCTTATTATATAAGATTTGAGAGTTGGCCGATAAGTTTACGGCGGCAAAAACTGTAAATAACAAAAAGACTCTAAAAACAGCCTGTTTCATCCTTTTCTCCTTGAATTTATTTTATTTTTAATATGTATAAATAATTTTTAAATCTTTTTAGTTAACTGATAAAAATATAATTAATTGACTTAAAGCCCTTTTATGTTAACTTTTTTTAAAAAAAAGACTCTATTCATTACAAACTTTAGATTATTTTACCATTTTAATTATTATATTAATATAAAATTTTATTAATTTATTGAATTAATTTGATTTTTTTTTTAAGATTTTATTTACAGATTTTTAAAAGATAATTTTTTTAGAAAAGCACCGGATTTTTTGAAGATATTGACAAAATTTCGAGAAGAAAAACAGAAAAAAATTTGGGATTAAACAGGATTAAAAATGGTACCGAGGGTCGGACTCGAACCGACACGGGCTAAAGCCCACGAGATTTTGAGTCTCGCGTGTCTACCAGTTTCACCACCCCGGCAAATGCAGTAAATATTTAAGAGAGAGAATTTTAATATCAAAAAGCTTAAAAGCTCGTTAAACGAACTCTTAAGCCAAATAAATACTAACTTCCTACCGCTTCTTTCAATTTTTTACCGACTTTAAATTTCACTCCGATAGATGCCGGAATATCAACTATTTTATCAGTTCCGGGAACTTTGGCTCTTCTTGGAGCTCTTTGGGTAGTGGAGAAAGTACCAAATCCGATAAAACTCACCTGTTTACCCTCTTTTAAAGCCTCCGTAATAGTATCAAGCGCCGCATCTATAACCAATTGAGTGTCTTTTTTGGATAAACCGGCTTTTTCCGATACTGCTTGAATAAATTCTGCTTTTTTCATATCAATCCTTCTATATAAAAATCTTAATCTATCCCTTGTTTTGGTGATATACAGAGTAATTGTACAATGTTTTAAAAAAAATAACAATAATTTTTTGAAAAAATCTCAATAAAATCCCAAATTTTCCGATCTTATAGTATAAAACAGAACCATTTTCCCATCAGATACAACTAATTATTATGATAATTTAATTTTATAGGAAAGCGTATGAGAGTTACAAACTCACTCATTTATGCCGGATTTTTGAACGATTACAGAAAAAGCAGCAGTTCGTTATCAAAACTTACATCCCAGCTTTCATCGGGCAAAAAGATAGATAACAGTTTTGAAGACAGCTCCGTATATGTAGATACGATGAGACTGACCAAAGAACAGTCATCTTTGTTACAGATAAAAGATGTCTCCACACAGGCAAAATCTTTTGCAGACAACAGTGATCAAATCCTCAACCAGTTTACAAAATCTATGGACAGTTTCAAAAGCAAACTTTTACAGGCAAACAACTCCACCCAGGATGAAACAAGCATAAATGCGATAGCAAACGATCTTGACAAACTGAGAGAACACATGATGGCTCTTGCCAATACCTCCATAAACGGACAGTTTCTCTTTTCAGGAACGGCGATGAAAAACAAACCCATAGATTCCCAGGGAAATTATCAGGGCAATGACAAACATCTCACAGCGGTTATATCCGCAGGAGTCGAGGAAGCCTATAACATAACAGGAAAAGAGCTTTTTTTCGGAAAAGACAATGATTATAACAAAAAAATAACTACAAATGTAAAACTGTATAACCAATCAGAACTTCACCCCGATATCATGAAAGAGGGGGGAACAAATGCCTCTTCAAAAGAGATCTATATAACACAAAATGACACTATAAGAGATCTTGTCGGAGATAATGACGATGACGATACAAACAACTCAAACGCTTTTTTCTATATTTACGGCAAAAAACCAAACGGAGATTCATTCAAAACGAAAATTGAACTCTCAACTGATAAAAGTGTAGGCGATCTGCTCGATAAAATAGCCTTTTCCTACGGAAATACGACAGATAACAAACTTGTCAGCGTAGAGCTTAACAAAAGCGGACAGATTGAGATAAAAGATTTGAAAAACGGCAATGATCAAATAGATTTTTTTATTTTGGGCGCTATCGATCAAAGCGGCGGAAACGGTGCGGATGTAAATGATATAGACGATTTGACGACCAATAACAATGTCAAAATCACTGAATTTATAAAAAGCGGTTTCAATCCGATAAGCGGAGTTGATGAAAGAGTTGCCTATGATCGCAACAATTTTCAAAAAAATCAAGACACTTTGACATCAAATGTATCTCAGGTAACAAAAGAGGGAGATTTTGCAACAGTCAGCACAAAACTTGTGCAGACTGCCGGAGTTTCAACACTTGATAACAAAACCTTTAACATATCCCTAAAAGATATCAACTCAAACTCTCATACGATCACTTTGGATCTGAAAAACAACTCCTCTTTTACGGTTGATTCTACAACATACAATATATACAATGCCGACGGAACTTTGACAAAAGCGGATGAATTTACATACCGTCAGCTTACCGACATTATCTCAATGACAATGGCAAACAAACTCCCCTCTTCAAACACAAAAGCAGACTATGACAATGCGATCACAGAGGCAAGAAAACTTGTAGAATCCAATCTTGATGATGAGGGGAGATTGTATATAAAAGACAAAAGTTCCCAAAATTCCGATATGGAATTTTCCATATATGATAAAGAGAGTGATGATTTTACCAAAAGCGATACACCTGTTTTGACTTTTAACTCAAACAATGCTCTAACGATAGACAAACCCTCTCTTGATATCTTCAAAGATATGCAACAGATGATAGAGAGTGTAAGAGAGGGAAGATTTGAAGCAGACGGAGACAAAGAAAATCCAAGACTGTCGGGAATAGATGCGGCAATAGAAAGACTTGATCATATAAGTACCCATATAATAAGAAAACATACAAAAATCGGTTCCATATCAAACTCATTGCAAAATGTTCAGGACAGAAGTACATATCTGAATCTAAATGTTACAAAAATCAGATCGGAGATAGAAGATGCAGATATTGCAGAAACATTGATGAAATTCAATCAATTAAATATCAACTTTCAGGCAATGCTTTCATCGATATCCAAAATAAACTCTCTTTCTTTGGTAAACTATATTTAAACTCTGGATTTTTGTTATAATATCAATAAACTTTTAGTTCAACTACGCTTTTTTGGCGGTAATAAATTGTGTAAAGGAAAAGCTATTTTAAGAGAAATTTTATTTATCATTGCAGTTTCACTCTTTTTTTTCTTAGGACTTTCCACCGTTTGGCCTGATTTGGGTGTTGTAGGCAGTTACGGAAAAACTCTCGGTCTTTACAACCGTGAGCTTTTTGGTTATATATCATTTATATATCCCTTTTTAATGCCGGTTCCGATATACTTTTTTTACAAAAATCCCGTCATAAACCAAAAAAAGCTGGAAGTTGTTCTATCATCCGCACTTTTGTTTTTTACCTTTTTGATCATGCAGGCTGCTTTGTCTTCATCTTTTTTAAAAGGGGAGATAGGATTTTCCATCGTCAATTTTTTCTACGGATATATAGGAACTATCGGAATATGGATATTTATACTTATGAATGCCCTATTGTCTTTGACCATCCTGTTTAATCTGAATTTCAATGAGGTCTTTATCTCCATAAAAAACAGATACCATGATCTAATATCCTCTTTAAAAGAGAGATTTCCCGCAAAGATAGATGAACCGTTGGAGGAGATCATCATAGATGACGAACCTGAATTTCAGGAAGAGACAAAAGACAATGAAAAAGAACTTTTTGTGCAACTGCAAGAGGATCTTGAGATACCTCCTCTAAAAGAGCAACAGATACTGCAACTTGACATTCCAAAACAGCAGGAAGAGACAAATACCAAAAAGGATTTATCACCAAAACAGACATCAAAAACGGAGATTTTAAACGAAATATCCCAAAACAAAAAACTGCTCGATCAGATAGAAAAAGGAGAAAGTGAAAAACCGAAAAATTTTACCCTCCCCTCTTTGAATCTTCTCCAAGAGGTGAAAATAAAAAAACATCATATCAATGAAGCGGAAATCGATCAAAAGATAGCAGATCTGCTTGAAAAATTACAAAAATTCAAGATTGAAGGAGATGTGATCAGAACATATTCGGGTCCTGTTGTAACAACTTTTGAGTTCAGACCCGCTGCCCATATAAAAGTATCCAAAATTTTAACTCTTCAAGATGATCTTGCAATGGCTTTAAAAGCCACAACGATCCGTATTCAGGCACCGGTTCCGGGAAAAGATGTCGTAGGGATAGAGATACCAAACAACGAAATAGAAACTATTTACCTAAAAGAGATTATTCAAAGCAAAATATTTCAAAAAGCCGCTTCACCCCTTACCATAGTTTTGGGAAAAGACATAGTAGGCAATCCTTTTGTTACCGATCTGAAAAAACTCCCCCACCTTTTGATAGCAGGAACCACAGGAAGCGGAAAAAGTGTGGGTATAAACTCTATGCTTTTATCACTTTTATACAAAAATTCTCCCGATCGTGTGAAATTTTTGATGATAGATCCCAAAATGCTGGAGTTTTCCGTATATAACGATATTCCTCATCTTCTAACACCCGTTATCACCCAGCCAAAACAGGCAATTATCGCTCTTTCAAATATGGTTGTAGAGATGGAGAGACGATACAAAATAATGAGTAAAACAAAAACCAAAAATATAGAAAGCTATAACATAAAAGCAAAAAGAGAAGGCAAAGAAGAGTTTCCCTATATAGTGATCATTATAGACGAACTTGCAGATCTGATGATGACAAGCGGAAAAGAGGCGGAATTTTATATAGCAAGACTAGCACAAATGGCAAGAGCAAGTGGTATCCATCTCATCGTTGCCACACAAAGACCCTCCGTTGATGTCGTAACAGGACTTATAAAGGCAAATCTCCCTTCAAGAATAAGTTTCAAAGTGGGACAAAAAATAGACAGCAAAGTTATTTTGGATTCATTGGGTGCAGAATCTCTTCTTGGAAGAGGCGATATGCTTTTTACACCTCCGGGTATAAACGGGCTGATTCGTCTGCACGCTCCTTTTGTCGCGGAAAGTGAGATAGAAAGAATAGTAGAGTTTTTAAAAAGTCAAAGAGAACCACAATATGACGAACAGTTTTTGATGGAAGAGGGAAAAACCTCTTCAAAAGAGAGTGAACACTCTATGCAAAATGATGATTTTGACGAGCTTTACGATGAGGCTAAAAATATAGTCCTGACAGAGAAAAAAACCTCTATCAGCTATATCCAAAGAAGACTCCAGATAGGATACAACAGAGCGGCAAGGATAATAGAGCAGCTTGAAATGATGGGTGTTTTATCACCGCCGAACAACAAAGGTCACAGAGAAATCCTCTCTTCCTAAGAAGGTAAAAGAGGATTTTACAGACCCAAAACCTTTTTTGCCGTTTTTATATCTGTAAGTATCTGTTTTTTCAACTCACCCAAATCATCAAATTTTCTGTTCTCTCTTAGATATTTTATAAAAACAATCTCCACTTCCTCAACATCCTTGACAAACTCATCTATCAAATGTGTTTCAACAGAAAAACTCCCGTCTATACTCTCTCTTTTTCCTATAAATGTAACAGATGGATATAAACAGGATGATATTTTGGTAAAAGAGGCATAAACTCCCTCCTTGGGCAGTAAAAAACCGTCATTGTCAAGATTCAGCGTAGCCACGAGTCTCTTTTTGCCGATACCAAGACCGCTGACAACTTCTCCAAAGATGGAGTAATCTCTCCCTAAAAGCTTTTTAACCCTTTTCAAATCCGCTTTTTTGATATACTCTCTGATGACTTTTGAATGAACGGAAATTCCCTCCGACTTGATCTCATCAACGATCTCCACACTGCCTTTGAAAAGTCTTGTCAGATCTTCTGCTTTGCATGATCTGTTTTTACCAAATCTAAAATCATACCCTACGATTATCTTTTTAAGATTTGTAAATTCCGTCTCAAGCAGTTTTATAAACTCTTTCCCGCTTAAATTTTTTATCTTATCAAGATCGAGAAAAACACATGGCTTGTCTATATAAAGACATCTGTACTCTTTTGGAGTGATATTTGCATAATTTTTGTCAATCACAACTACCGCCCCGTTTTTACCGGTTTTTTCTATAAGAGTCCTGTGAGCTATATGAATACCGTCAAACCCTCCGATAGCAACAGCTTCTATCTTATCTTTTTTTAAAATGGTAGAATGTTTCCACATTCCCTTCTTTTCCTTTTATTCTTGATTCCTCTTTGCAAAGCAGATTCCAACCGTAGGCGTTTACCGCACTTTCAAATCTGACTACGGCTTTTTGAACAGCATCTTTGTCTTTTACAACGCCTCTTCTGTCTCTTTTTGCATCTTTGCCCACTTCAAACTGTGGTTTAAAAAGCAAAATAATCTCATCTTCCGAAAATCTCTCTATATCATCCAAAATATTTTCTACTCCGACAAAAGAGACATCGCATGTTACCAAATTAAACTTTTTATTACTTTTAAAATTTCTTATATCCGTCTTCTCAAAGCTTTTTACACGAAAATCATCTTTTAAGCTTTTATCAAGCTGATTGGTTCCGACATCGACGGCATAAACCTCTTTTGCCCCAAACTCCAGCAAAATCTGGGTAAATCCGCCCGTAGAACTTCCGATATCAAGACAAATCTTATCTTTTATATCTACAAAATTGTTATCTAAAAAAGCTTTCAGTTTATATGCGGCTCTGCTGACATAAATTTTTTCTTCCAAAATGTCAATTTCACAATCTAAATTATCAATATTATATGAAGGTTTTAAAATTACTTTACCATTTATCACTATTTTACCGTTTTTGATAAGTGAAATTGCTTTGTTCCTACTTGTAACAAAATTTCCGCTGTATAAAAATTTATCTAATCTCATAACTCTTTTTTAACTTTTTTTGTCTAAATTAATTTATTTTTAATACAAATCTTTATAAAATGTTCATAAAATTCAAGTATAATAAAGTAACATGCCCTTAACAAAAAAATAGTTTAATTAGAGAAAATAGTTATACTCTATAAAAAAAAATCTCAAACTAACGATAATAGGGTATCATGAAACCAAACATAAGGAATGAATATGAAAGTTACAAACAAAGAGATAGCCGAAGCTATTAACAAAACTCCTTCCGCAATCTCTTATCTTAAGAAAAACAATCCTAACGAATTTGTTATCTTAAGACTCGGTGTTCTTTGTCAAAAATTAAATCTTGACGAAGATGATCTAAAAGCGATGTACTCTCTTAAACAGATTGAACTTAAAAAAATCGCTTCCTAACAAGAGTCGGGAAGTAAAAACTTCCTCAACCCTTTTTATAAATCCACTGCTTGATTCTTGCCCAAAAGAGTGTCAAGCAGTTTCTTGACGATATATTTTACATAATTAATTCTTTTCTTTTCATAAATCACCCTACAAGCCCTTACAGAAGCAACACCGACTCTGGCTGTCAATATACCGTTTGCAAGTCCCTGCGCACTGTGGTATGAAAGTTTTGACAAAACAGAAGTTCCGACTATACCGGAGAGATAATCACTTGCAAGATCGGTAATACTTGCAAAAACAAGATTGAATGAAACTCTTTTTAAAAGGATCATCTTGCCTGTAAAATTCGGTTTAAATCCGTAAAGTTTTGCGATTTCACTTATCATTGCCCAGCTGCGACTCAAAATCAAAAGCATATCTATCAAAGCCACCGGACTGATAGCGGTTGATAAAGCGGTTTGAGTTGAATATTTTGAGATAATTTCATAAGCCTTTTTATCCAAAAGAGAAAAAAGCTTTTCATCAAGCACACTCAAAACCTCATCGGACATCAAAACCTTTTCATCCAGCTCTTTTTCAAGCAGAAGAGCTTTTTGTCTGATATCTTTATCCTGATGCTCTTTGTAATCCTGCAAAACAGCTTTTGCAAATCCAAAAACTTCATCGGTAGGATTTTTTACAAATTCTTTTGCTTTTTGCTGTCTGTTTTCAATATCCTTTAATTTTCTGTATCCGTTATACTGTCTGTAAAAGAAATACAACAAAATTGCGCTAAAAACCACAATACCGACGATATAAACAACACCCAAAACAAAACTGTTTTTAAACATTTCGGAAAATTTTATATAAACATCATAAAAACTTCCGATTATAAAAACCGTAACAAGAGAGATAACAAATGCTTTTGCCAAAAAAGTTCCCTTTTTACCCTTTTGTGCTTTTTCCTCATAAACCTCTTCAAAATCTCCGTAAACTCTTTGGGGAGAGATCTCTTTTTCCCCATTTTCCGATGATTTTGTCTCTACTCTCATAGGTTTTATATTTTCACTCATAATTTATCCTTCAATATCAAATATATAATCCTGTCCATTCTGATATGAGACGGAGCCTGAGAATTGTCAAGAGGAAATCTTGAAGGTTTGAAATTTGGAAAGTAAAATTCTCTCTCCCATAAAGTATCGAGATTTAAACTTTTGGGTAATTCTCCCGTATAATGGGTTGAAGGAGTCTCTTCACCCTCCACCACTCCCCTTACACAGGCAACCTTTTTCCCCTTTATATCCGCATAAACCGTTTTGGTTGATTTTACCGAAGCCAAAATCGTAACTTCCGTCTCTATATGCTCGACATTCAACTCTCTTTTTATATCAAAAATCATATTTTCCAACAATATTTTGTATGTCTGTATCTGATCTTTTGGTATCAGATCCGCTTTTGTAGCGGCAAATATAACTCTGTCTATCTTGACAGAGAAAAATCTGCTTATGATATTGTTATGACCGTATGTGAAATTTTCCAAAATCTTTTTGATACTGTATCTCATATCTTCAAAACTATCTTTTGAGTTTTCAAGAGTCTTTAAAAGATCTATCAGAACTATCTGCGTATCAAAATTTTGAAAATGTTTAAGATGAAGTCTTTTTACCACCTCATTTACATAACGGTTATATCTCTCTTTGAACCTTGCATAAACAGAATTTTTATCGAAATTATTTAAAATTTCAGGTTTTGGAAGAGGTGTAAAAAGAAGCAGAGGATCATTTTGAAGATCTCCGGGCTGAAGCAGTCTGCCCGGCTGAATAAAACTGAGTCCTTTGTCATAACAGGCTTTTAGATACTCTTTGTATGTCTGTACTATCTCTTCATCAAAAGATTCATCACTTTGTGAGTAGATATCAACGGCATTTAACTTTTCAAACCATTTGGAGGATAATTTTTCTCTTCTTTTTTGCCCGGATAACTCTATGATATGATAAGACCAGTCTTCAAAATTTCTGCCTTGCATATCAAGATCCAAAAGCCACTCACCGGGATAATCTATCAACTCCAAATCAACTGTTTTATTTTCTATCCATCTGTATCGGCTTTTTACGGTCAGTTGTATGGTTGTTTGGGTAACGGATTTTGTGGATTTTGGCCATGTGGGATTTTTTGATCTAAACTCTCTTACAAAATTGTAATAATCAAATCTTGATATAAAACTGTGAGGCGGCATCAGTTTGGCATTGAATTTTTTACCGCTCTTTTGATGAACAAAATCTATTTTGTCATCTGCTATCAACTGATAGATCAAAGATGTTAAAAATACGCTCTTTCCGCTTTTGCTCAGTCCCGTTACGGCAACTCTTGTTTTTTCTTTAAAACGGGGTATTTTAAAGGGTATATCAATATCCAAATCAAAAAAATCCATCAAATGTCCTCTTCCTGACTACTCTGAGATATTTAAAAGTACGATTTTAGTCCTATTTCCAAAACAGCGAAGTCAGATTATTTGCTTAAATTATAGCAAATTTTATTTTTGGAAGTGAAAATGTATAAACTATTTTCTTATTTTAAAACCTTTCAGTTTGCGATAAATTGAAGGAGTATCCAAATTTCGGAGAGTCTGTTCATAAAGCGGAATTTTTTCAAGTGCTTCAAACTCATCTTCCGCTTTTTTTATCATATCTTTGAGTTCCTCTTCACTGATGATACGAAGTTTCAAAAGGATAAGCATTATCCCTTCACTAAAGCCTTTGTAATATTTTATCTTTTCCTTGTTACCTATGGCTTTAGCCTCATAAAACTCTCTGATGGCTTTTTTTAATTCCGATATATATTTGTCCTGGTCTATTGTAATATGCATAATAATTATTGTAACATTTGTTATTTAAAATTTCTTTATAAAAAAAGGGTTATTGAAAATGGCTATAAGAAAAATCAAAATTGACTCAAAAACGGTTGAAATCAGTTATGAGATACTGAATAAAAATGAAAACACGGATTTTATCGTTCTACACGGCTGGGGAAGCAATAAGGAACTTATGAAGAGTGCTTTTTCCTCTTTTATGCCACATTTTAGACACATTTATATAGATTTACCGGGTTTTGGAGGAAGTACAAATAAATATTCATTAACATCTAATGAATATTTTATTATAATAGATAAATTTATAGAAGAGATTGGAGCTGAAAAAGATATCATTTTAGGTCACTCTTTTGGCGGAAAGATTGCTCTTTTACTGGAACCAAAGATGCTTGTACTATTAAGCAGTGCCGGAATTCCCGTCAAAAAGTCCTTAAAAACAAGGATAAAAATAGCTCTTTTTAAAGCCTTAAAACCAATTGGAGGCGATAAATTTTACAAAATTTTTGCTACCAAAGATGTTGAGGGAATGAGTAAAAACATGTATGAAACCCTTAAAAATGTAGTAGATGAAAATTTTGAACCTTATTTTAATAATTTTAAAAATGATGCTTTGATCTTTTGGGGCAAACAAGACAGTGCAACCCCTCTTGCCTGTGGAGAAAAGATAGCTTCTTTGATAAAGAAAAACCGTTTTTTTCCAATGGAGGGAGATCACTATTTCTTTTTGAAACATCCAAAAGAGATAACACAGGAGATTGAGGAGTATTATAGAGAATGCATACATACAGATTTATAATTTCAGGAAGAGTACAGGGAGTATGGTACAGAGACACCATCAAAAAAAAGGCTGAGGCTCTTGATATCACGGGATACGCCAAAAATCTTCCTGACGGAACGGTTGAAGTAGTTGCCAATCTGACAGAAAATCAGATAGATGAATTTTGTAAAATACTGGAAAAAGGTTCATTACTCTCAAAGGTGGAAAACATCGAAACAGGAGAAATTATGCCTGCCTATTTTGAAACTTTTGAGGTAAGATATTGATGTATATAAAGTTATTTACACTTTTTTCACATATAATTTTAGTTTTGGTTCTAGGTTATTATCTTATTGTCAATCTTCAATGGTATAACTATAAACTTCAAAGAGTAGTTTTAAAACATAAAAGATACAGTTGGCATATCATATATTTTCTTGTTCCGCTCTTTGCCTATTATCTGACCGGTATCTATTTTTGGATCTATTTTTATTTCGCCTATATTCCATCTTTTTATCTCTGGTACAAAAAACTTGATAAAAAACTTGTTTTTACGGCAAGAGTGAAAAGATTTTTTCTATTTCTGATTTTGGCAGTCGTATTTGAGGATTTTTTGTGTCTTGCAACAGATGTCTGTAAGATTTACGGGATAACTCTGCCTCTTTTTGTCTCTTTGATGATCAGTTTTCTGTTTGAAAAGATTATTTTCAACGGTTATAAAAAAGAGGCCCAAAAGAAATTGGAGAGTATGAAAGATCTGACGATCATAGCCATAACGGCAAGTTACGGAAAAACAAGTATCAAAAACTTTCTTTATCAGATTTTGCAAAAAGATTTTAAAACCTATATGACTCCAAGAAGTGTAAATACTTTGGGAGGTTTGATCAAAGATATAAACAACGATTTGCCGAGTGATACAAGGATATATATCGCAGAAGCGGGAGCAAGAGAGAGAGGAGATATAAACGATATCGCAAAACTTTTAAATCATCATTATGCCATTGTCGGAAAAATAGGAACCCAACATATAGAATATTTCAAATCACTTGAAAATATCAGAAATACCAAAATGGAGATATTAAACTCAAAAAATCTCATAAAAGCTTATGTCCACAAAAGCGCCAATGTCAAACCGAACGAAAAAGTCAAAATTTTTGGAGATGAGATAAAAAATATCAAAGCCAATCTCGATGGAATATCGTTTGATCTGCCGATAAATGGACAAAACTGCCATTTCAACGCTCCTGTTTTGGGAGAATTTAATGCCATAAATATCACAGCAGCCATTTTGACAGCTCATGAGCTTAAAATGGATATAAAAACCATACAAAAAAGAGTCTCAAATCTAAAAAGCGTAGAACACCGCCTTCAAAAGATGGAAGCCGGAGGAAAACTTATCATAGATGACAGTTTCAACGGCAATCTTGAAGGTATGATAAGCTCTTATGAACTGCTCTCATCCTATAAAGGCAGAAAAGTGATCATAACTCCGGGAATCATGGAGAGTACAAAAGAGGATAACGAAAAACTTGCCAAAAAGATAGACGAAATCTTCGATATAGCCATCATCACAGGCAAAGTAAATGCGGATATTCTGATAGGAAATATCAAAAAAGCAAGAAAAATCATATTAAGCGACAAAAGCAAAATGGAACTGACTCTGGCAAAAGAGACAAAAGCAGGTGATTTGATACTATTTTCAAATGATGCACCAAATTTTTTATAAGGTATATGGTAAGCGCTCTTGAAAAATCTTAATACTTTTTTGGGGGTGAAGTTGAGCGTTTTAGTATATCTATAAATTCAAAGGAAGGAGAGTGTACTCCTTTCCTTCTTCTTACTCCCCGACAGTTTTTATATCATCCAGTAAACCGTGTCCTCTTATCAAAAAGCCTTCGATAGAGATCAAAGTGGCATCATAATTACTTGTTTTTGCCACATCTTCACTTATATCTCTTTTGAAAGTATGCCATTTGCCGTCTTTTGCAAAACTTCCCAAACCAAAGTTCAGCTTTCCTCCGCTTTGTATATCACCGTCTGTCGGAATGTATTGAAGATACATATATCCTTTTGTAGTTTTAACATAGATATATATTAAAAATGCAGAATTAAATTTTGATTTCCACTCTACCGTATGATGATCTTTGTCGTTCCATAAACTTCCGTCACTGTTTTTGAGCCAAAAACCGTCTTCATATTCATTTCCTACAAGTTTTATAACTCTGCTTTGCCTCTCCTCATCATAAACATTTAAAATCAAAGCATCATTGTTTGGATTTTCATAGATTGTCCATTTGTTAGTAGTCATATCCTCCGCATCTTCATAAACACTTTCATTTACATATTCCTCTCTGTTATATGAAGGAGAGGTTTTTATCGTTACCGTTGCACTTTTAGAATCCCCGATACTGTTCATTGCAATCACATTATAAGTATATGTCATATTGTCTCTTATAGATACATCTCTAAATTGTGTCGTATTTGGTTCAAGTATAGCAAGTATCTTACCGTTTCTTATGATCTTATAAGCACTCTCTATATTGGAATTATCTCTCCATGTCAATTTGATGATATCCGCTCTTTCCATCACGGCACTTAGATTACTCGGACCTGTGGGAGTATATATCTCTCTTCCGGTTCTTATAACAGCACTTGCGGCTTTAGATCTTCCGTCATTGTTGATGGCATAAACTTTATATTCGTAAGTTGTTTCAAGATCCAGCCACTCATCTTTATATTTTGTTTCATTGGCAGATATCTCAGTCAGGTATTGACCGTTTCTGTATATCTCAAATGCTGTTTCGTTATCAGAATTATCCTGCCATTTCAAATAAACGGTTCTGTAATTGACATTTGCACTCAA
>CAYVDJ010000107.1:0-13542 GCA_964450755.1 uncultured Campylobacterales bacterium
GAAGGTGTTAGATAACCGTGATTGACAAGGGTAGAAGAGGGCTTTTCAAAGCCCTCAACCCTCTTTCCAAAGATGATAAAAAAGAGGTTTTTATAAGACCTCCCTACAATGACAATATCTCTCTTTTTCACAATGAGTGTCCTGTATGTGAAGATAAACCCTGTGTTGCTTCTTGTGAAGAAGAGATTATAAAAATAGATAAAGAAGGTATTCCTTATCTTGATTTTTCAAAAGGAGGGTGCACATTTTGTGATGAGTGTGCAAAAATCTGTCCCAAAGAAGTGCTTGGTCTTGAAAACGGTTCTGAAAAAATAAAAGCTGTTGCCGATATAAGTGTAATCTCTTGTATGGCATGGCATAAAAGTATCTGCTACTCCTGTAAAGATGTTTGTTTGGATGATGCTATCGGGTTTACGGGTCTTTTTAATCCGGAGGTAGAGAGCGATAAATGTACGGGTTGCGGTTTTTGTTATAATGTCTGCCCTACTAATGCTATAATAATAAAGAGTATTTATGAAAGCGAGGATTAAATGATGAAAAAGATTTTATTGTTATGTTTTTCCATATTGCTTTTATCTGCTAAAAGTATAACTTATCAGTATGAGCTAAATGCTACGGCAAATGTAACAGGAATGGTTAGCAAAGGTGATATTATTTATGCAGGTACGGATGTTGGGGTTATTGATGTAATTAACTGGAAAGATAAAAAGAGGATTGATAAGGTAGAACTTCCTAAAATTCATGATTTTATGGGAGATTTGATGGGACCAAAAATTATTTCCATCGATATTAGTGATGACGGAAAGAAAATACTTTTTTTGGCTCAGGCAGAAGGCGGAAGTAATCATCTTTATATTTATGAAAACAAGAAAATCAACAAAGTTATAGATAAAAAAGATGTCTCTATTTTGATGAGTAAAGCCAGTTTTGTATCTGATGACAAGGTAGTGATAGTATCTTTAAGCAGTGAAATTGTTTTGTATGATCTTAAAAATAAAAAAGAGTTGTATCATAAACAGCTTAGTGAATCATCTTTTGGAGATTTTACTTTTAATGAAGATAAAAGCAAGGTGGCTGTCGGTTGTGAATCGGGAGAGATATTCATCGTAGAGACTAAAAGCGGTAAGATTTTAAAAGTTTTAAATGGTGCCAATAAAGACAAAGTTATGAAGCTCTCTTTTAAGAAAGGAAAAATTTTAAGTGGCGGACAGGATAGACAGGCAGGTATATATAATGTTCAAAAGGGGAGTTTTGATGTTATAAAATCAAACTTTTTAGTATATACCGTAGCTTTGAGTCCCGATGCCAAAATGGCAGCTTTTTGTTATGATGAAGATAATGATATAGCCATTTTCGGTACGGATGATTTAAGTATGAAATATCTGTTAAAGGGTGCGAAATCAACTCTTAATACAATATTGTATATAGATAAAAATACTCTTATCAGTTCAAGTGATGATAATTTTATATTAGTATGGAAAATAGATTAAAGGAGTTATAAAAATGAATGTATCTAGTATCGTTGTTCAGGTATTGCCTAAATATGTGGATGAGGTTGTAGAAGAGTTGAAGAAAAGTGATCTTTGTGATTATCATCTGCATGACAAAGAAAAAGGCAAGATTATAATAACGATAGAGGGGGAAGATGTCTCTGAAGAGATAGGTAAGCTAAAAAAGATCCAGACATTTCCTCATGTTATTTCCGCCGAGATGATGATGAGTTATTCTGAAGATGAATTGGAAAGAGAAAAGGAAAAAATAGAGATGAAAGATCCTGTTCCCGCAATGTTGAATGATCCAAATATAAAAGCCGAAGATATAGTTTATCAAGGCGATCTCAGAAAAAAAGATTTATAAGCAGTCATAATCTTCGGTTTCACCGGAGATTATGATTTTATACCTTTATGAGAGCCGACTTATCTTGTTTATCGTTAATGGCTACAGCTTAGTTTGATTTTTTACTGCTTAATCCTCATTAAATATAAAAATTGTATAATTGCTTTAGAATTTTCAAGGGAGCAAAATGTCCAATATTCAAGAACTTAAAGATGAATATATAGATCACATGATGAATCCGAGAAACTATGGTAAACTTCCGGTTTATGACGGTAAAGGGATAGGGAAAAATCCCTATAATAACGAGTTGGTGGAAGTTTATATACAGGTTGCGGAAGATAGTATCATAAAAAATATAACATTTCAGGCTATCGGTTGTATGAGTACGGTGGTAGGCGGTTCTATTTTTACCGATATGGTTAAAAATGAGACTGTAACCGAGGCTGTATCGGCGGCGGAGGAGTTTTTGAAAAAGCTTGTCAATGCTCCGGCAGAGGATAGAGCCTGTGGAGAGATGGTGGCAAAAGCTTTTTTGGCGGCTGTTAAAAATCATGAAAACAAAAAAGAGGGTAAAAATGAGGATGAACATACTCTTTTTATCAGTGAAAATTGTATAACGGAACTAAAAAATGAAACCGAGTGAAATATTTAGAAAGAAACATGAACTTTGGCTCAGTATATTATTTGGAGCTTTCAGCATTGAAAATGAAAAAATTTATAATCTTCTTTATGATTTTTCCATGATAGAATTTAGACATCTAAAATGGTTCGGACAAAAGCTTGTAGATGAAAATATCGATGTCAATTTTGACAGGGGTGAGATGAACTATAAGGCAGAAAGTAATTTTGAACTTATAAAACAGTTGATTGCAAATATAGATGCCGTAAAAGAGATGTATGAGACGGAGGGAGATCCTCTTTTTAGAAGATTTATTACAGATGAAAATTATTTTATAACAAAACTCTATCTTCTTTTGCAGGATGAAGGAAATAACGGTGAGATAAGAGCGTTTGACAAATCGAGGAAACTTGAAAATATAGAACTTGACAGTGAACAGACAGATGCATTGACTCTCTTTTTGTTTGAGGAGGGATATAAAGAGTATGAGTTGATTTTGGTTTATATGTATGTTAATTTTTATACAGAGGATAAAGAACTTTCAAACATTTTTATTGATCTGATAGATGAGTCAATGTTTCATCTGAAAAGTTTTGCAAGAATGATGGCAAAAATGGGACTTTTGAGTATCCCGAGAGTTGTAATGGAGAGAATCTATAAATTTACAGATTTGGAAAAGTTTTTGATAGATGGTATAGAAGAGGAGGAAAAGGCAAAAATAGAGTGTAAAAAGCTCTCAGATGCTATTTCAAATGAAGAATTGAGTCGCTTTTTTGATTTTATCAATTATCAGGAAAATTACCATATAGAGCTTATGAAAAGAGCTTTGATGAAATCCAAAGGTGGCGCAGGTGCTTGATATAGCTTTGTCAAATCTGATTTCCATGGCATTTGGAAAATTTGCATCCACTCCCTTTCCTCCAGCCGTTCAAAATATCATAAACAGCTCTTATGTAAAAATAATGGGACTTGATATGAGTGAGTTTGAGCCGCCGGAGTCTTATAAAACTTTAAATGCTCTTTTTACAAGAAAACTGAAAAAAGAGAGAGATTTTTCAAAAGATGAGACAACTCTCATCTCTCCGTGTGATGCGTTTGTAACAGAGTGTGGAAAAGCTGTAAGAAACAGAGCATTGCAGATAAAAGGTTTTTCCTATAAGATAGATGAACTTTTGACAAAATATGTAAGTGATGAGCAGAAAAAGAAACTTTATGGCAGTGAATATATAAATCTCTATCTCTCTCCCAAAGATTACCATCGTTATCATGCACCGACGGATATGAGAGTCAAAAAAGCCATCTATGTTCCCGGTGCTTTATACCCTGTAAATTTCACCTATTTAAACAGAATAGTCGATCTTTTTATCAAAAACGAAAGAGTTGTTTTGGAGTGTGAAGACAGTAAAAAGAGAACTTTTTTTATGGTTTTTGTAGGGGCACTTAATGTCGGAAAGATGGTGTTTGATTTTGACAGCACTATACAGACAAATGCAAATATAAAAGAGATGAAAGTTTACAGATATAATGATGTGTTTTTAAAAAAAGGGGATGAGATCGGATACTTTATGATGGGTTCTACCGTTGTTATGTTTTTTGAAAAAGGCATGTTCAACCTCTCTGTCTCAAAAGATATTCATCTGAAATTCGGCGATGTGATAGGAAATCTGAATATTTGATTTCTTGTTACTGTTTTGATGATGAAAAAAAGGTTATAATCTCCCTCTCAACTTCTTTAAAATCATCAATCCTGTTTATCTTGTCTCTGAAAGATGAGGCATTGTCAAGACCTTTGGAGTAGGTGTGCAGATGTTTTCTGAAAATCCTTATACCAAGATCACCGTAAAATTCTACGATACTGTAAAAGTGTTCCAAAACAATCTCTAAAATTTTATCTTTTTGTAGATTTTCTATCGAATTTTTTATCTGATAAAAGATCCACGGATTTCCTACCGCGCCTCTTCCTATCATGATACCTTCACAGCCGGTATGTTTTAGAACAAATCGGGCGGTTTTTAGATCTTTGATATCTCCGTTGGCGATAACCGGTATCGATACGCTCTCTTTTGCCTCTTTTATAGCATCATAGTCAACTTCTGCTCTGTATCCTCCTGCTCTTGTTCTGCCGTGGATTGTTATAAAATCGGCACCTGCATTTTCACACACTTTTGCTATTTGGGTCGGAATCTTTTCACTGAAACCGAGTCTTGTTTTGACACTCGTATATCTTTTGGCAGAATATTTTTTGATAGTCTCTATAAGTGTTTGCATCAGCGGAAGGTCTTTTAAAAGTGCGCTTCCGGCATTTTGACCTACAACCTTTGCAACCGGACATCCGCAGTTTAGATCTATACCGGCTATCCCTTCCATATCATTTAGCATCAAAACAGCCTCTTTGATTACTTCCGGATCGCTTCCGGCTATCTGTACTATATATGGATTTTCATTTTGGGCTTTTTTTAACATCCTGAAAGTTTTGGAAGAGTTTCTGATAAGTGCATTGGCACTTATCATTTCGCTGAAAGTAAGATCTGCTCCGAATTTTTTTACTACTTTTCTAAAAGGAAGATCGGTAAAACCGGCAAGAGGGGCAAGAGCCGCCACCGGTTTGGAAAAATCAATCAAACTTTTCAATTCTTATATAAACATCTCTATATCAAAATTTTTGCCGTTATCTCTTAAAAAGAGAAGATGTTTAAATTTTACATACTCATCAAGTGCGGAATTTTGAAGGATCTCTCTTACTTTATCGATCATCTGAAGTTCAAAAAGGATAAAGAGATATGCATCACTTGCCTTTGGAAACTCATTGAAGAGTCTTTCAAAAAGAAACATCAAAGCATCGGGGTTCATTTTCGGTTTTAATTTTTTGGCAAGTTCTATAAAGTCCTCTTTGCCAAAATCAAGACCTTTGATCATCTCAACGATCTCATCATTTGTCAATTTAAGTTCATTTTTTTCATTTTTATATCTGTCCATTATGATCTCAAAAGCCTTTGTGTCTATTTTATATCCGTATTTTTTAAGTTGATCATAAGGTGCGTATGTTGCTATGGCATAAAATGCCTTTTTACAGATAGGTTCATCTTTTTTGTCTCCGCAGTTTTTAAGGATACCGTCTGCGTGCAGTTTATCTTTGGCAAGTTTGTTTTCAAAGTTTTGGATAACCAAAGGATTATCTTTTGGAAGTCTGTATTTTGAGAGATCTGCAACTTCTCCTCTGTCTAATTTCTCTTTTAGATCCAATATCTCCTGAACATCCTCATTTGGTACTTTTTTAGCCCGTTTTTTAGGATCGATATTGAAAACATTCAAGATAGCTCCCGGCAGTTTTAACCATTCTGACCTAAACTGAACATTGTTGTCAAGTCCCAAAAGCACATTTTTAGTTGCTCTTATAAAATTTTTATGCCCTTTTTTTAAAGCTCTTTTTTTGGTAAAGTCAATGGCTCCGTAAAACATCATATGAAGAAGAGTAAAAAGATAGAGTATCAAAGCCGGTACTATAACCCATACGGCAACAGGCAAAGTTACATTGATACCGAAAAAATCGAGTGAATATCTTCCACCCTCAAAGCTAAATACATAAATACCTATAATCAGGATTAGTAAAAGAGCAAATACCAAATATTTTTTTAGTCCCATAGCTATTCCTTTTTTCTGTTTTTCTCCACAATTTCTCTGCAAACTATACAATATTTTGCCTGAGGTTTTACTTTTAATCTTTGAAAACTTATAGGCTCTTCGCACATTTCACATATTCCGTAGGTGTTGTTTTCTATCTTTTTGAGAGCTTCTTCTATCTCATGTAATTCCACATTCTGTTTTGTTGTTATGGCATTTTCTATCAGTCTGTCCGTACTTACAGCCGCAAAGTCCGCATCATCACTCAGATCCACATTTTTCAGTTCATTTATCTCTTTTTGGACATCTTCAATATTTTTTAATACCTGATCTTTTCTGTCTATCAGCATTTTTTTAAAATATTCTATATCATTAGGTTTCATATACTCTCCTTAGTTAAGTGTGCTTGTTCTATATCGTTTGTTTATAAATTTTATTTATGATAAGGATGATTATTCATAATTGAAAAAGCTCTGTATATTTGTTCATACAGAACTATTTTTGCTATCTTGTGACTCATTGTTAAACGACTTAGAGAAATCACAAGATCATTTTTTTTGACAAACTCTTTTTCAAAACCGTAAGCTCCTCCTATAAAAAAGGATATTTCACTTTTGTCTTCAAACAGTCTGCTGAAAACAAAGCTGTCGATCTCTTTACCCAAAGGATCTAAAACAATGTTATATTTTCCCATCCGTTTTAAAAAGATGTCGGTATAACTTTTTTGGGCATCTCTTTGGGAGATATTTTGAGAGATGGCTATCTGTTTGTTGAACAGTGGAATATCCTCTATATTTGAATATCTCGATATCATCTTTTTATAGCTTGATATTATATCGTAATAATTATCTTTTTTTACTTTTTCAATGGAAAAAACTTTAATAGTCATATAAGTTTGACCCTATAACCAGATATGTTATATTTTTTATCTTGTCATTTAACTTTACGCCTCCTATTGCTCCGACAGGGTGGGAAGAGTAAGAGGCGATTTGTTCTATCTCGTTTCCCAAAATATTATCCGTCTCTTTTGTTGAGGTTTTTCTGTATGCTCCCAAACCGATGTAATCCAAAGGAAGCTCATTTGCTTCTAAAACCTCTTTTACATTGTGGGTTGAAAGCCCCAGTATTTTATCCCCTATCTCCTCTCTGACTTTGTTGGCGGCTTTTTGCAGATTTTTGTCAAATTTTTTCATATCTTCCTGTCCTAGATGCAATCCGTCGCAACAGGAGACAAGTTCTATTTTGTCATTGACTATCAAAACTCCTTTCCAGTACTCTCTTAACTCTTTTATCACATCTCTCATTTTGGAGAGAGAAGATATTTTGTCTCTGTACTGGATTATCGAAACTTTTTTATCATAACAGAGATCTGCAAATTCTTTCACGCTTATATCTTTGGATAAGAAAAGCTTATAATCAAAAAGTGCGTAAATCTTATGCATGAAAAAGATTGGAAGAGGAGCTTAAAAAGCTCTCTCTTGTTCGGAGTATTTGGGGGAATATTCAAAATAGTGTAAAAAATCGACAATTGTTCTTTTCATTGCGCCTCTTTGTACGATCATATCTATAAGACCGTGTTCAAGCAAAAATTCTGATCTTTGAAATCCTTCAGGCAATTCCGCACCTATTGTCTGTTTGATAACCCTCTGTCCGGCAAATCCTATCAAGGCTCCCGGTTCTGCGATAATAATATCTCCAAGCATTGCAAAAGAGGCACTGACTCCTCCCATTGTAGGATCAGTCAAAACGGATATATACGGCAGTTTTGCCTCATCAAGTTTTTTCAAAGCTGCTGAAGTTTTTGACATCTGCATCAAAGAGAAGGTACTCTCCTGCATCCTCGCACCGCCACTTGCGCTTACTATGATAACACCCTGTCTCTTCTCTATCGCTCTGTGTACGGCTCTTACTATCTTTTCACCTTCGACAGAACCCAAACTGCCTCCCATGAATTTAAAGTCAAAAACAACAAGCTGCACAGCGATACCGTCCATCGTACACTCTCCGCTTACAACTGCGGAGACTCTTGAAGTCTTTTCCTGATTTTCCGACACTCTTTTTTTATATGACTTTTTATCAACAAATTTCAGGGGATCGACTGGAACAAGATTTGCATCAAATTCTACAAAACTTCCCTCATCCGCCAAAAGTTTTATTCTCTCTTCCTGTCCTATTCTCATGTGAAATTTACATTTGGGACAGACATAGTTTCTGTTTTGAATCTCTTTGTAATACATAAGAGACTGGCATTTGTCGCACTTTATCCAATGGCTTGGAGCCTCATTGGGAGAGGACTGCTTTTTTATATTTCTAAAAATATGACCGAAATTCATTTTATTTCTCCGATTTTTTTAAACCCTTTATTATAACATCATTTGAAAAATTTATCGATAATTCCTTTGGCTGCTCTTTTTCCGTCATAAGCAGCTGTAACAACAAGATCGCTTCCTCTGTAACAGTCTCCTCCGCAAAATACCTTTTCATTGCTTGTCTGGTAGCTCTCATTTGTTTCAATTCCACCCCAAGAGTTTGTTTTTATACCGTTTTCTTCCAAAAAAGAGGGGTTTTGAGGATCAAAACCTAGTGCAAAGATAACAATATCGGCATCTACTGTAAATTCGCTGTTTTTGATGATTTGTACTCTTCTTCTTCCGGTTGAATCTTTTTGGGTGAGTTTGGTTTTTTGCATCTCTATGGCTTTTACCTCTTTGTTCTCATTCACCAAAATTTTAAGAGGAGAGGCGTTGAAGATAAATTCCGCCCCCTCTTCAAGCGCATTTTTATACTCTTTTTTGGATCCGGGCATATTCTCTTCATCTCTTCTGTAGAGACATTTAACACTTGCTGCGTTCTCTCTTATGGAAGTTCTGATACAGTCCATTGCGGTATCACCACCGCCGATAACAACAACTTTTTTGCCTTTTACACTGTATTTTGAATCATGGGAAAGATTGAATATCTTTTGTTGAATATTTTTCAAAAATTCGATAGCTAAAAATACCCCTTTGGCATCTTCGTTTTCGATACCGGCTTTTTTTGATTTTTCCGCTCCAATACCTACAAAAACGGCCTCATATTTATCCAAAATCTCTTTAAATGATATATCCTTGCCGACCTCTTTATTTAAAAAGAGTTTCATCCCTGCATCTTCAAGCCATTTGAATCTTCTAAAAACCACCTCTTTATCCAGCTTGAAATTTGGTATTCCAAATGTCAAAAGACCGCCGGGTTTTGGAGCTTTTTCAAACATATCCACGCCGATTCCGGCTCTTAAAAGATAGGTAGCTGTTGAAAATCCTGCAGGACCTGAGCCTATGACGGCAACTCTTTTATCGCTTTTTATCGGCATAAATTCCGGTTTTAAGCCTTTTTTAAATCCCTCTTCACTGATAAAGGTTTCAATTGATCCTATCGTAACAGCTCCGTATCCTTCATTTAGAGTACAGTCGCCCTCACAAAGTCTGTCTTGGGGGCAGACTCTTCCTGTAATTTCCGGAAAAGGATTGCTCTCATTGGAAAGTCTGAAAGAGAGTTCGATATCTTTTTTGGCAGTTGATTTTAGCCAAAAAGGGATAAAGTTGTGGAGGGGACACTTGTTGTGACAATAGGGATCACCACACTGGATACACCTCTCTGCCTGAGAAGAAGCCTCTTCAATCTTATAAATATCATAAATTTCATTGAAATCTTTTTTTCTTTTGTTCGACTCTCTCTTTTTAGGTTCTATTCTCTCTACATTTATAAAATTTTGCATATTAATCTCCTTCCTCAGGATTTAGAGGTACTTTGGTCATATCCTTGGGTATAACCATCCAAAAATGTCTTATCGCATGTCTGAAATTATCCAGGATATATTGGGCTTTTTCACTTCCTGTTTCGTTGATGTATTCTCTTAGTTTCTTTTTGATAAAGTGTCTCTCTTCATCTCTTTCATCAGTATCTATTCTTGTTGCATAGACAAGTCCCTGATTGAGTTGATCTATAAAAGAGTGATCGGTGTCATGCACAAATGCCACACCTCCGGTCATTCCCGCACCGAAATTATTTCCGGTTTTTCCGAGAATTATAACAACTCCTCCGGTCATATATTCACAGGCGTGATCTCCCGTGCCTTCCACTATCGAAACAGCTCCCGAATTTCTGACGCAAAATCTCTCTCCTACACTTCCGGCTACATATAGTTTTCCTCCGGTAGCGCCGTAAAGGCAGGTATTTCCGGCACAGCTGAACTTTTCTCCCTGAGTTCGTGGGGTAATGACGATCTTTCCGCCGTTCATTCCTTTGCCCACATAGTCGTTACCTGCGCCTCTTAGGTAGATGGAGATTCCGTTTATCAAAAATGCTCCTAGAGACTGACCGGATATACCGGTGAGACGAAACTTGATAGTGTCTTCGGGCAATCCCGTATTACCGTAATATTTCGCAATCTCTCCGCTTATCAGTGTTCCGAAACTTCTGTTGATGTTTTGTATCTTCTCTTTTATTACGATAGGGGTGGAAGGATCTTCTATTGAACCGTAAACTTTTTGCAAGATATTTTTTTCAAATTCATTTTTGTCAAAAGGCTCGTTTGATTTTACCTGGCAGGTGTTTACGCCTTCAACATAGTGCAAAATGGAAGAGAAATCAAATTTTTTGGTTTTGGGATGGTCAACCACCTTTAAAAGATCGCTTCTTCCGATGATATCCTCCATCCTCTCATATCCGAGTTCTGCAAGTATCTCTCTTACCTCTTCTGCTACCAATGTAAAATAATTTACAAGTCTGTCAACTGTTCCTACAAAATGTTCTCTTAATCTCTCATCTTGGGTAGCGATACCGACACTGCATCTGTTTAAATGGCAGATTCTCAGTATCTTACAACCGATGATGGTAAGAGCCGCCGTACCGAATGCATAACTTTCAGCTCCGAGCATTGCCGCTTTTACGACATCAAGTCCGGTTTTCAATCCACCGTCTGTTTGCAGATGAACCATTCCTCTTAGGTTATTGACTTTTAGAGCATTGTGCGCTTCGCTGAGACCAAATTCCCATGTGTTTCCGGCAAATTTGATGGAAGAAAGGGGAGCGGCTCCCGTTCCGCCGTCGCCTCCGGATATGATGATTTTATCGGCATAGGCCTTTGCAACTCCGGCGGCAATCGTTCCGACACCGGCGGTAGAGACCAGTTTTACAGTAATCGTGGCATCGGGATTTATCTGTTTTAGATCAAAAATAAGCTGTGCCAAATCCTCGATAGAGTAGATATCATGATGGGGAGGAGGGGAGATAAGCGTAACTCCGGGGATCGTATATCTCAAAGAGGCGATAAGAGGAGTTACTTTATGTCCGGGAAGCTGTCCTCCCTCTCCGGGTTTTGCTCCCTGGGCAATTTTTATCTGAATCTCCTCGGCGCTTCTTAGATATTCGGGTGTTACTCCAAATCTTCCCGATGCTATCTGTTTTATTTTGGAATTTTTTTCGCTTTTCAGTCTCTCAGGCGCTTCACCGCCTTCACCGCAGTTTGACTGACCGCCTATTTTGTTCATCGCCAGTGCCAAAGATTCATGGGCTTCGGGAGATATGGAACCAAGACTCATAGCGGCAGTCGCAAATCTTTTGAAAATCTCCTCTTTTGGTTCAACCGCATCAACGGATATCGGTTTTTTGTCCGAATTGAACTCAAAACAGTCTCTTATCATCTTTAGATTTCTTTGATTGATAAGCTTTTTGACTTCATCATAATCTTTTTTGTCAGCTGTAATTGAGGCTTTGTGAATGGCATTTGTTACAAGAGGTCCATAATCGTGAAATTCTTTGTTATGGATAAATTTGTAAAAACCTCCGAGTTTTAACGGAAAAAGTTTTTTGACTTCATCTATCTCACACGCCTCTTTGTAGTATCTCTCTATCCTCTCTTCAATATCTTTATAATCCAGTCCCGGAAGAAGAGCTATGGAGTTGGTAAAACACTCTTTTACAAGTTCGTTTGAGAGTCCTATAACATCAAAAAGAGCCGAATTTCTATATGAAGCGATAGTTGATATACCCATTTTGGACATTATTTTCAAAAGACCGTTGTTTAAGGCTGCGTAAACATTTTTAAAGCTGTTTCTTATCTGATAGACAGAGCGGTTCTGTTTTGCGCAGTGTTCATATACCGTTGCAAAAAGAAGATAAGGGTATATGGCATTTGCCCCGTAAGCTATCAGTACAGCGCAGGAATGGGTATCGTAAGCCTCCGCCGTTACCGCTATGATCGTAACAAGATGTCTGACTTTTGAGTCCAAAAGTACACGGTTTAATCTTCCTACAACCATTGCTATTGGGATAGCTTTTATATTTTTGCCTTCTCCCCTGTCGTCTAAAATAACTATTCTGACATTGTCCTCTTTGACGGCTTTGACTATCTCGGAAGTGAGTTTTTCCAGACTGTTTTTCAAATCATTTTCAAAAAGAGTTGAAAAAGTTCTGTTTTTGTAGTGTTCTTTGTATCTTGGCTTTGAAGGATCTCCAAAAGAGAGTAAAACTTCAAATTTTTCTTCCATTAGTATAGGTGAGATTGCCTTTAATCTGATCGCATGGTTTGGATCTTCTTTTAGGATGTTCCTTATCTCTCCAAAACCGGTATTTAAACTCATAACTATTTTTTCTCTGATAGGATCTATCGGAGGGTTTGTAACCTGAGCGAATTTTTGTTTGAAAAAGTCTGTAAAATTTCTTTGATGTTCGCTGAAAGCGGCTATTGGAGTATCATCTCCCATAGAACCGGTATTTTCCTTTCCGTCTTTTATCATCGGTTCTATAACCATCTCTATCACCTCTTCGGTGATATTGAAAAATCTCTGTTTTCTCTTTAGATCTTCTATATTGTAACAGGAGAGATTTGCAAAAGGGATATCGATAAATTCTTGCAGATAGGTCATATTTTGCATAAGCCACTCTGCATAAGGATTTGAGTTTTTCAGATAATCATCTATCTCTTGTGGTTTCATCACCTTACCGAATTTTAGATCAATTCCTATCATCTCACCGCTTTGGAGTCTGCCTCTTTCAACTATCATCTTTTCATCTATATCCAATACTCCGTATTCGCTTGTTATGATGATTCGGTTATCTGTTGTGATAACATATTTTGCAGGTCTTAACCCGTTTCTGTCCAAAATACATCCTATATATCTTCCGTCTGTCAAGGAGACGGCAGCCGGTCCGTCCCACGCTTCAAAACATGCACTCATATACTCATAAAACGCTCTGAGTTCCGAATCCATGTGAGGGGCATTTTGCCAGGGAGCCGGTATCAAAGCTCTTGCGGCTTTGAAGAAATCCATACCGTTTGCTATCAAAAATTCAAACATATTATCCAAACTTGCACTGTCGCTTATATCCTCTTTGGTAATAGGGAAAAGTCTTTCCAGCTCATCTTTTGAAAAAACTTCACTTTTTATAAATTCAGATTTCATTTGGACATTGTATCTGTTGGCAGA
>CAYVDJ010000108.1:0-38528 GCA_964450755.1 uncultured Campylobacterales bacterium
CCAAGAGAGTGGTTTATAGCACCTTTAAATATTATTGAACAAGTAATAGGATTAATTGATTCTGGTGATATAATAAATTATAAGTATGACAAAAATTTAGAGATGATAGTGCCTAAGTAGTCAAATTTAACTACATTTATATTGCAAGAACAACATTGTAGTGACAATCTGAACAACTTTTTTTATTGATTCCCTAAATATATGGCTTTATGGGTTGGTTGGTGATAAAGATGGGAACAATACTCCAATCTGTGGCAGGTTGAAGAATCTTTTAGGATCACAAAACATGATCTGAAAATCAGACTGATTTATCATTACAAACCAAGCAGGGTTAAAGCCCATTTGGCGATAAGTTTCATGGCTTATATTTTGTAGTGCCTTTTTAAAAAATGAAATCCCTGATTTATGGGATTTAGTGCAGTTTTATGGGCTAAGTTGGGAACCAATACAAAATAGATCAAACCCTTTTGGATGCACTGCACTATCTGGATTAGGTTCTTTTTGTGTGATTGAAGTTGCACTTCCATATCTCTTTTGGAAGTGAAGCTTCGATTTTGCTTAAGATAAGTGAAATGTATTTTACTCACTGGTTTCCAACAAATAAAAATAATCAATTAAGAAAAATAAAATATATTAAGTTGTATAATAATTTTAACCAAAAATTTACTTAAGGACGGAAATGAAAAAGTTATTTTTACTTATACTTTTATTACCGGTTATGATATTTGGTTTGGAATTTGATGAAGCCAAATTTCTGCTGAATCGGACATGTTTTGGAGCATCAAGGAGTGATATAAATGCACTTGAGAATCTTTCTTATGAAAAAGCGGTAACAAATCTCATAAAAAGTGCTTCAACTACTCCCAAAAGCGATTATCCCAAATGGAAGGGTAAGTTTATCCTGCAAAGTGTTGACTGGAGCAAGTTAAGTGCCGAGGAGAAAAAAGTTTTGAAAAAACTAAGAAGACAAAGAGGAAAAGAGTTACAAAAGTGGTGGCTTAACGAGATGGCTGTAACTGATTCTCCTTTGACTGAAAAAATGACTCTGTTTTGGCACAACCACTTTACATCGGAACTTGGAAAAGTCAAATGGCCTAGTTTAATGCTTGATCAAAATATACTTTTTAGAAAATATGCTCTTGGATCATTTGCTGATATGTTAAGAGATATAGCAAAAGATCCGGCAATGATCGTATATCTTGATAACAGAACCAACAAAAAATCTCATCCCAACGAAAATTTTGCAAGAGAGCTTATGGAACTTTTTACGCTTGGCGAGGGACATTACACTGAAAAGGATATCAAAGAAGCCGCCAGAGCTTTTACGGGGTGGACGATTGATCTAAAAACGGGAAAATTCAAATTTAACAGAAGGGTTCATGATTTTGGAGAAAAAACATTTTTGGGAGAGAGCGGAAATTTTGACGGAGATGATATCATCGAGATTATCCTAAAACAGGAGAGAACCGCCGAATTTATCACGGAAAAATTTTACAAAGAGTTTATCTCTTACAATATCAACCAAGACGAGGTAAAAAGAATCGCCAAAATCTTCAAAGAGAGCGATTATCAGATAAAAACACTTCTTTATGAAATATTGACAAGCGATGATTTCAAAGACAAATCAAAAAGAGACCTGCTTATCAAATCTCCCGTAGAACTGGTTATAGGAACGAGCAGAACATTTAATGAAAAAACAGTTCCTTCAAAACAGTTTTTTAAAAGAACAAAAAACATGGGGCAGGAAGTTTTGAATCCTCCAAATGTCAAAGGATGGCAGGGTAAAAAAGAGTGGATGAGTACAAACTATCTGATGGAAAGAAGAAATTTTTTAAAAAAGGCAGGAAAAGTTCTTGAGAGAAAATATAAAAAAAGCAGCAAATACAGCATCGAAGAGTTGAAACAACTGCTCCTTCCTGTGGAAGCTTCAACCCAAATAACTGACAGGAAAAATCGTTTTTCGGCTGTCTTGTTAGATCCTGCGTATGAATTAAAGTGAGGTAAAAAGATGAAAAGAAGAGAGTTTATAAAACTAAGCGCAATAGCGGCTTTGATGTTAACCTTGGATCCGGATAAAATATTTGCTAATGAGAGTGGCAATGAAGATAAAGTTTTTGTTTTGATAGAGCTTGAAGGAGGAAATGACGGATTAAATACCGTTATCCCCTATACTGATGAAACCTATTATGATCTAAGGGGCTCTTTGGCTGTGGAAAAAGAGAAAGTACTGCCTCTAAATGACTCTTTGGGTTTTCATCCCAAACTTGAAAAGCTAAAAAATATATGGGATGAAAATGAACTGGCTGTTGTTTTGGGAGTGGGATATGAAAATCCCAACCGCTCTCATTTTAGATCAAAAGATATCTGGAATACGGCATCAGACAGTGAAGAGTATCTGACAGAAGGATGGATAGGCAGACTTTTATGGGAACATCCTTTTGGAGAGAGTTTTTTCAGTGATACCGTTACAATGGGAAAAGATGATACCAAACCTTTTGATCATGAAGGGATGAAAAATATCGTTTTGGATTCTCCCGAAAAATTTGTCAAAAAAGCAGGAAGTGTGGAGTATATCGAAAAAAGTTCAAAAGATGAGATGCTCTCTTATGTTATATATACCCAAAACGAACTTCATGATACGGTAGAGGTACTAAAAGAGAAGATTGACAATCCTGTGGAAATAGAAACAAAATTTCCAAATTCCAAACTCGGCACACATTTTAAAGATATAGCATTTTTACTCAAAAACGGTATCAAAGCACCTGTTTTCAAAGCAGCGCTTGGAGGTTTTGATACCCACAGCAATCAAGCCTCTACTCATGAGAGACTTTTGGAAGAGTTGTCTGAGGCTTTAAGTTCTTTTAGAGAAGCTCTCATAGAGATAGGCTATTGGGATAAAACTCTTATTATGACCTATTCGGAATTTGGCAGACGACCGGCAAAAAACGGAAGTAACGGAACAGATCACGGAACTGCCGCACCTCATTTTATACTAGGAGGAAAGGTAAAAGGAGGCTTCTATTCAAAACAACCCTCTTTGAGTGATCTTGACAGTAACGGGGATCTAAAATACACTGTCGATTACAGGTCTCTTTACAGTAGTGTTGTTAAAAAATGGTGGAAAATAGAGGGAAGTTTTTTGGATAAATATCCTGCGATTGAGTGTATAGACCTGTAACAGAAATAAATCCCATTAAAGTAATGGGATTTATTTATTCATGGCTACAAGAGTTCTTTGGATGATAAGATTTATCTCTTTTTTATAGTTTCTTACAATTTTTATAAACTTTCTTCTCTTTTCACCGCTTAATCTTTTAGCCAATACAATCTTTCTTGCAGGATTTATTGCTCTTTTGTTTTTATACAAGCCAAAATGAAGATGGGGACCGGTACTTAAACCGCTTGTACCCACATAACCGATAATCTCTCCCTTTTTTACTCTTCTGCTTTTTCTTAAACCCCTTTTAAATCTTGAGAGATGAGCATAAAGGCTTTTATATCCGTTACCGTGATATATCTCTATAACTCTTCCGTATCCGCCTTTTCTGCCTTTGAAGATCACTTTGCCGCTTTGTGCCGCTTTTACGGGCGTACCTATGGGTGCTGCGTAGTCTATACCAAGGTGCGCTCTGTATCTGTGCAAAAGAGGATGCCACCTTTTTCTTGTAAATCTTGAAGAGATCCTTTTATACCGACACGGGATGATAAAAGAGTCTCCGTTTTGGCTTTTACCGTTTTCATCATAATATTTTCCGTCATCTGCCAAAAATATAAAATGCTCTTTTCTTTTCTCTTCCATCATCGCTGCGCGAATGAGAGGAAAACCGAGTCTTTTGCCAAGTCTGTATTTTTGATCATATATGATGACGAGATTATCACCTTTTTTGATATTGCGTCTGAAATTTATACTGTTTTTAAAAATCTCTATGAACTCTTTTGCCAAAGCGTGGCTGCCCGTTTTATCCACAATATCCTGATAGGGAGAACTTTTTATCGTCAGCTTCAAAGTTTTATGTTTGATCTCATATTTTAGAGGAATCATATCCAAAGCAAATTTTTCCTCTTTGTCTCTGTAAATATGAATTTCCAACTCTTCGGTTATGGGAATCAATATCTGTTCTATTTTGTTGTTTTCATACTCATCTTTTAGTATCTGTATTGGTGTTCCTGCTCTAAGTTCTGAAACCAGCTCTTTATCCGGTTTGTCGAGATTGTAATAAAGAGATAAAGGGATATCGTTTTTTTCAAAAAAGCTAAGAAGAGTCTCTCCTTTTTCCCACTTTTCATTTATCAAAACAGAAGCATTAGAAAATGAAATTATTAAAATTATTAATAAAAAAAGTCTTTTCATTTAATTATTTCCTTATTCATTTTATTTAATCAATCTTTAACAACATTATTGTATTATAAAACCGCTTAGAGTGATTGTAATTTTTATATGTAATAATAATTATAATAATCAACTATTATTTACCTTTTCTTCATTATCACTCAAGGTATTTTTAAAAGCAAATTGTATATAATCAAAGAAAATTAATAAAAGGATATCAATGCGCAGTATAGTTTTTATTTTATCAATATTTTTCTGTTTTCAAAGTTCTCTTTTTGCTTCGGGGGCATTTAAAAGTGTTGAAACAAAGATTATTGAAGCGGACAAAAAAGGTGCACTTGTAGAAAACAATCCCTATGTTCCGGTGGGTTCAAGTGGTATTGTTATAAGAAAATTTGATGATGAACATCAAACTGTTATAGCAAAAGCCATAGTAGAAAGCAAAAGTAAAGAAGGTATAAGAATAAAATTTGCAATGTTTGATCTGCTCAAACAGGATGCTCTTCCGGCTCCAAATATCATGCCTGAAAAGGGAGATACCGTTATCTTAAATTATCTTTATGACAGAGCTTTTGTTATAGTTCCTAATGAAGAGACTTTTCTTGAGATAACCTCAAAATATCCTGAGATCGATTGGATACATCCTGATATTTTGGCAGCTTTTCTCTCAAAAGAGTACAATCCCGAACCAGACAGAGAAGATTTTCAAAACGCCTGTAAAAAGAATCTCTCTATGCTTCTGTTTTTTGTTGTGAAAAACAGCGGCTATTTTGTGGATTGTAACAGTTTCAAAGTATTGAAAAATGAGAGTGTTGATAAAAAAGAGGGGAAAACGATTTTGCCGTTTTATTCGAGAATAGGAGATATAGAATCAAATATATTTAATATAGCAAAAAGTAAAATAGATAATTATGATAATTATTATATAAAACTGCTGGAAATAAAATAATGTTGGATAAAAAGCATTTAAAAGAGCTGAAAAAAATCGTAGGGGATGAGAATGTTTTTGATGACAAAGCCCATCTTATTTCATACTCCTATGATGCCACCAAAAACAGATATGAACCCGAAGCGGTTATCTTTCCAAGAGATGAAGACGATATCAGTAAAGTTTTAAGATACTGTAACCAAAACAAAATCATTATAACTCCAAGAGGAGCCGGAAGCGGTTTTACAGGGGGCGCTTTGCCATCAAGAGGGGGAATCATCCTCGCTTTGGAAAAGCATATGAATAAAATTTTGGAGATTGATATACAAAATATGGCAGCAGTCGTACAACCCGGTGTTATCAACAAAGATCTTCAAAGAGAGGTCGAAAAAGTCGGACTTTTTTATCCTCCCGATCCCGCAAGTCAGGAGTACTCCACGATAGGCGGAAATGTAAGCGAAAATGCCGGAGGGATGAGAGCCGCAAAATACGGTATAACAAAAGATTATGTTTTGGCTCTAAGGGCGGTTCTTCCAAACGGTGATATCATAAGAGCAGGAAAAAGAACCATAAAAGATGTTGCCGGATACAATATCGCCGGTATCCTAATAGCGAGTGAAGGAACTCTGGCAGTGATCACCGAAATTACTCTGAAACTGATATCAAAACCCAAACTGACAAAAACCGCTATGGGTATATTTCCTACCGTAAAAGATGCAATGAATGCCGTATATAAAACGATGTCAAGCGGTATCACACCGGTTGCCATGGAGTTTTTGGACAATCTTACGATAAGAGCCGTCGAAGAGAAATTTCACAAAGGCCTTCCAACAGATGCCGGTGCGATCCTCGTAACCGATGTTGACGGAAATTTTGAAAATGATCTAAACTACCAGTTAGAGGAGATCGAAAGGATTTTCAAAGAAAACAGAGCATTAAAATTTAAAAGAGCCGAAAATGAAAAAGAGGCTTCAGATATCTGGTTTTCAAGGAGAAATGCAAGTCAGTCAATAACGATCTATGGAAGCAAAAAACTAAACGAAGATATAACCGTTCCAAGAAGTATGCTTCCCAAACTTCTTGAAGAGATAGATAAAATAGCAAAAAAATATGATGTAAAAGTTCCCTGTTTCGGTCATACCGGAGACGGAAATGTTCATACAAATGTCATGGTGGACGGCTCGGATCCAAAAGAGGTTGAAAAAGGGTATAAAGCGATAGAGGAGATTTTCAAAGCAACCGTGAAGCTTGGCGGAACTCTCAGCGGTGAACACGGTATAGGTCTCAGTAAAGCGCCTTTTATGGAACTTGCTTTCAGCAAAGAGGAGATAGAACTTTTTAAACGCATCAAAACCGCTTTTGATCCGAACAATATCCTAAATCCGGGAAAAATGGGATTGGATTGATGAACAAGGAACAAAAAAAAGGATGGAATAAAAAGGAGATCATATCTTTTTTCAAAGATCATGATCTTCTCCATTATGCCTCATCTCTCAGTTTTCATACTATTTTGGCACTTATCCCCATTCTTTTGATATCTTTATCCATTTTTACACATCTTCCGAGTTTTGAGAAATATTACGACAAAATCAGAAATTTTGTTTTCTCTTCCCTAATCCCCTCTCATCAGGAGATAATAGTAAACTATATAGATCAGTTTATGCAAAATACTCTCAGTATGGGAACGATAGGATTTATATTTGTTATCTATGTATCTATCATGTTTTTTGATGATTACGAATATGTAGTCAGCAGAATTTTTCATACGACTCCGAGAAAATTCTGGCACTCTATCTCTGTTTACTGGACACTTATAACAATGGCTCCTTTGGCACTTGGAATATCGTTTTATCTCTCCTCATATCTTCAAACTCTGCTTGACAGTTACGAATATACAAGCTGGATCAATTTTTTGGCTGTTTTTCCGTTTCTTATCATCTGGTTTCTCTTTTTTGTTACCTATTCGATATCGGCAAATGTAGAGGTAGAGACAAAAATCTCACTTGTTTCATCTTTTGTTTCATCATCTGTCTGGTATCTGTCTAAAAATCTTTTTGTTTATTATATCTTTTACAATAAAACATATCTGAGTATTTACGGATCTTTCAGCGCTATCATGTTTTTTCTGATATGGATCTATCTTTCGTGGATCATATTTTTGTACGGTATGAAACTTTGCTATATTTTGAATTTTAAGATATATAAACAGGATAAAACAGAAGAGAAAAAGAGAGGATAACCAAAAAAACTCTGTGAAAAATACTGAAAATACTAAGCAGAGCAAAACCGACAAAATATAAAATATCTGTTTGAAAATAAAAAATCTCTCCGTTTATATCTAAAAGCTTTTCTATAAAAGGATCCAAAACTCCTCCAAAGCCGATACCGTGTAAAAAGAGTTCCAAAGGATAAAAAACAACAAAAAGCATTGAGAGAATCGGAGATAAAAGCTGATAGAAAGAGAAAACGGGAAAAAAGAGATGTACTATCGGTATCATCATAAAAAATACCCAGAAGTTTAGAAGTACAAAAATCATTTTTGGATTCAAATCCTTAAAATAGTGTAAAAACAAAAAGATATAAAAAACACCGCTTACGGAAAACCAAAAACCGATAGAAAAGAGGAGTTTTGGAAAAAGAGAGAGTATGATCAAAACGGTTGTAAAAAGAGTTGTAAAAGAGACAACTCTGATACCTCTTGCATAAAAGAAAAATCCGACACACATCATAACAAATGATCTCAAAAGTGAAGGCACAAAATCAAGCATATACATATATCCAAACAAAATCACTCCTGTAAAAATACTCAGATCAAGTCTGCGGTTTCGATATGGAAAATACCGATCCTGAAAAAAGCGATAAATCCTGCCAAAAATCTGATAAAAGATAAAAAACAAAACTCCAAGATGAAAACCGCTGATGGCTATGAGATGGGATATTCCCAAAAACTGTACTTTTTGCCTCAAAGTTTTTGAAATGGGTTCAGCCAGAAAAAGAGCTGAAAAAAGCTCTTTAAACTGCTCTTTTTGGTGCTGGGAAGTGATAAAATCAAAAAGAGAGCTTTTTATATCATTCTCTTTTGGATAAAGTCTTATATCAAAAGAGGGAGCATAAAAACCTCTCAGAAAATCAAAAAAGGATATCTTTTTTGTGATAAGAGTTATCCTTATTTTTCTGTTTTTGATATTTTTGAGATCTTCATAGTTTGTTGTATAAAATGTATAACCTTCATCACTTTTTAGTTTCAGTACAAAGTATTCTCTTCTTTTCCTTTTTTTTATGTATTGGTTTAAAACAAAAGCCTTTGTGGTATAAAATCTTTTTGATTTTAGAGTTTCAAAACTCCTGTATTCAAAATATAATGAGAGCAAAAAGATGACAGAAAGAAAAGAAAGAGCAAAAAAAATCTCTCTTTTGCTCTTAAAAAGGGGAAGTTTGAAGTTTTTTGACATCTACAAAGGAGGCATTTCTATCTTTGTCTCTTTTGCAGAAATATCCGCTTCTTCATAAACTATCTCTATATTTTTATCGACAAACCTTGTAAACTGCTTTTGAAAGATGAGATTTGCAACGCCGATAGGACCGTTTCTGTTTTTGCCTATGATGATCTCCGCATCCTCTTCGGGTTTTTCAAAAAAGTTGCTTTTGTACTCTTTTCCTTCGGCTTTTGCTTTTTTCTCCTTCTCTTTTTCTTCTCTTATCCTGTAAACATCGTCTCTGTAAACAAAAAGGATCATGTCGGCATCCTGCTCTATCGCCCCTGATTCTCTTAGATCACTTAACATCGGTCTTTTGTCGTTTCTGCTCTCCAGACTTCTGTTTAGCTGGGAGAGTGCGATAATGGGCATATTCATCTCTCTTGCAAGGAGTTTCAATCCCCTGCTTATCTCACTTACTTCCAGATGTCTGTCTTTGTTTGAAGATGAACTCATAAGTTGAAGATAGTCGATGATCGCCAAAGATATTTCCGGATGTCTTGCTTTTATCTTTCTTAGTTTTGATCTTACCTGATGAATATTCACAAGTCCGTCATCATCAACAAAAAGTTTTTGTCTTGCCGTTTCATCTGCGGCACTTGAGAGTCTGCTCCACTCATTGTCACTCATATCACCAATCCTGAGTTTTTGCAAAGGAATGGAAGTCTTGGCACTGAGCATTCTCAAAAGAAGCTGCTCTGCGGGCATCTCAAGAGAAAATACAGCAACCCCTTTCCCTCTGTCAAGCACCTTTTGGGCGATATTCAGACAAAAAGCCGTATTGTGGGTAACTGTACCGTCTTCCAATAAAAAGAGTCTGTTACCGTCTATTTCAAACCCATAATATTCATCTGTTTTATCCTTTTCTATTTTTATATCCGTTTGATTCCGACTTTTCAAATGTGTCCATTTTTTTGCTTTCTTTTTCTCTGTTTTAAGAGGTATTTTATCTGTATCTCCAAAAATTCTGACTCTGTAAACTTCTTTCTCATAATCTTCAATTTTTGCCAAAGAAGTTCTAAAACCCAATAAATCACATAAAAACTTTATTTCTTTGGCAAGTTGCTTACTGTTTTGGGTTATCTCATAACCGTTACATTGTTTATCAAAACAGCCATTGCCGTCAATCAACCCTGCTAATAATTTCAGTCTGTTTTCTTGCGAATTTACCAAGTATTGATATGGAATGCGTTTGTTTTTTAAAAAATCAACGATTTTTTTATCTTTCGTTGCTGTTTTTATATCTTCATCTTTATCATTACCAAGCCATATTCCCAAAAAATACGGATCTGTTTCAAGCTCTTTTTCCTCAAAATCAACAGATACTTTATAACCTTTATAATTATCCCTAAATTCATTACTTTGTTGCAAAAAATCTTTTACTGAAATATTTAAAATATCTTTATCCTGATGAGAACCTTCATCCCCGCTTCTTTTAAGAGATAATATATGAGATTCATTTACCCTGTAATCAATTCCTTCATCCTGTCTTATCCAATACATCATCTCTTTTCCTCTTGCAAGAGATAAAACCCTTCGTGGTGTTGAATCATCTCCCATTAATAAATCACCTACTTTTATATCCTCTACATTTTTTAATGTTCCGTTATACATTAAAATCTTAGTACCTTTTCCAAGGCATTTTCCCATCGCCGGTCTGGCGGCTATGATGATCAGATCTCCGTCTCCAAATCCGGCTGTGAGTTTGTTTAGTTCGCCAAAGCCGGTATCCAAACCGACAAGACCGAGATTACCTCTCTCTTTTATCTCTTTTATATGCAAAAGTGTTGATTTTACTATTTGGGGAGATTCTTTGAACTCTTTTGAAACCGCATCCAAAGAGATCTCATAAATATCTTTTTGTATCTGATCAAGTGCCTCCATGGAAGGGAGATCCTGATCTACGACTATATCTTTTATCGTACTTGTAAGTTTTATCAACTCCCGTTTGATCGCTTTTTCTTTTATCTCATCTATGTAAACGGAAGTATTCGCCAACGGATTGGTAGAGAGTATCTCAAAAAACGCCTCTTCATCAAATCTCTTTTTATGAGACAGCTTCTTTTTCAAAAACTCTTCATCTATCGGAAGTTCTTCTCGCTCAAGTTCTTCCATCGTTTCAAAAATGTGTCGATGAAAAGGAAGATAAAAATCACTGCTTTTTAATCGTGAAGCTACATCCTCATAGATCGAAGGTTCAAAGATAACAGAACTTAAAACCGCTCTTTCTATGTTTATATTGTGCAAAGAGTTTTCCATTTTCTTCCTTGATAAAACAGTCTTGTCTTTTAATGTTATTTTACAACAAAAACGGTTAAAGAGAGAAATTTAAAAAAAGAAATCCTCGGATTTTCATTTTCACTAACAGACAATATCTTAGTGAGAGAATTTGCTTTAAATCTTTTGGAATAAAAAAATATCTGATTTTTAAAAATGATTATCTATGTCTAAAGTTTTACAAATATTTTCAAATTGAAATGTTTTGCTTTATAAAGAATTTTTGCCGAACCCAAATGGTGCCATGCCTTTGTAAGCCATTCTTTAGCTGATGTCTCGTTCATACCAAACTTTTCCTTTTTGCAAAATATCTACTTTATAAAAATAATCCTCTCTATTTTCTATATATTGCATTGGAGCAGAAATTATATCTATACCATTTGTGTTATATTTGAATATAATATCTCTTATTTGCTTTCTTGCTTTTAATTCAAAATCTTTCACTTTATCCAAAGTTAAATCATTTTTAACTAAAAATAGATCAATATCACTATCTTGATTTGGTGTGCCATAAGCATAACTGCCAAAAAGTATAATTTTGTCAGGATTTAGAGGTTTTAGTTTCTCTACAATCTCAGATTTGATTTTTTCTATATCTATCATAATAGAGCCTCTATTTTTTATTCAGTTTTATTATACCAGAAAACGGTGATTATAATATCCGTTTCATGAAAACAATTATTTTACTTTTGCACTACTTTACCGGAAGCCGGATTTGTATGAAAATGATGAGAAGCGATCCGGCAAAGATTTCTTCACCCACCTTTTTGCATCTTCCAAAAAATTATCACCCTTTATAAACTTTTATTACCACGGTGCGGATTTTCCGCTTCCGGCTTTTGAGATTACTTCTTCGCCTTCCCAAAATGCAAGACCTGTTTTTATGTCTGTAATGCTCATTTGAACATAATAATCCACTCTTTGCTGTGAATTGGCAAGGTTGGATACTCTTTGGATAATTTTACCGGACAAAGAGAGATCCGGAGCTATCATCTGACCTTTTTTGGCTATCGTTTTTTGGTTAAATTCACTGTTGTTTCTCAAACCCCTTACCTGATAACTTGCTTTATCCTCCGCTCCACCGGCTCTGAGAGCTGTTGTTATGACAAATCTTCCGCTGTTTAAAAGAGCGATTCTTATCTTTTTTACCAACTGATCGATATCTATGCGTTGAGTCGTGTCATTGATGAAATCACTGATCATCATTACATATCTGCCTTTGTGGTTTTGAGCGTTAAAAGCCGGAGATTGCAACATAGAATTTACAAGTTTTAGAGCCGACCTCTCAAAATCCTCATAATCAAGCCCCAAAGTAACGGGAGTTGATGTTCCGAGTTTCTCTTTGTCTATATAGTGAGGCTGGTTTGTTGTGGCACATCCTCCCATGATAGCCGCTATCGTGATAAGTGATAAAATACTTTTTTTCATTCCAAACCTTTCTTACTGTTTTTCTCTGATGTAAAATTTAAATGTCTCCGCTCTTGGAGTATGTGCAATTTGCTGGATGCTTTTATACTCTCTTGCATTCAGAGTCAAAGGCAGCCACGGAGTATATCCCACTTCAAAATCGCTGTCATCAAACCATCTGAACCGATATTCCAAAAAATACTGTTTTTGATCATTGTTTTGGATATTTATCGAAGCGTGAAGGAGATCGTTTGTAAATTTTGAGTTATAATCCACTATCGAAACTTTATAATTTAAAGGAATATTGTTTATTATAAATCGTGTCGGATTGTTTCTTATCACATTACTTGCGCTTTTGTGTGCCGGTTGAGGCTCTCCCGAAGCACAGCCGACAAGAAAGAGAGCTAAAAGCAAAACAGATATGTTTTTTCCCATCATCATTTCCTTTTGTCTATTTTTATATCCCCCACAACATCTTTTTGAAATTTTGCAGGAGTATCAATCAAAGAGATTTTTATATCACCCGTACCTTTTATATTCAATCGGGATGCTTTTTGCATTGTCAGATCGATATCACCGGTATAGTCAATCGATAAAAAATCTACATTTTTGTCTATATTTATCTTAAAATCACCAACAAGATTCAGATATATTTTATCGGTTTTGGAGGTTATTTCTATAACCCCTTCTCCTGTTGATTCTATCTCTGTTTTGGGCAGAGTTTTATCCAGTATAAGTGAATAATTACCATTTAATTCTAATTTCTCAAAATATTTTGAATAAATTTCTATTTTTAAAGGTATATTCCTATTATCGGCAATTTTTATAAAATCGTTATCCAAAATCATCTTTTTTGATAAAAAGAGAGGAAGTTTTATAAGACATTTTTTATCATTTTTTATATACAGTTTAAAATCCGGCAATGATACCGATATTTTGTCAAGTTTGCAGGGGATCTCTTTTTTGACTTTTTTCAGATCCCCTTTTTTCAAAGCTTTTTGCGGTTTTGTTTCTTTGGAATTTATAACAACACTGCTGTTTCCGATTACACTGCTTTTTGATATGACGGTTTTGTTTATGATTATATTTTCGGCTTTTAAAAAAGATACGAAAATAAAAAGCAATACCGTTATGGAATATACAGATGAAATTTTTTGACTCTTTTTTTGAACAGACATCTGTCTATGCTCCTCTCTTTACATATTTTTCCGTTGATCCACCTTGCCTTTGAAAGGTCTGTTTTTATAAATTTGCTGTTTTTCAGATAGGCATTTGAAAAGTTTGAGTAGCGAAAATCTGAAAAAACAAAATTACAATACTCAAATCTGGCATTTAGAAAAAGAGATTCTTTTACCTTTGAGTGTTTGAATTTTGAAAATTTAAAATATCCCAATGTAAAATCACTTTTATAAAATTTGCAGTTTTTAAAGATCACATGATCAAATCGGGCATTTTTAAAATCGCATCTTTTAAATTCACATTCTGTAAATGTTACATTTTCAAATTTCTGGTTTTTAAAATCTTTTTTGTCAAAAATCTTTTTTAAAATTACTTTTTGCTCGTTTTTCAAAAGCAAAGAAGAGACTTTTGTTCTGTTTTTTGGCTTGTTATCCTGATAAATATCGCTGATTGCAAAGATCAAACAGGGAATTAATACTAAAAAAAATATCTTTTTCATCCTGTGATCTCCCGATTTTTATTTCTGTTTGCGTTTTTAAAATATAAAGTTTTCATAGCAGTTGAAATTTTATTTTTGTATTTTTAAAAATACACTCTTCATTCGGACACTCTTTTGTAATAATCTGCACCTTTTTCATCAGATTACCTCTTGGGATACGGGCTTTTTTAAATGTTTTGTATATCAGATTGACATAATATGTCGCTTCATTGCCGTAACCTGTACTGATGATATAAAGTTTTTGATTTGGATTTTCTTTGAGTTCTTTTCTAAAGAGCTTGAGCGCATTGTCGAGCTTTGATTTTTCGATGATATAGCTTGTATTCATTGAGGCGAAATTTTTACTTTTTAGAGCTTTTGGATAGATAGTGATATCTTCAATGCTGTCATAATACAACTCTTTTTTTACAACTCTTTTTTTTTGCTCTTTTTTTTTGAATGAGCGTGTTGAAGTTTCTATATTCTCCGAACAGATAAAATAGATATATGATTTGGCACTGAGATTCAGATTGTTTAAGTCGTATCCGCAAAGATAATCTTTTTGACTCTGTTTTTGTAACAAAAGAGTCTGCAAAAGAGAGTGGATATCTCTTTTTGGGATCGTTTGTACCTTGCTTTTGGTAGAAACCAGAAATTTATCCACATAAGCGGTTTTGACGGTTTTGTTTTTTCCGTACGAAAAACTCTTCAATCCGTATGAGGATACAAGAACCGGCGCAAATGAAAAGCCGGACAGATTTGCAATCTTTTTAAAATCACCTACGAAAAAGAGAGCATCGGCTTTGCCTCTTTTTAGATAATTTACAGCTTCATCTATTTTCATCTGATAAATTTCAGGTGTTATATTGTAAAGCTCCTCAAATTTTAAAAGTGTATAGTATGACCCGCTTCCTTTCAGATCGGTGATAATTCTCTTGTTAGAGAGTTCTTTTATCGATCTGAGAGGATTGTTCAGAGGGGAGATGATCACTATTGCCGCCTGATACAAAGGGGATATTATGACAAGATTCTCTTTTGCTTTCTCATCATCTGCGATCAAATCATCCAGAATATCTTTTTGAACAACTCCCAAAGAGACCGTTTGTTTTTTAAAAAGATTTCTGAGATTTTCTATATCTCCTTCACTCTCTATCAATGCCAAAGAGCTGTTTAGCATGACTCTTTGCATGAGAGAGTGATCGGGATTTCCCCTGTAACTTGCCGATATAAAAGAATCTGCATATCCAAAAAACATACAAAGAAGGATCAAAAACAGCTTTTTCATTCTTTACTCTGTTGTCGATCTCAAAAGATTTCTTCTCTCATTTGCAATACTTCTTCTTTTTTGGGCTTTTGGAAGTTCCGTTAAAAGTTTTGCAAAGAGATCTGAAGTTATGGCACTGTTTTTTGGAAATACCCCATACTGCTCTTTAAATCTTTTTATATAATAGGGCAGAGTCTCATTTGAAACCTGCGGATAAAATTTACCGATCAGATAAGAAACAAAAAGTTTCTTTTTATGATCATCATAATAGGTTGTAAATTTTCTTTTGAAATTGTTTATAACCTGATATTCCGGCATGGCATTTGGAATCGCAAGCCAATAGGGCAGAAGTCTTATTTTTCCTATCAGTTCAACTGCGCTTGATTCGCTTAGAAGTCTTAAAGAGCTGTGAACTCCGTTTTTGACAGATGCCGTTCCTGAGAGTCCAAAACCGTTTCCCGCCACTGAAAAACCTATTCTGTTTGAATCTTTCAGTTTTTTGATGGTTATCTTGTTTTTTGCAAAAGCAAAAGGAACATATTCTCCGGTAGCTGCATTTATGGCTCTAAGATCAACAGCCATGCTTATCTCTTTGTATTCATAATCCGATTCGCTTTCGCCTTCTGATTCTCCTTTTCCCGCACCAAAGGAGATTCCTAGATTCAGACCCGATCTTTTGGCTTTTACAGTATCAAATTCACTTATTTCACCCTCTATGATGTAGGTATCTGGAGGAAGTTCGTTTGAAGGATTGGCTATTACTCTTACTTTGTATCCCATATTCATAAAAGCGCTTTTTAACATTCCTGTTATATCTTCCGGTACCTTGCCTATACCTGTTGTTTTGTTTGTGATGGGTTTTACAAAGATATAGATATCGGGATCTCCTATTTCATAGATCATATCACCCATCATCTGTAAAGATATGTCATATTTTGTATCATTGGAAACAACTTCCTGTTGTGGCATCTGCATTTTTGGGATCATACTTTTTGAGATGGCACTTGTGCATCCGCTGATAAAAACCGCAGTTAAAAAACCGACTGCCAGATATATAAATTTTCTCACTACTCTTCTCCTATATTACTGTTTTTGACTTTGACATCATTTGTTATTTTGCCCTGAAATCTGTTTTTCTTGACTCTTACCCCTATATTCATCGATTTTGAATCCAAATCGGAGTTTTTGATATTTACGATATTTAAAATCTCTTTGGGGGTTTTGGCTTTTTTATCAACCACCACTCCTACATTTTCACTCTCATTTTTTTTGGAAAAAGAACTTCCCTTTATATTTTTGATCTCAACAAAATTTATAACTTTTTTGGCTTTACTGTTTTTTTTGACAACAACACCCGCCTTTTTAAGATCTTTTTTCGTTTTTACTTTCGTATAGTGATACTCTTGGGGCTTTAATTTGGCTCTTTGTTTTATCAATACTTTATAGTAGCTTTCATTGATTGAGTGTTCAATCTGCATATCATCCTGATAGGCCGGAGGGGATTTTGCACTCTGTTTGGTACTCTTTTTTTCTTGAAGATGATAAACTTTTTTGGGATTTTGTGTTGTTTCATCACTCAGACAAAAAGCAAAACTGCTATAAAATATTGCTGTGAAAAAAAAGATTTTTCTCATTTTATCAACCTTGAAAGAGGGAAGAGGTATCTCTCCTGTTCCCTTTTTAAATTTTATTCGCCTATTTTTACACCGGTGTTTTCTCTGCTTCTTGTACCTTGTAATGTCGTATCATTTCTTATATATGAGTTTTCTATTTTTGTGTTTTGAGATTTTACCTGAATACCAGAATTTCCTACGCTTGTACTGCTTTGCATTCTTGTTTTGTTTTGAAGAATTGATCTTGTAACTTCCGCCTTCTCTCTGCCTTCTACTTTTACACCGGAGTTTCCTATGCTACGGCTGTTTGTCAAAGTGGTTTCATTTCTGATAATTGCATGATCAAGTTTGACTTTTTTTCCTTTTATCTCCACACCGGCATTGCCTCTGTTACTGCCGCCTCTTATCTGGGTTTTGTTGATTATTTGTGTGCCGTTTTTTATTTCTACTTCACTGTCACTTACGGCAAACAAAAAACTTGTTGCCAAAGTAACGCTTAATGCTCCTGCTATCAACTTTTTCATGATTTTCCCCTTGATTGTAATATTTGTATCCAATATATCGTCATGAAAACGAATACTTTTAGAGAGAATACAGATTGATATTTATCTGTAAAGATGATAAAATTAAATCAACTAACATTAGGATCGGATATGTTTTATACAGTATTGATTTTTTGTATGATAAATTCTCTTTTTGCTATAAGTGATATAGCCATAAATAAACAAAAAACAAATAATTCTATTTCAATAAAAGAAAAAAACAGTATATTTGATGCTATTAAATACAAAACCGATGATGAGATCATAAGAGATATAAAAAAACTAAACAACTTAAATATAACAGATACCCAAAGACGAACACTTTTACACTATGCCGTTATCTACGGAAGATACAATCTTACAAAGTTTCTTTTGAAAAAAGGTATGAAGCCCTATTTACAGGATGCAAAAGGGGATACACCCTTGCATATTGCCGTAAAAAACAAAAATATGGCTTTTGTAAAACTCTTTTTGCTCTCACCCGGAATATCTTTGGCAATATTTATCAAAAATTCAAAAGGATTGACTCCCATCGATATAGCTTTGCTTCAACATGATCAAACGATTATATCTGTTTTTGAATCTTTTTTTCAAAACAGTGATTTTGATACAGACTTTTTGATCAATAAAAATATACAAAATAAAAAATACCACATAAAAAAGAAAAAAAATTCAAATATAAAAAATTTCACCCAAATCAAAAACAGCAACAGCAAAGGAAATGTCAAAATAGAAGTGAAGACTCTCTCAAAGCCTTCACTTTTGTATTAACAAACGGTTAAAAAGAGACATACGAGATCACAGGTTCACTCTTTTTAGTTGGAATTCTTACAAAAATCATATAATTTTTGCGGGGGTTGGTTTTGATATCAGCTATCTTTCTCTCTCCTGCGTAAATAACTGCACTTTTGCCTGTTTTTATCCTTGCTGTTTGAAACTCCTTTGGAAGAGTGTTCCATATCCTCGTATCGGCTCTATTCATCGAAAATTGATAAACAGATCCCGCTATACGGGCTATCAGACCGAATGTTCCCATTGATTTTGTTTTATCTTTTATCTGTTTTTGAAGTACTGTTTGGGTTACGGTTCTAAAAATCGCTCTTGTTACGACAGACGGAAATCTCTTTTTAAATTCCGTTTTTACAACTCTGTCCATACTTGCCACTTTTTTTGTTTCAACACTTTTTTTCAAATTTGAAATTTTTAGAGATTTGTATGCTTTGTCCCTGAATTTCAGAGTCGGTAAAGCTATTCCGGTATAATCAAGATCATCCGTAAGTAAAAAGAGAGGAATATCGATTTTCAATTCATCTTTGAAAGGTCCTTCTCCGTTTAGAAAAATCACCCATACAAAATGTTTTTTTCTAAAAGCTCCTGATCTTTTGGCTTTTAAAGCCAATATCCAGTCTTTTTTAACATATTTGGCACCATCATCCAAACCTTTTATCATCCCGTAGGTCTCTTTGAAAAGGTCTGAAGCTTTTCTGTAATCTTTTACATTGTAAAAATACAAAGCCGCCATATATGTTGTAAAAGGATTTACAAAATCGGGATAGGGTTTAAATGCAAAAAGATTGCTGTATTTTTTTTCTATCTCGTCATTTGCCTCTTTGCTGTTTGCGGCTTTGTCATAAACTGAATCATTTATCTTTTTTCCCTCTTTTTTCAGTTTTTCTTTTTGCTCTTTTTTGATATCCTCTTTTGTTTTTGCTATCTCTTTTTCAAAAAAAACTTTTGCTCTTTGCTGTCTGACAAGAGCTCTGTTAAACTCCACTCTGGCATTTTGTTGATCATTGAGGTTGATAAAGTTGATACCTTTTAGTGTATTTAGCATTATTTTTTCATAAATTTTGGGTCGATAATCCATAAAAGTATCATTACTTAACAAAGATCCTACATTTGCGGCAACTTTTGAACCCAAAACTTCTTCATCATATTTTTTGATGAGATTCTCTGCAATATCAAAATAGTGATTGCTGAATTTATAATCTTTTATATAAGAATTGACGGTTCCGGCTTCATAATCCCACAAAAGATCACCTGTTTTGTTTTCATCATGATATTTTTTGGCAAGAGTTTTATAGTCCATACTCTGCGTTTCACCCTGAAAATTTGATGATTTTCCAAAATTGCCGAGTGAATTTCCAATGCCTCCGGCACATCCAAAAAACAATAAACTTACCGATAAAACCAAAAAGGTTTTTATCCCAATATATCTGTTCATGTCATACTCCGTTTTTATATCTACTGTTAAAATATAAATCGGCTAACATGCTTTTTACTTTGACAAAAAATTTTTATCCTTAAAGAGATGCTCTAAGTTACATTATTACTCTCTTTTTAACTATATATATGAAATAATAATTTTCATTATTTAACTAATCTGAGGAGGAATTTTTTATGCGAAAAGTTGTAACAGTTATTATGTTTTTATCATTTTTTATAAATGCGGTATGGAGTGTGGAAACGAATGAACAAAAACTGATATCCTACATTCAAAATATTTATGTTACTGTTTTGGACAGAGAGGCTGATGAAGGAGGATTGAGGTATTGGACAAAGGCGCTCAAAGAGGGGGAGAAGACACCAAAACAGATGATAGAGTATTTCTTCTTTTCAGAAGAGTTTTTATCCAAAAAGTTGGATGAGAGAGATTTTATAACCGTTGCATATAAAGCTGTTTTACAAAAAGATCTGCTTCCTGAAGATATAGAGTCAAAAGTAGAATCTTTACAGCAAAACGATATCGACAGAAAAAAATTCATTGATGAACTTTTAAACTCTTTGGAATTTCAAAAGATATCCCAGTCACTTTTTGAACAAAATCTTACCCCTGTAATAGAAGTAGTTAAGATGATAGATCTTCAACCTTTTTGGGCTGGAGGACAGACAGTCAAACTTGTGCAGTTGGACGGATCAAAAAGTAACTCCAAAGAGGGGAAAATCATAAAATATATCTGGAAAGAGGGCAGTTGTCAGGGCAAAATGATAGATATGGGCAGGAAAATGTCGGTTTATTACACAACTGCGGGAACACATCGGGTTGCTTTGGAGATAACCGATGACAAAAACAATACCGCCTGTAAGGAAAAAAGTTTTGAGGTAAAAAACATCACACCTCCCTCTGTTCCTGAGGCGCAAAATCTTATCATTACACAGTAAATTTTATTCATGCCTTAAAGTTTGCAGGATATCCACTTCTGTAGCCTTTTTGGCAGGATAGTAGGAAGAAAACAAAACTATACCTATCGCCCCTGTGATGATAGAGGCAAAATCGATCCATGAGAGATCCAAAGGGAGTTTGGAAGTACCGTAAACATCGGCAGGAAGTGTAATTATATCAAAGTGTCCTAGGATAAAAAGTCCAAGCAGTCCCAAAAGAGTACCGAAAAATATTCCGCTTCCGCCTATTGTGATCCCAAGAGTAAAAAATGTCTTTTTTATCTCTTTTTTGGATGCTCCCAAAGAGAGCAAAAGGGCTATCTCATGGCGTCTGTTCATAACAGTCATCAAAAGAGAGCTTATGATGTTCAAAGAAGCCACCAAAATTATCAACATCAAAACGATAAAAAGAGCTTTTTTCTCCATCGCCATTGCGGAAAAAAAGTTGCCGTTTAACTGCCACCATCCGACAACTCCAAAATGAGGAGGTAGAAATTTCTCAATCTTCTCTTTGTCTTTGAAAGGATCTTTTGAGTAGATATGTATCCCTTCATAGGCATATTTTGGATAGTTTAAAATCGATCTTAAAGCATCGATAGAGGTATAATTATAGACTTTGTCGTATGCATGTAAACCGGATTCAAAAACACCCTTGACTCTGAATCTTTTCATCGTGGGTATCAGGCTCATTCCCCCCGGAGCGGTTTGGGTAAACAAAAGTGTGATTTTTGATCCATTATTTAAAAGAAAAGAGTTTGCTATCCCTTTACCGACCACTATATCAAATTTATTTAATTTTTTATCTCCAACAGCCTTTGCAACCACATCATTTATAGCTCTTTCATGAGAAAAATCAACCCCAAAAAGCATACCGCCTTCGAGTTTGTCTCCCTTTTTCATAATAACCTGTGTTGAGATATAGGGGCTGAATTTCAGATCGGAAAATTTCTTTTTTAAAGCTGTAAGTACAAAATAATCAACTCTGTTCTCTTTTGTTTTAGGATAGATTGTCAAAGGATAGTTCATCGTAAAGAGTTTTTTTTCAAACTCCTTTTCCGTACCGTTCATGATAGCCATTGCTACGATAAGAACCATAAGCCCTATCGCCACTCCGATAAATGCAAGTAGGGCGCTTATGGTTATAAAAGGCTGAGATTTATCAAATCTCAGATACTTTTTTACAAGATAGTTAGAAAGAGTGGTTTTGTTTTTCAATTTTTTTCTTAAACCTTATTTTGCCAATGTCCCTTTTTTAGGACCGCTTCTGCCACAGCAATATTTGTATTTCTTTCCGCTTCCGCATGGACACGGCGCATTTCTAGCCGGTTTTTTCTTGATAACCGGTTTTGGCTCATCTTTTGGCTCCAAAACACTCTCATGTTCTAGCTTGATGTCAGACATCGCCTCTGCTTCAAGATCTTCTAACATCTTTTTCAATGCTTTCTCTTCTTCTTGCTCCTTTTCCTCTTGAAACTGAACAATTTGAAGAGTTTTTATAGCTTCATATTTGATTCTGTTTACAAGTTCTACAAAAAGATTATAACTCTCTTTTTTATACTCTGTTAACGGATCTTTTTGATTGTATCCTCTAAGACCTATACCGGTTTTTAGGATATCCATCTGATAAAGATGCTCTCTCCACGCATTGTCAAGGATCTGAAGATACATCACTCTTTCAAATTCGCTTCTTTGTTCAGGAACCAAAACAGACATTTTCTCTTCATAAACATTTTCTATCTCTTTTAAGAGTTTGTCTCTTAACTCATCATATTCAAGGTCTTTTAGAGTTTGAGGATCGATATCCAAAAGCATCTCTTCTTTCAGCAAGGCAGTAACTTTTTCTGTATCAAAGTCATCTTTCAAACCACCCGGATATATCTCCGCTCTTGCCAACAAGTCTTCAACATACTCTTTTCTGTTGCTGTCCAATTTGGATTTTATATCAAATTCGGGATTTAAAAGTTCGTTTCTGAAATTATAGATAACCTTTCTCTGCTCATTTGCCACATCATCATACTCAAGAAGATGTTTTCTTGATTCAAAATGAAGATTTTCCACTTTCTTTTGGGCATTTTCAACAGCTCTTGTTACCATTTTGGACTCTATATGTTCACCCTCTTCGATACCGAGTCTTTCCATGATGTTTTTTATCCTGTCACTGCCGAAAATCCTAAGAAGATTATCCTCCAGACTCAGATAAAACTGGCTGACACCGGGATCTCCCTGACGACCTGATCTTCCTCTTAGCTGATTGTCTATCCGTCTGCTCTCGTGTCTTTCGGTACTTATGATATAAAGACCGCCAAGCTCTTTTACTTCGTCGCTCAGTTTGATATCAACACCCCGTCCCGCCATATTGGTAGCTATCGTAACAGCGCCTTTTTTACCGGCATCTTTTATGATTTTTGCCTCTTGCTCATGATGTTTTGCATTCAAAACGGTATGGGGGATTTTCGCTTTTTTCAAAAGTTCATGCAACACTTCACTCTTTTCGATAGAAGCGGTACCGACCAAAACCGGAACGCCTTTTTTGTGAAGTTCTGTTATCTTCTCTATAACGGCATTGAATTTTTCTCTTTCGCTTTTGTAAATAAGATCGTTTTTATCCTCTCTGATAACCGGAACATTGGTAGGAATGGAGATAACATCAAGATTGTAAATCTGAGAAAACTCCGTAGCTTCCGTCTGGGCTGTACCGGTCATTCCGGCAAGTTTGTCATAAAGTCTGAAATAGTTTTGAAAGGTGATATCTGCCAGAGTCTGGGATTCCTCTTTTACCTCTACATTCTCTTTTGCTTCAAGAGCCTGATGAAGTCCTTCGCTGAATCTTCTGCCTTCGCTGAGTCTGCCCGTAAACTCGTCAACGATAACAACTTCACCATCTTTTACGACATAATCAACATCTTTTTCAAAAAGATTCCATGCTTTTAAAGCCTGATCAAGATGATGAGCCAAAATAGCATTTTCAAGATCATAAAGATTATCCACTCCAAAAAGTTTTTCGGCTTTTTCTATACCTTTTTCGGTCAATATAATCGTTCTGTTTTTTTCATCTACGACAAAATCACCGCTGTTTTGTATAACTTCACCTTTTTCATCTTTTTCAACGGCTCTTTGCAGTTTCTGGGCTATTTCATTGGCTATTTTGTAGTTGTCAAGTTTTTTGTTTGTCGGTCCCGATATGATAAGAGGAGTTCTTGCCTCATCGATAAGGATGGAATCGACCTCATCCACGATGGCATAGTAGTGATCTCTTTGGGCTTTTTCTTTTAAAGAGTACTTCATATTGTCTCTTAGATAGTCAAAACCGTATTCGTTGTTTGTTCCGTAAGTTATATCGGCATCATATTGGGCTTTTCTTTCCGCATCATCCAAAATATCACCTGTTATGACACCAACGCTGTAACCTAAAAATTTATAGATTCTGCCCATATCCTCGGCATCTCTTTTTGCAAGATAATCATTTACCGTAACGATATGCACACCCCTGCCGATCATGGCGTTTAAAACAACCGGAAGTGTGGCAACGAGCGTTTTACCTTCACCCGTTTTCATCTCCGCTATCTTGTTTTCATGCAAAACCATACCGCCTATCATCTGCACATCAAAATGACGGAGTCCTGTTGTTCTTTTACTAACTTCTCTTGTTATCGCAAATGAATCATAAAGCACATCATCAAGAGTTTTTTCACCGCTTTTTACCGCCTCTTTGAGAGAGTCAAACGCAGCTTTTAACTCTTCATCACTCATTTTTTCATATTTTTCTTCCAAAGCATTTATGTATTTAACCCGTTTAAAATACTTTTTTACTTCTCTGTCGTTTTTTGTACCGAATATTTTTTGTGCCAGTGTAGCAACCATCTCTTACTTACCTTTTTATATATTCTTTGAATCTAAGGAGGGATTTTATCACAAATTTAATTTTAATATGATAAAGTTTGCGAAATATCGTCAAATAAGGAAATTATATGAGAATTATTTTGCTTTTTTTATCAACTATTTCATTTTTATTTGCTGCATTTGATAATCTTTCTACTTTTGAAGCTGATTTCAAACAGATTTTGATAAATGATCAAAAGAGTAAAATCACCTATACAGGCAAACTTTATGCAGATAAAAACGAAAAAGCTCTGTGGATATATAAAACCCCTGTAAACAAAAAAATCTACTATAACCAAAAAAGTGTTGTTATAATAGAACCCGACCTTGAACAAGCCATCATCTCCAAGCTTGACAAAGTTCCAAATGTTTTAAATATACTACAAAATGCAAAAAAAATCAAGAAAAACATCTATGAAGCCACCTGCTGTAAAAACAGATATAAAATATATCTCAAAAATAACATTATTTCAAAAATAACATACAAAGACAAAATGCAAAACCAGGTTGAGATAATCTTCCTCAATCAAAAAGTAAACAAAAAGATATCTCCTTCTACCTTTGCTTATAAAATCCCGCAGGGATATGATATATTAAAAGAGTAAATCTATCCCATAGGTACCTGCTCAAAATCAGACTCTTTTATATTTTTGTTCTGATTTAGCAGGTCAAAAAGTTTTTGCCACTTTTGTCTGTCGTATCTGTGGACACCTTTGAGCCATATTGCGTTATTTGGCAAATAACCGTTTCTTTTGGTGTTTTCTGTTATCTGGGCTACCTGTTTGTGTCTGCATGCTCCAAAACATCGGCTTCTTGTTATTTTGATACGGTTTTTTCCTCTGTTTAATCCCATCTCTTTTGTGATCTCTCTTAACTCATCTGCCAGATTTTCTTTTGAAACACCTGTGCATCGTGGACTGTCACATATAAAGATTTGGGTTTTATAGTGCATCATGGGTTTGTTTGGATCAAGATGTCGGGGTTTGCATTTAAAACCTTCAACAACCTCACTTCCCATTGTATTTTTGTGTCCCATCATAATCCTTTATCAGTTTGTAAACGGCATGAAGAGTGGCAACAACCATGGTAGAAGAACCAAATCTTCCTCTCATCACAACTCCCTCACCTTTAAAATATTTCAAAAATTCCTCTCCATACTCTTTTGACTCTTTTACATTGACAAAACCAACCGGAAAAAGCAAAAGAGATATATTTTTAACAGATATATTATATTTTATGATGCTGTTTATCGCTGCATAGATAAATGTCGGTGCATTTCCACAGGCGATAACAAGTTTTTCATCCTGAAATTTTTCTACGGCATACTCCACAGCCGCATAACTTCTTGTAGTGGCGTTTTCTTCGGCTCTTTTATAGATAAAATCCTCATTGATATAACAGATAACTTCATTTTGATATTTTTTTGTATAAAATTCACTGATGCCGCTTTTTATCATATTGGTATCGACGATTATTTTGGCTCGGTTTGTCAAAAGCTCTTTTGTATGTGAGATCGCATCTTTTGTAAAAAAGATATTCTCCAAAACCTCATCAAAACAGGCGGTAGTGTGAATGAGTCTCTTTATAACCTCTCTTTCATCTTTGGAAAAATTATAAAATTTCGGATAGTTTTTTATCTCATCCTCTATCGTTTCAAAAGATCTCAAAGAGATATCACTTCCGATATTCAGAGGTGGCTGTTTTATGGTAAAGCCCATTTTAAACCTTCGTTTTTTTGGGCTTATTATATCAAATCCAAAATTACCTTTTCATTTGACCTAAACATTGTATGCAGATATGTTCCGTAAACTTTGCCTTTTTTCCAGCTTCCGTACTCTCCCTTTTTGCCTTTGTAGAGGATATCTTCTCCTTTTGGGGGATTTATCGCTTTGGTATAGTGAAAAGCGTGTCCTTTGATACCTTTGGTTGTGTGATAATAACCAAGCCTTACTCTTTTGTTTTTAAGTTCAAAATCGATATCCAAAATTTTGCTCATCTTTTTGTCATCAACTCTGTTTGAGAGATACAAAAGCCCTGCACATTCGGCATAGATCGGTTTTGTAGAGGCAAATCTTATCAGGGAATTTTTAAATCTGTCGGAATTTTTTATCTTTGAGTACGCCTCTTCGCTCTCCACATATCCGCCCGGAATAAACAAGAAGTCCGTATCATGCGGTATCTCTTCATCATTTTCCGCACTTACAAAGACAACTTCTTTAAACAGCTCTTTTAAAAACTCCACATTGTCATGATAGATAAAAGAGAAACAACTGTCTTTTACAATAGCGGCTTTTTTATCGGTTTTTGTGATTTTGTTAAAGGGATATCCTTTGAATCTCTCTTTTGATATTCCTGCAACAAGAGCTATTTTCCTCAGATCGATATGCTTTAAAACTTCTTTTGAAAGAGCGGCTGTTTTGTCTTTTTCACTGAGAGAGAGTCCCAAATATGTGCTTTTGAGACTCTCAAGATTTTTTGGTATCCATCCCAAAACCTCTATGTCATCAAAATTTCTCTTTATCTCTTTTTTTATCAACTCATAGTGCATCTGTGAAGAGAGACGGTTTAAAACCACTCCTTTTATCGTATTGTCTTTTTTAAATGTTTTCATCCCTTTTATCAAAGCCGATATCGTGATATAACTTCCGCTTCCATCTATGACAAGGATCGTATTTATCCCCAAAAGTCTGCCGATATCATAAGCGCTGCAACCTTTTTCCATTCCGTCATAATATCCCATGACTCCCTCTATCACGGAGATATTTTTATCACTGTATCTCTCAAAAGTCCACCTGAGCTGATCAGAGTTCATCATATAACCGTCAAGGTTTACAGAGGGAGTGTTTGTGATACTTTCATGAAACTGTGGGTCGATAAAATCGGGACCTGTCTTAAAAGCTCTGACACTTTTTCTAAAATAGTGTAAAAGTGCGCTGCTAAAGATGGTTTTGCCCTGATTGGAAGCAACAGCGGAGATGATAACAGCTTTTGATCTCATTTTGTTTTGACTTTTTTATGAGATTATAATCAAATCATCAAAGATTGTCAAAAATTTAGAGCTGCCTTAAAGTAAATATTCGTTATACTCTTTTTTGAAAACAGAAGACAGAAGAGGGAGGTTTAGAGATGTCTAAAAAAAGAGATAAAAAATTGGAATATGAGATAACTACTCTTGAGAGTTTTTTAGATGATAATTCCTCTATACAGCTTCACCCTTCCGATATTGCAAAGATTTTAAAAAATATAAAAAACAGTGATGAAGAGAGGTATGTTTATTATCTGAAAATGGTTCCCAATGAAATTTTGGGTGATGTTGTTTTGGAGCTTCCCGAACAGTATCTAAAAGATGTTATAGAAGAGATACCCTCAAACCGTCTCAGTGAAGCTGTCAAAGAGTTGGAGAGTGATGATGCTACCGACCTTATTCAGGATATAGAAGAGATAGATGAAGATAAAGCAGAAGAGGTTTTATCCGGTCTTGATGAAAATGAGCAAAAAGATATCAAAAAATTAAGCTCCTATGAAGATGACGAAGCCGGTGCATATATGCAGACAGAACTTTTTTCGGCAAGATTGAATGAGAAGATAGAAGATGCCGTCAGAAGGTTAAGACAACAAAAGGAAGAGGGAAAACTCGAAAATGTTCATCAGGTCTATATCGTTGATGAATTTGGAAGACTTCTTTTTACCGTCTCTTTGGAGGATCTGATAACCTTTGATTTTTCCAAAACCTTTAAGGAAGCTTTTGGTGATCAGATAGAGGAGTCAGGTATCCGATATGCCAAAGATACAACCAAAATAGATGATGTTTTGCATATTTTTGAAGAGTATGATCTCTCTGCACTGCCGGTAATAGACAAAGACGGCAGATTGATAGGTCGTATCACTTCGGATGATATCTATGATCTTATCCAGGAAAACGCTACAGAACAGATCTATAATTTGGCAGGTGTAAGTGATGAAGCTGAACATGAGGACAATCTTCTAATCACCGGTCAAAAAAGGGCTGTATGGCTTTTTATCAATCTTGGTACGGCAATCCTTGCCTCTTTGGTTATAGGATTTTTTGAAAGTACGATTCAACAGTATGTGGCATTGGCGGTTTTGATGCCGATAGTCGCTTCTATGGGAGGAAATGCCGGAACCCAGACTCTTACAGTTGTAGTAAGGCAGTTGGCACTTGGAGAAATTGATCTGCAAAATGCCAAAAACGCTTTAAAAAAAGAGGTTTTGATAGCCGTGATAAACGGGATACTTTTTGCTTTGGTGATGGGGCTTATAGCCTTTTTGTGGTTTAACGATACAAAACTTGGTTTTGTTATAGCTCTTGCCATGGTGATAAATCTTTTTGCTGCCGGTTTTTTCGGTGCCGTTATCCCTCTTTTGTTAAAAAAACTTCATATCGATCCGGCGGTTGGAAGTACGGTTTTGCTGACAACCGTTACCGATGTGGTGGGATTTTTTGCATTTTTGGGATTGGCAAAAGTTTTTTTGCTTGGATAAGCTGTGTGGAATTTGGGATATTTCTTCCTCCTGCTTTGTTTGAAGATACAGAGTTTCACTCAAACCGCCAAAAACAGATTTAAAACCAAAAATTCATTCATCTCTATAATAAATCCCAAAATATCACCGTTTATAAAACCGGTCTTTTTTTTAAGACAAGATGATAAAACGATAGTCAGTAAAAAAGAGAGAGCGATAACAAAGAGGGCTTTTATACCTGTCAGTATAAAGGCAAAAAGGAGATAAAAAAGTATCATAAAAAAGAAAATCTCTTTGGAAAGAGAGTTTTTCAGAGTATTCGCAAGGACGCTTTTTGGATGTATATCAAAATATTTCAGAGTAAAGATGATAGAGAGTCTTGCAAAAACTGCCGCTGTCAAAAAGCCATAAAAGATATCTTTTGTCAAAAGATATGACACAGCCGTCATCTTCAACATCAAAAACAAAACAACAAAAACAACTCCCACCGCTCCAACCGTCGGCTCTTTCATGATCTTATAGACATCTTTGCCGCTGTGAGATGCAAAGAGTGCATCGACAGTATCTATCACAGCTTCAAGATGTAAAAAACCATACAGAGTCATATAAAAAACTCCGCTAAAAACAGCAGCATAAAAAGGCGGGAAAAAGCGGGAAAGAAGAGTAAAAAGCATAATTGCCAAAAGAGACAAAACTCCTCCGACAAAGGGTATAAAAAACAAAAAAGCCTTATCGGACTTTTTGGTTTGTATGATATCTTTAAATTTTACCGGCAAGATGGAAAAATATGAAAAAGAGAGCTTCAAACCATAAAGTATCTCCCTCATTTGAGTCTCTTTTTTATCCCCAAAACCACATGATAAACTCTATCAGCCTCTTTTGCCACCATCTGCCCTGTAAGTCCGCTTAGATCTATATATCTTCTTGAGTATCTCTCCGCCGGAGATATCCCCGAACCAACTTCATTTAATACAAAAACAATATCAGCATCTATTTTCAAAACTTCCTCTATCTCTTTTAATATCTCTTTATCGGAAAGTTTTCTTTCCATAGCATTTAAGAGCCACATACCAAGACAATCTATCAGATAAACTCCTCCCTCTTTTATGACAGATGAGAGCCTGAAGGGTTCACAAACGGTTTTAAATCTCTCACCTCTTCTTATCTGATGATATTTTATCCTCTCTTGCATCTCTTTATCATCATAGGTGTTATCATAAGTGGCTATATAGACGGGTGTTTTATCTTTTTTGATAGATTCCGCCTCCTCTTCGGCAAGACGGCTTTTACCGCTTCTTTGACCTCCGTAATAGAGTATTTTCATACTCCAAGAAGCCTTTGTACTCCCTGTAGGATATCTTCTTGTTTCAATCCTCTTAGATATCCGTAAACGATAGCGGCTCCGGCGCCTACTCCTTCTTTTGCCTCTCCTTTGTCATAGAGTTTTAAAATATCAAGCTTTGAGTCTTTGAAACTCATATCGCCGTAAAAAGCATTCGGAGTAAAAGAGAGATTTGAAAGCAGTTTTTCTATATCGGAGTTTGGATCTTCATAAACCCATCTTGTCGTAGCAAGAGCTATATTTTCGCTACAGGCTTTTTCCCCCTCTTTTAAAAGTCTGTCTATGATGATCATAACAGCCGCCATTTGCGTACCGCCTCCCAAAAGCACCTTTTTTTCAAAACTAGCTTCCATAGCAAAACCGGCACTGAATATGAGCATATTGTCGCTGACAACCGATAATCTCTCAAAAGTATCCATTTTTTTATCAATGTGATTTAGAGCTTTTTGAACGACCTCTTCTTTGATCGATTTTGGATTATCTTTGAAAGATGATGAAAAAAGCCCTTTTGCCTCGTATCCCAAAGCCAAAGCGGTGGCATAGGCAGTTGTCGTTCCGGCAGGTGTGGTTTCTGCCAAAATGATATAATCGCTTTTTGTTTTAAACTCCTTTGCAAAAGCTTTTCCTTTTTCAAAAATCTCTCTTGCCTCTATCTTTGCGTTTTGATCAATCCTGCCGGATGGTTTTATACCAAAATCATGAACCTTTGCATTTTTGATTTGGGGTTTTTTCTCAAATCCCAGATTCAGTATCTCTATCGAAGAGAAAGGAGTCTCAAGAGATACGGCTCTTGTTATAAGGGCGGGAGTGGGAACACCTTTTGGAGTTTTTGCCAAATCTTCCAAAGATTTAACCTCCCCGTCACATAAAAATTCACTGTCCAAAGTCGGCGTAAGATAGATCATCCCCTCTATCCCCGCTTGTGTGATACCCTCTATCTCCGAAGTTTCAGTAACACAGCACCCAAGCAAAAAAGGCGCTTTGTCTTTTTTCAACCCCTCCAAAAAATTTTTATCTCCGCTGAATGAAACAACCAATCCTGACTCCTAACTAATAAATTTATCAAAATTATATCCAAAAGGATTATTAACTGACCTTACGCTATACTTTTAATAACCTCAGGAAATACAACTGATGCCCAATGCCGAATTTGTTTTTTTGGGAAAAATATGGAAGTGCTTTAGCATTACCCAAGGTGCGACTAAAGTCGCACTTCCAAAAACTCCTGAATTTGGCTGTTTGCAAAACATATTTTGCTTAAGGAAATGAGTTGTACTTCCGTGTGTGGAATAAGACAAAAAGGAAAAAATGTGCAAAAAGTTTTATCCAATGAGATCAAAAAAGTGGCTCTTTCTATGTTTAGAAAAAACTTTTTCGGTATCTTTCACGGTTCTATTTCAGCAAAAATAAAAGAAAACCAGTTTCTTATCAATAAAAAAGATGCGATATTTGACGAACTGAATGACAATGATTTCATAGCTCTTTATCTAAAAGAGGACTACCGATATAATGATGCCAGTATAGATGCGGGTATCCATCAGCATATTTATCAAAATATAAGTCAGGCAAAATACATAAGCTACTCAATGCCGCCTTTTGTTACCTCTTATGCGCTTGTTTACGACAAAATTATACCAAAAGACTACTTTGGCAATAAATTTTTAGAAGAGATAAAAGTTTATGATCCCAAAAAATTCAGTGACTGGTACGACAGAGCGGAATATGAAATATACAAATACTTCAAAAAAACCTCCAAAAACATTATCGTAATCAGAGGATACGGAGTCTATACCTATGACAGAGATATAAACCAGATGGCAAAAAATATCGCTATTTTGGAAAACAGTTGCAAACTGCTTTTTAGATCCAAACTGCTTTTGTAACTTACTGTAAGCTCTAAAATATAAAATCTTTTTTCTTGGATATTTTTATAACACGATATAGTGTGTAAAATAAATTTTAAATCAATTCATAAAACTTACCGATATTCCAGATAAACTATATACAGGAATATTGATGAAACTACTGTTATTTTTATTTTTGGCATTGTCTTTATATTCTGTGGATATTGATACGGATCTTTTAAAAGATATCGTTGCCAAAAATCCCGAGGATGTGAAAAACAGACTTCTTCTTGCAAAATATTACATAAAACACAAAGATTTAGGTAAAGCCGAAAAGTTGGTTTTGGAGGCTTTGAAAAATGATCAAAAAAACAAAAAGGCAAAAGAGCTTAAAAAACAGATACAAAGAGTTAAAACTCTAAAATCTCTTTTGAGAGAGTACGGAGTATCGGATATAGGTGATGACAAAGAGTTGGCTTTTCTTTTTGAGACTCTTTACAGAGCCAAAAAGTATAAAAAACTTCTTATTTTTTACAAACTCCTTTCATCACAGGAGATTAAACTTCCGTTAAAAGCCCATATTGTGGCATTTCGCAGTTACTCCCTGCAAAAAGATTTTGAAAAGGCCAGAGAGATTTTGCAAAATCTAAAAGACGAACCTCTCCAAAATGAGTTGGAGGGCGATATCTGTTTTTATAAGAAAGAGTATGAATGTGCCAAAAAGTTTTATACAAAAGTTCTAAAAAAAAGATACTCCCGCCACTCTTTGTCTTTTTTGCTTGAGAGTCTTTATCATCTAAACGATTACGGCAGATACAAAAAACTCTATGATATTGTAAAAAACAGATATATAGATGAGTACAATATAAAAAAACTTGATAAACAACTGCTCTTTTTGAGAGAAAAACTTCTTGTTACTCTCAAAAAAGAGTATCAAAAAAAGCCTGATTTTATGAGATTAAAAGCCTATACGACCTCTTTGTATGATCTCAAGAGAGAAAAAGAGGCAACAGGAGTTATAAAAGATTTTATCAAAAAAACCCCTGATAATACAGATGCCAAGATTTTGCTCTCTTCTATGTTGATGTGGCAGAAAAAGTATAAAGTTGTAACGGAAATACTAAAATCCGTTATCGATAATGATGAGGCTTTGAGTCTTTATGCACAGGCTCTTTATTATAAAGGTGATTATGAAAAATGTATCAGATATCTAAAACTTTGTATAAAAAAAGAGCAAAACAAAGAGACAAAACAGGAACTTTTAAAAAAACTTCTTTTTGCATATCACTGGAGCAGAAAAGACAAAGAGGCAAAAAAACTTTTGCCAAAAGTACTCTCTTTCTCTCCTCATGACAAAGCCGTAAAAGAACTTGCTTTGGTTTTAAACAGCGATATTGCCACTCAAATAGAACTGTTTGAAAAAAAGATAAAAAAAGATCCGAAAAATGCGCAAAATATTTTAAAACTTGCAAATCTTTATAAAAAATCTCTCAACAGTCAAAAAGCTTTCAAATTTTATAAAAGATATTATGAACTTACAAAAGATTTAGATGTTGCCAAATATCTGGCTCAGACTCTCTATTTTAAAGCCCGTTATAAAGAGTCTTTGCCATATTTTGAAGATTATCTGCAAAGAAAGTCCGATGATTTTTTTGTAAAGTACCAATACGCCATAACTTTGCAAAATTTACAGGATTACAAAAAAGCGGCAAAAATATACAAAGAAATTTTGAATAGAAAAAACAAAAACTATTTTGATATCAAATACAGATACGCATTTTCTCTTTTGAAGCTGAAAAATGAAAAGAGTTGGACAAAAGCCGGAACGATTTTCAAAGAGCTTTTAGGAGAACTTGAAAAAGAGTCAAAAGGCGATAAATCAGAAAAAATACAAGAACTTCTAAAATTTACAAAGAATGCCTACAAAATATCACAAAGAGAGTTTTTAAAACCGACCCGTTATAAAGATATCTATCTTGCGGAAGGGCTGAAAAAACAGTATCAGGAATATAACAGCACAAAAGAGGCTACAAACGCTCTGATAGCCAAAGCAAAAGAGGAGAAAAAAGTCAAAAAGCTGTTGCCAAAAACCTTTGAACAAAAAGACAATAAAAAGAATTTTCATATTAAAGCAGATTATGTAAAGGATTCAAATGGCATAAAATCAAAATCCGTAAAAGTCTCTTTGGACAAAGCAGCTAAAATAAAAAACAGTGATATCGGTCTGTACGGAGAGAGGTTTAAAATCGAAGCCCAGAAAGATTATAACGGTTTTAAAACCGGATTGACTGTGAAGAAAAAAGGGCTGAAACTGACTTTGGGACTCAACTCTTTTGATGATTTTAATGATCCTTATGCTTCTATTGAGTATGAAACGAAGATATACAATCATCTTTTAAATCTCTTTTTGGAGTATCAAAATGCCGTTTTTTTCGATCATGATCCCTCTCTGATAGAAAAAAGAATCTCAGCCGTTCATTTTAAAGTATCGGATTTTATACAGATGATAGAGGGCAGAGAGTTTCAGGGTGAAATTTCTTTGCTTAGATACAAAGACGGCAATGTCCGTTTTACACCCTCTTTCTCTCTTCTTTTCCTGACAAACAGTATAAAAAATATCAAAAATGATCTTTTTTTAACTGGTTGGTATCAGTTTTACAGTAAAACAAATCAAAACTATGCGCAAAACAAAATCGATGATGCGACAAATATAGAGTTTCACTCCACCATCCCAATCACTGAAAAGATCTCTTTTACACCAAAAATTGCCGGAGGATACTCTTTTAAAAGCAAATCGTTTCTTTACGGCGGTGCTTTTGTCTTTGATGTCAGGATCAACAATGTGGCTTCTTTGGTGATAGATTGCACTTCAAACAAAACTAAAGCAAAAAAGAGCCTGTCCGATTATAACTATCAAGAGTGCAGCGGCGATATTCATTACAGGTGGTAAAATGAGACTGTTAGTTATAATCCCTCTTTTCATACTTTTACTTGTCCTTGCCGCAATAAGCATGATGGGACTTTTGGAACTGTTTAGATACAGTGAGGTATTTGTACGGTTTGGTGTAAGTATCGCTTTTGTTTTTTCGTTTTTGATAATTGCCCGTTATATGATTTTGATGATCTTTTCTATTGCGAAAACTCTGGAAAAGAGTGCAGATGAAGAACATCTCAAGATCGTCAATAAAAAAGTCAGTATCATAGTTCCATGTTATAACGAAGAGGCAGTTATAGAAATCTCTCTTAGAAGTCTGATTATGCAAACTCACCCTTTTGTCGAAATTATCGTTATAGATGACGGAAGCAGTGACAGAACTTTGAGCATAGCAAAAAGTATGGAGTATGAATATGAATTTAAAAGTCTGAAGGTTTTTACCAAAGTCAATGCAGGTAAAGCCGAAGCTTTGAATTACGGTATCAAAAAAGCAAGTGGAGAACTTATCATGTGTGTTGATGCCGATTCAAAACTTGCTTTTGATGCGGTGGAACTTCTGGTTCAACATTTTAGAGATCCCTCTATCGGAGCGGTAGCGGGATCGGTTTATGTAACAAATCAGGATAATATGTGGACCAAACTTCAGGCTCTTGAGTATATCGAGGGGCTGAATATGGTAAGAAACGGACAGGCTCTTTTAAAACTTGTCAATATTATCCCAGGTCCAATAGGAATGTTTAGAAAATCGGCTCTTGTGGATATCGGAGGATATGAAAATGATACTTTTGCCGAAGATTGCGATTTGACTTTGAGGCTTATCGGCAAAGGCTACAAGATAGATTTTGAGATAGATGCCGTCTCCTACACCGAAGCGCCGGAGAATCTTTTGGATCTTTTGAAACAAAGATACAGATGGACAAGAGGGATTTTACAATCCATCAAAAAGCACAGAGAGAGCCTTTGGAATTTCAGAAAAAACAAAGCTTTGAGTTTTGTTCTTTTGTATATGCTTTTTGAGGCCATTTTGTGGCCTTTTATGGATTTTTGGGTCAATCTTTTCATCATCTATCTTGCTTTGACATCGGGAGCTAGTATCCTTATCGTATATTGGTGGATACTTTTTACCGTACTTGATGTTGCCGGAGCGGTATATTGTCTGATGATCACAAAAGAGAGGCTCTCTTTGGCTTTTTATGCGATATATTATCGGATATTTTTTATCTCTATCATCAATATAGCAAAAATATTTGCAACGATAGAGGAGTGGTTTAACCTCAAAATGAACTGGGGAAAACTGGACAGGAAAGGAAAACTGTAATGAAACTTTTAACATTTATGTCTTTTATCATTTTGATAGTAACTATTTTAACGATGGTATTTGGAATAATAGCCTATTTTCTTTATAAGGCAAGAGAGCGGAAAAAGGAGAAGAGAAAACAGAGTTACGATGAGGTATTGTCCAATGTAAACAGATCAAAGATATTTTTCAAGGAGCAGAATTTTGACTAAAAGCAGTGCAAAGATACAAGAGAGCTATTACGGCGTAAAACTGGCATTGCTGTTGATACTTCTTAGTATGATCTTTTCATACGCCACTTATAATATCATGGAACAGTATATGCCGAAAAATTTTGCGATTCTTAATATTGCCCAAAAAAGAGTATATCTTTTGAAATCTCTTTCAACCGAAAAAGTATTTGTAAAGTATGGTGTGGGAAGTGAGATATATGAAGAGAGGATTAAAAAATTTGCCGATTTTTTAAAAAAGCTCTCCTATGATGTCAAAATCATAAAAACTGACAAGATAAAATCCCTTCAAAGCGGCGACAAGCTGGTTTTGATAGATACTTTGGCTCTTGAAAGCGGTGTAAAAGAGGATATAAAATCTTTTTTGAAAAAGGGAGGAAATCTTCTTTTTAACTATAATGTGGCATTTAGCGATGAGAATGCCAAATTTATAGGAGACAGATTTTTAAATTCGATAACAGGACTGAAATTCAGCAAAGATTACAACTATCTTGACCTTAAAAAGGAGGGAGGATATTTGACACCAAAACTTCTCTCTCCTGTAACGCTTTTCAATACCAAAGGCAAAAGGATGGATCTTGTACTTTATGACAATATCCCCGTTTTTGATGCTCCCTCCTTTTTGGAGCCGGATGTTTTGCTTACCAATTACACCCAGTCCCAAACACCTTTGATAGATAAAACTTTGAGTATGATCTCCTTGAAAAAAGCCGGTATGATGTGGCACGGTTATTATGAAAAAGGCAAATGGGTCTATTTCAATTTTCCAAGCTACAGTTTTTTTGAAGCACCAAAAAGTACTCCCTATTTTGAGAAACTTATAAAAGGGGCGTTTAATTTTTTGCAAAAAGATGTGATTATAAGAAAATATCCTTTTTTGGATAAAGAAAATGTTATGTTCACTTCCGAAGATACAGAGTATAAATTTGAAAATCTTTTAAGATTTTCAAACCTTTCAAAAAAGTATGATATTCCTGTAACTGCTTTTTTAGTAGGATATCTGACAAAAGAGTATCCGGGCATCGTCAAAAAAGCTTCTCAAAATCCTCTTTTGGAGTTTGGATCCCACAGTTTTTCCCACAAAAAGATCACAGGACAAAGTGATGATTATGTAAAAAAAGAGACCATAGGCTCCAAAAAGGTGATAGAACAAATCAGCGGTAAAAAAGTAAGAGGTTTCAGACCTCCCCGCGAAGAGATAGATAAAAAGATGGAGCATTATCTAAGCAAAGGCGGTTACAAATATGTGATGGAAAAAGAAAAAGATGTACTTTTCCCCTTTATGAATGATGAAAATCTGATGACCATTCCAAGACACGGTATAGATGATTATACATATTTGATGAATCTCGATTGGGATCAAAAGACAATAACAAATCAGATACTAAAAGAGGCAACAGTACTTAGATATCTAAACGGTATCTATACTTTAAGTGTTCATACACATCTTATCTCCTACGGAAGCAATATCAATATTTTGGAAAATTTTTTCAAATTTTTAAAAGAACATCCGGATTTTTCTCCACTGAGCGGCTATGAACTTTATAAAAGAGTGTTATTGGTAAAAAATATCGATATAACATGGAATATAACAAACAAGAATATTATCGTAACCGTTAAAAATGCAAATCCACAAAATATTAAAGATTTTACATTTAAAATCTATCCTTCCAAAAGTATTGTTTTGGATACAATTGCTTCTGAAATGAGCGGAGTAGTTTTGGATTATAAAAAACTAGATGACGATACTTATACGGTAAAAGTTGCGGATATCAAACCCCATTCGTCATTGACATTTTTTATCAATTATCATGAGAGAAATTAAATTTTACCTCACACTTTTTTATTGATTTTATTATTCAA
>CAYVDJ010000109.1:0-3785 GCA_964450755.1 uncultured Campylobacterales bacterium
CCATTAAAAACTGACTTTTAAGTCGCCATAGCTATGGCTATGACTCATAAAAGTGCCTCGTACTCAAATGTCACTAAAACCGCTATGAATACGATATAGTGCGTAAGGTCAGTTAATAACAATATAAAAAAAACTTGGATAAAAATTTGATAGTTTATAGCACTTACACTATAAATTTTCCATCAATCCTAATATCACATCAATTTATGTTATAATAAACAAACATCCATAAAAAGGTAAAAGCTTTTATAATGAGAGAAGATAAAATTATTAAAACCATACAATTTTTAAAACCAAAATATAAAAAACTGGGTATAGAAATTTTAGGAATTGTAGGAAGTTATGCAAGAGGGGATTTTAAAGATAACAGTGATGTGGATATTTTATATAAAATAGAAGATAAAATTTTACTTTATGAAAACCCTTTTAAAGTATTTTCTATGCTAAATGATTTCAAACAAGATATTTCACAATATTTGCAAAAAAAAATCAATATAATTGATATCAGCACTTTAAATGATATAGCTAAAAAATATATGTTAAAAGATAAAATAGATGTTTAAAAATTTACCTAAAATAGAATTCATTATAAAAAAAATAGAAAATATAAAAGAAATAGTCAAGAGACATAAATATATTACAAATGCATTAGACGATGAAATTGAGGCAAAACCTGCCATTTTAATGCATCTATCCCAAATCGGAGAATCTTTAAATAAAATAGACAAAGAAATCCTAGAACAATTAAATTTATTAGATGATACAAAAGGTGCTTACGATGTTAGAAACTTTATAGTTCATGATTATGAAGGTGTTAATTTAATACTTATTGAAAGAATTATCAGAGAAAAACTGCCATCATTGCAAATAAAATTACAAAACTTTTTAAATGATCATATTTAAATATAATCATCTCTAAAAACCTATATACTATTAAAAACTGACCTTACACACTATATCGTATCCATAGTAAAGAGAGAAAGTATCTAATGCAAGGCGGTTGTTTTTTAGCATAGCCAAAGCTATGGTGAAAGACAACCAACGAAGCAGTAGGTACTTTATCTCTTTATCCAAAGGACGGTTTTATTGACACTCGATTACTTCGTTACTTTTAAGTCGCCATAGCTATGGCTATGACTCATAAAAGTGCCTCGTACTCAAATGTCACTAAAACCGCTATGAATATGATATAGTGCGTAAGGTCAGTTTTTAAATCGGAAAAAATCTCTTTTTATTTATATCGTAAATTACAGTAATAATCAAAGTATTGATATTCTCTCAATATAAATTTTGTTTTTTAAGCTTGACAAAAAGGAACAGAAGATATTATAAAACTTAAAAACTGAAAAATTTTAACCGATATTACAATACTAATGAAGGAGTTTTCAATGGGTTTTATCATTTTACTGGTGATTATCGCAGCTGTTGCAATCTATTTTGTTGCCATTTATAACGGTTTTGTCTCTTTAAAAGCAGGAATCGACTCTTCATGGTCTGATATCGATGTGCAGTTAAAAAGAAGACATAACCTCATCCCCGCCCTTGTGGATACGGTCAAAGGCTACAAAGAGTATGAAAAATCAACTCTTGAAGATATCGTAAAAGCAAGATCCCAAAGTATGAGCGCTTCAAGCATCAAAGACAAAGAAGAAGCAGAAAATATCCTGACCCACTCTCTTGGAAAACTTTTTGCTTTGGCAGAAGCATATCCCGATCTAAAAGCAAATACCACCTTTTTGAAACTGCAAAACGAACTAAGCAGTATCGAAGAGGCGATTCAAAATGCAAGAAGATATTATAATGCCATCGTCAGAGACTATAATGCCAAAACAGAGAGTTTTCCCGATCTCATCATCGCCAAAAAATTCAATTTTACTCCAAGAGAGTATTTTGAGCTTGATGATGAAAAAGCAAGAGAGATGCCAAAGATAAATCTATGAAAAAGATTATTCTCTTTCTCTTTGTCCTCTCCTCTCTTTTTGCCGAGATCATAACCGACTATCATGTAAAGATAGAGGTTTTGCAATCTGGTTCATTAAACATAGAGGAAAATATCCTGTACGATTTTGGAGAGAAGTACCGACACGGTATCTATCGGGACATTCCCTATACCGTAAAAACAGATTTTTTGCCCAAAAATATAGGACTTGATGATTTTTTTATCCTGAGAGATTCCAAAGAGACCAAATGGGAAAAGGTCTATACCTCTTCATCGGATGCAGGAGATATGATCCGTCTGAAAATAGGAGATCCTAAAAAAACGATCAAAGGAAAACACAGCTATTTGATAAGATACAGTGTAAAAAAGGGAGTTTTACCCAAAAATGATCGTTTCGAGGCTATCAGATGGAATGCGATAGGTACGGGATGGAAAGTTCCCGTTAAAAAAGCCGTTATCGATCTCTATCTTCCTCCCTCTTTGACAAAAGGGAATGCAAGAATTTCAACTTTTACGGGCAGATACGCTTCAACCTCGACAAAAGCCAAAGTTTATGGAATAGACAAAAATCATGTGAGGATAGAAGTTCATGATCTAAAACCGCATGAAGGAGTTACGGTAGAAGCGGCATATAAAAAAGGTCTTTTGGATCAAAGCTCAAAAGAGAATACAACCGCTTCATTTACAGACTATATTTTGGCTTTTTGGCAATGGCCGGCATTTGGAGCATTTTTGCTCTTTTTGTACCGTTTTTACAAAGAACACTCTTTATCATCTCTTGACAAACACTCTATTGCTCCAATGTACGAGCCTCCAAAAGGTATGGATGTTCTTCAGGCGGGACTTATCTATGATCGTTTTGCCGATACCAAAGATTTTTCAGCCGCTGTTATAGAACTTGCACAAAAAGGATATATGGATATCTACAAAGAAAAAGATCTGATCTCGTTTAAAAGAACCGACAAAGACTCCAAAGAGCTTGATTTTGATGAAAAATATCTTTTGGAAAATATTCTGTTTCCTCATTCAGACCTTTATGTTTTAACAAAAAATGATCCAAATAATGCCCAAAAAATGAGAAAAGGATTTGAAAAGATAAATGAAAATCTCTACAAATGGTCGGTTGCCAACGGATATATGAGGGAAAATCCAAAAAGGGTAAGAAAAGAATTTTTGAAAAAAAGCTTTTTTATTTTTATCCCTTTTATAATACTCGGATTTATCACATCTGTTATGACAATCGGTATCGCAGATACGATAATGATAGGGTTTATGTCCGTTTTTATCATCGCCGGTCTTTTTATCATCTTGTCATCAAAAGACAAAAGCGGAAAAGTTTTCGGAATATTTTTTACGGGAATGTCTCTGTTTATCTTCTCTAGCGGACTCATTTCACAAATCGGCGGTTTGCAAAAACTCCTTTTTACACCCATACCATTTTTAATATTGGGTGCAATTTTTATATATCTGGCTTACAGAAAAATAGGGGATTTTACCCAAAAAGGGGCAGATGCCTATCTACATCTAAAAGGTTTTGAAGAATTTATAAAAAGAGTCAAGGAAGATGAGATAAAAAGGATACTAAAAGAAGATCCTCTCTACCTTGAAAAAACACTTCCCTTTGCAATGCTTTTTGGCAAAGTAAAACACTGGCTCTCTTTGTATAAACGCACAGAAACTCCCGCCCCTGTATGGTACTACGGAGATTTTGGAAGTTTTAATACTTTTTCAAACGATTTAAACAGCTTCTCCTCACTCTCTTCCACCTCTTCGGGAGGCATGAGCGGAGGAGGAGGATTCTCCGGCGGAGGAGGCGGCGGAGGTGGCGGCGGCTCATGGTAAAAAG
>CAYVDJ010000110.1:0-25372 GCA_964450755.1 uncultured Campylobacterales bacterium
GTACTTTATCTCTTTATCCGAAGGACGGTTTTATTGACACTTGATTACTTCGTTACTTTTAAGTCGCCATAGCTTTGGCTATGACTCATAAAAGTGCCTCGTACTCAAATGTCACTAAAACCGCTATGAATATGATATAGTATGTAAGGTCAGATATAATATAATCTCGTAAAAATTTTCCGTTAATAAAGAGGGGGTTGTTTTGGAGAGTCGTTTATTCTTGTCTTCTGCTGTTATCGCGGCACTGGTGATTGTGTTGCCTTTGCTGTTTCATATGACAAAATATCTTGGCGCAAAAAGCGATAATATCCGTAAAAACGAGCCTTATGAAGGGGGAGTGAGAAAAACGATCAAAGACCCTTTTGACAGATTTAATGTCAAATTTTATCTTGTGGCAATTGTATTTTTGATCTTTGATGTAGAGGTTTTGTTTCTTTTTCCGTGGGCTGTCAATCTGAGAGAACTTGGAATTTTTGGAATTTTTGAGATGTTTTTATTTATCTTTATACTCATAATCGGTCTTTTTTATGTTTTTAAACTCGGAGTTCTCAGATGGATATAAGCACTCAAAACCTTCTTGGAGACTCTATCGTTACAACCAAACTTGATGCGGTTATAGACTGGGGCAGACAATCCTCTTTATGGCCTTTTGTTTTTGGGACTGCCTGTTGTGCGATAGAGTTTATGGCAACTGCCGCGAGTCGTTACGATATCTCCCGTTTTGGAGCCGAAGTGCTTAGATTTTCACCCCGTCATGCGGATCTGCTTATTGTGGCGGGAACTGTCAGCTACAAACAGGCACCCATCTTAAAACAGATCTATGATCAGATGCCCGAACCAAAATGGGTTATAAGCGTAGGAGCATGTGCAAGCAGCGGAGGATTTTATGACAACTATACAACTTTACAGGGAATTGACGAGATAATCCCCGTTGATGTCTATATAGCCGGATGCCCTCCCCGTCCCGAAGCTATTTTGGATGCGGTGATTGATATACAAAAAAAGCTCTGGAAAGAGTCCTCTTATAAAATTCACGGTAAAGATTTTCAAGGAAAATTAGATGATATCAAATAAAATCATAAAAAATTTTCCCAAAAGTTTCCTGCTTGAGGATATGAGAGGAACAAAACTTATACGAACAGATGAAAAAGAACTTTTTGATGTGGTAAAATATCTAAAAGATGAACTTAAAATATCCCTTCTTCTGGATATAACCGCCATCGATCATTTACACTCTTCAAATCCTCCCTCATCAAGATTTGAACTGATATATCTGTTTAGATCAAAAGAGTTTACTTTGACTTTTGCCCTGAGCGTACTTGTAAAAGATCCGAAACAGGGCATAAAAAGCATCGTATCACTCTATCAGAGTGCCAACTGGTTGGAAAGAGAGGTTTATGATCAATACGGAATCTCTTTTATAAACCACCCTACCCTAAAAAGGATCCTAAATCACAACGAATTTACAGGGCATCCGCTAAGAAAAGATTATCAGATCACCAAAGGGCAATACTGCACAAAAACTCAGGATCTGATGGACGAGATGGAACCTCTTTTGAAAAAGAGAGGTTTGGATATCGACAAAGATGAGTTGATGATCTTAAATTTCGGTCCCTCCCATCCGGCAAGTCACGGAACTATCAGAACGATAACCGCTCTTGAGGGAGAAAAGATCGTTGCGGCGGTAAGCGAGATAGGCTATCTGCACAGAGGTTTTGAAAAAAGCTGTGAAAATCACACCTACAATCAGATCATACCCTATACCGACAGACTAAACTACTGCTCTGCTCTTATGAACAATATCGCTTTTGCAAAAAGTGTGGAAGAGATGCTTGGACTGACACTTCCAGACCGTGCTGTTTTTATAAGAGTGATTTTGAGCGAATTATCCCGCATCATCGATCATCTTGTCTGTCTGGCGGCAGGTCTTTTGGATATGGGCGCACAGACAAACTACTGGTATCTTTTCAATCCAAGAAACGATGCCTACGACTTTTTGAGCAAACTGACAGGCGCAAGACTGACAAACAGTTTTATGAGAATAGGCGGAATGGCTCATGATCTCTATGAGGGTTGGGAAGATGATCTAAATGATGTCCTCAAAAAGGTGGACAAGGGTATCTTTATGACCCTTAAAATGATAGAACACAACAGAATATTTTTGGATCGTGTGCAGGATATTTCACCTGTTGGCAAAGAAGAGGCTCTCTTTTTTGGCTACACAGGACCGAATCTAAGAGCAAGTGGAGTAGCTTATGATCTTAGAGTTACAAAACCCTACTATTACTATGATACCTTTGATTTTGATATACCGGTAGGAAGTGTGGGAGATACCTATGATCGGATGATGGTCAGATTTGAAGAGATGAAAGAGAGTATGAAGATCATAAAACAGGCTGTAAAACGACTACCAAAAGGCGATATCAATGTATCCAATCACAGAGTAACCCTTCCCAAAAAAGAGGATGTTTACAACACGATAGAAGGAGTTATAAACCAGTTCAAACTGATAACCGAAGGAGTAAAAGTCCCAAAAGGAAAGCATTACGGCTCCTTTGAAGCCGCCAACGGAGAACTTGGTTTTTTTATCGTAAGCGACGGAAGCGGGATACCCTACAAAGTAAAAGTAAGAGCGCCGAGCTTTTTGCACATGGCATCCTATCCAAAAATCATAGAGGGGTACCAGATAGCCGATGCCATCATGACGCTTGGCAGCTTAAATATCATAGCCGGAGAGATGGACAGATGAGTTTTTCATTTACAAAAGAAAATATCAAAAAGATAGAAGATCTGAAAAAGAGATATCCAAACAACAATGCTCTTGTTCTGCCTCTTCTTTGGATGGCACAGGAGCAGGAGGGTTATATCCCGCTTGAAGCGATGGAAGAGATAGCGGATATCTCGAAACTTCCGCCTATGCACATATACAAAACAGCAACTTTTTATGAAATGTTTCATCTTCAAAAAACAAGCAGATACAATATAAAAGTATGCAAAACTCTCTCCTGCTCTCTTTGCGGCAAAGATGAAATAGCATCTTATATAAAGGAAAAGATAAAAGACAATAATCTGTTTGCCTACAGTGAAGTCGAATGTCTCGGTTCCTGCCACAGCGCTCCGGTTATGCAGATAAACGATACGCTTTATGAGAATCTGACAACCCAAAAGATAGACAAAATAATAGAGGATCTAAAATGAGAGAGATAAAAATAGTAAGCAAAAATTTCTCCGTAAAAGATTCTCATCTTTTAAAAACCGCTCTGAAAAACGGTGCTTATGAGAGTATAAAAGAGGCTTTTTCAAAAACGCCCGATGAGATCATAGATATCATCACCCAAAGCAAACTGAGAGGAAAAGGAGGCGGAGGCGCATATACCGGCAAAAAATGGTGTTTGATGCCCAAAAATCCGGAAAAATCTTTTCTGGTTGTCAACTGCGACGAAAGCGAACCCGGAACTTTCAAAGACAGATATATCATATCAAAAGACCCACATCTTTTGATAGAGGGTATCATCATCAGCTCTTATGCGATAAGAGCGCATGATGTTTATATCTATATAAGAGGAGAGTATTATCAGTTTCAAAAGATTTTACAAAATGCCATCAATGAAGCCTATGAAAAGGGAATAATCGGCGAAAAAGTGATGGGACACCCCTACCGTATCGATATAACGATCCACAGAGGCGCGGGAGCCTATATCTGTGGAGAAAAATCAGCTCTTTTGGAATCACTTGAGGGCAAAAGAGGACATCCGAGACTAAAACCACACTCTCCTCAACCGGAATATCTTTTTGGTTATCCGACTGTTGTAAACAATGTAGAGACGATTGCAACCGTTCCCTATATCATAAAAAATTCCGCAGAAGGGTATCTAAGATACGGAACCCAAAATTCACCCGGAACATTTTTGTTTGCTCTTAGCGGTCATATCAACAATCCCGGAGTTTATGAGTGCGAATACGGCGTATCGATGATGGAGTATATAGAGAGTTTCGGAGGCGGTATAAAGGGAGGGAAAAAACTAAAAGCAGTGATTCCAGGAGGTGCTTCCACACCTGTACTGACAGCCGATGAGGTAAAAAAGGCAAGACTTGATTATGATTCACTGAAGAAATTCGGCTCCTCTTTGGGTACGGGGGGAATGATCGTTATGGATGAAGATACATCCATGGTCAAAGCTTTAAAAAACCTTCTGGATTTTTATGCCCGTGAATCATGCGGACAATGCACACCGTGCAGAGAGGGAACAGGCTGGGTAAGAGATATCGTAGCATCCATTTTAAACAAAGAGGCAACCATGCAGGATATCGAAACCCTTCTGGATGTAAGCGATACGATGAACGGTAAAACGATATGCGTTTTTGCTCCTGCCGTATCTGGAGTCATAAACGCTTTTGTCAATAAATTTGAAGATGAATTCAAATCTTTTTTAAAGAGCGTCAAATGAGTGAAAAACTGGTAACTGTCAAAATAAATGATGAAGAGATAAAAGCAAAAGAGGGAGAACTTCTCATAAAACTTCTCAAAAAAGAGCATATGGAAGTTCCCTATTTCTGTTATCACGACGCTTTGGGAGCAGACGGAAACTGCCGTATGTGCATGGTAGAGATAGAGGGTAAAAAACGACCTCAAATAGCCTGTGATACTCCGGTAAAAGAGGGAATGGTTGTAAAAACCAACAGCGATATGATAAAAAAAGTGAGAAAAAACATATTGGAGTTGGAACTTATCAACCATCCGATTGACTGCCCTGTATGCGATCAGGCGGGAGAGTGCAGATTGCAGGATTATTATATGGATTACGGAGTTTATGAAGGGAGAATAGACAAAGCCAAAAAGGTGCATTTGCAAAAACATCTCGATATCGGAAACAATGTAATCTTGGATCAGGAAAGATGTGTTCTTTGCCAAAGATGTGTGAGATTTACAGACAATATCACAAAAACACATGAACTAGGAGTCATAGGAAGAGGCAACCACTCCCGTATCTCCACAATGCCCGGAAAAAAACTAAACAATCCCTACGCTATGAATATAGTTGAACTCTGTCCCGTCGGCGCCTTGACAAACAAGGATTTCAGATTTAAACAAAGAGTCTGGTTTCTAAAATCAACCCCCGCTATCTGCCACGGATGCGCAAAAGGGTGCAATATCTACATAGATCACAACAAAGAGAAATACAAAGACGATACGATCTATCGCATAAGAGCAAGAGTAAACCACGATATAAACGGATATTTTATATGCGATGAGGGGAGGATGAGTTATAAAGAACTTGGGATAAACAGACAGTACAACGCCCTTTTGAACTCCAAAACCATAGATTTTGGAGATGTTTCAAAAGAGTTTGAAAAGATCATCAAAGAGACAAAAGGAGATATTCTCATTTTGGCAGATGCAAATCTCTATCTTGAAGAGCTTGAAGCGATAAAAGAGTTTGCAAAAACTCTAAATGCCGCAGTCTGTTCTCCTTTGAAAATCTATATCGATGAATCTTTCGGTGATGACTGGCTAAAAAGCAAAAACAGAGCCGCAAACGCAAAAGGGATACAAAAGCTCAATATCCCTCAAACCTATGAGGATATAGAGAAACTGGAGCTTGTTATAAACTTCAACCATCCTGCATTTAAAAACTTTTTGACTCCAAAAAGTATCAGCTTTCAGACACACAAAGAGTTTGAAGCAGATCTCATCCTGCCGATAGCGGCTTTCAGCGAAACGGAAGGCACTTTGATAAATGAGGACAATATCACACAGTTTTCACAAAGAGCCATCCACTCAAAACAGAAGATACCAAATATCATAGAATGGATAGAGATGTTAAAGGATAAAAAATGAGTACGGCTATGCTTGTAACTACTCTTGGATCTGTTATCCTTGCCGCTCTCCTTGCTCTTTTGATGATCCCTGTTTTGGTCTGGCTTGAGAGAAGAGGAGCCGGTTTGATTCAGGATCGTTTAGGTCCAAACAGAACAAACCTTTTTGGATTCAGACTCGGAGGAGTCGTACAGTCTTTTGCCGATGTGATAAAACTTGTTTTCAAAGAGGAGTACTATCCCTCTCATATAAAAAAGGCAAGATGGCTTTTTATGTTGGCGCCGATGATCACATTTTCAGCCGCACTTTTGGCTTTTATGGTGATACCTTTTGCCGATGATCTGGTGATAGACAAAGAGATTTTGAAGATTCAGGCTCTGCCTGTTGATTATGGGATACTCTGGTTTTTGGCTATCGGATCGGTTGGAGTTATCGGAGCTGTCATGGGAGGATGGTTGAGCCACAACAAATACTCTTTGCTCGGATCTTTGAGAGCATCTTCGCAAATGATAGGATATGAACTTGCTTTGGCTCTTAGCGTAATCTCTATGGTTATCACCTATAACAGTATCGATTTTAATCAAATGGTTCATTTTCAAAGTTCAACCGTTTTGGGATTTTTACCCGCATGGGGAGTTGTCGTACAGCCTTTGGCGGCTGTTATATTTATCACTGCCGTTTTCGCAGAAACAAACAGAGCGCCTTTTAACATATCAGAGGGAGAGAGCGAGATAGTGGCAGGATATTTTACAGAATATACGGCTATGAAATTTGCCATGTTCTTTATGGGCGAATATGTTGCCATGAACAGCGCAAGTGCAATCGTTATAACGATGTTTTTCGGAGGATATCAGCTTCCATGGACAGATACGAAAGAGCTTTTGGATAATTTTACCTTTTTTGCTTTCGCTTTGATGATTGTTATACCTTCTGTAATCTTTTTTGTCATCAGATGGATGAGAAAAAACAACAGAGTAAGAAAAAGTGTCTCAACAGACGGAGGAAGAGATTTTGAAACCAAAGTTTTGACAATAGCCCTGATTGTGATGACAGTTGTTTTGGAAACAATCCTTTTTTATATCGGAGTAGTCGATAAAAGTGATATAACCTCCAAAATAGCCGTTATGCTTTTTCAGATAGGAGTTTTTGTTATAAAACTGATGATATTCAACCTCTTTTTTATAGCCGTCAGATGGACACTCCCAAGATTTCGTTATGATCAGGTTCAAACGCTTGGGTGGTACTATCTTCTGCCTCTCTCTTTGTTAAATATATTTATAACAGCAATCGTCGTTGTAGGGGTTTCATCATGAAAAACAAAATCAAAACGATACCAAGATACGGCAAAGACAAAAGAGAAAGACTCTATCTCCCCGCTGTTTTGGACGGTCTGAAGGTAACTTTAAAAAGGCTTTATGAAAATATTACCGATATAAACAGTGTAGATGTTTTGGAGTATCCCGAAGAACAGCCAAAAGATATCACCTCCCGTTACAGAGGACTTCACAGACTCACAAAAAGAGAGGACGAGAGTATAAGATGTGTAGCCTGTTTTATGTGCGCAACCGCCTGTCCTTCCAACTGTATCTTTATAGAAGCCACCCAAAGAGATGACGGGATAGACGAAAAAATGCCAAAAAGCTTCAAAATAGATCTTTTGGAATGTATCTTTTGCGGTTATTGCGTAGAGGCGTGTCCGTGTGATGCTATACGGATGGATACCGGTATCTTTTCGATAACGGGCAAAAAAAGAGAGGATTTTGTTTTGGATAAAGAACGCCTTTTATCCCATAAAGGGGCATTTGGGAGGGAGTACAGTGTTGCTGGAAAATAGTATATTCGCACTTTTGGCAATATTTTTGCTGATAGGAAGCATAACGGTTATCTGGGCTGAATCGATAATTTACAGTGCTTTTGGATTTTTGACGGCTCTCATAGCCGTAGCGGGACTTTTTGCGCTTTTGAACAACAGCTTTTTGTTTTTGGCTCAACTGATGGTGAGTGTAGGAGCGGTTGTTGTTTTGACTCTGATAGTGATAATGACTATGAATCTAAAAGATAAAAATATGCCAAAAGAGCCTTATAAAAATATATGGATTGTATTTTCATCCCTCCTTCTTATCCCTTTTGCGATCATGCTTTACAAAGGAGTATCAAAAATCGGAAATTTCAAAGAGATAAAAGAGAATTTCGGAGATATAAAAAGTATGGGAGAGGCTCTGTTTAACAACTGGATTTTACCGTTTGAGATAGTTTCTGTTTTGCTGTTATCAGCTCTTGTCGGAGCTATCATCATAGGAAGAAAGGAGCTTTACAGATGAGTCCTTTGGAATTTAATATCTTATCCATAGCTCTTTTTTGCATAGGAATTGTCGGAGTTATCAGCAGAAGAAATATTTTTGTTATCTATATGTCAGTTGAGTTGATGTTAAATGCGATAAACCTGATACTTGCCGCCTTCTCCAAAACAAACGGCAATATGAACGCATCCGCAATCGCTCTTTTGATGATGGCGGTAATCGCTGCTGAAGCCGGAGTATTTCTGGCGATCATCATGCAGTTGTACCGAAACAAAAAATCGATAGATTCCAATGATCACACATCACTCTCTCAAAAGGAATTTTCATGAGCAAACTTCTTTTTTGGATTATATTCATACCCTTTTTAAGCTCTTTTTTCCTACGCATAACGGCTCTGTTTGATACCAAAAAGAGAGTGGGCGAGAAATTTTACTCACTTTTTGCGATATTTGCATCGGCGATATCTGCTGTTTTGTCTCTTGTTACAGCTTTTTACAATGATACCGTTTTAAAAGAGACTCTTTTTAACTGGATCAGTGTGGGAATTTTAAATATAGAGTTCTCTTTGGTACTTGACAGATTAAGTACGGTTATGATCCTCTTTATCACTTTTATAGGAACTCTCATACACATCTATGCAGCGGGATATATGAAAGGTGAGAGGAGATTTGGAGAGTTTTTTGCCTATTTTAACTTTTTTATGGGAAGTATGCTTTTGCTGGTTTTGGCGGCAAGTCCCGTGATCATGTTCATAGGCTGGGAACTTGTCGGTCTTGCTTCGTTTTTGCTGATAGGATTTTATTTTGAAGATCCTTTGAACATGAAAGCGGCAAACAAGGCTTTTATACTAAACCGTGTGGGGGATTTTGGCTTTATCACCGCACTTGCGATCCTTTTTGTCTCCCTTGGTGGAGGGATTTTCTCTTTTGAGGAGATAAAAAGTCATATAGAACTCATAGACAGGGCAACTTTGACTCTGATAGGATTTTTGCTTTTTGTAGGAGCGATGGGAAAATCGGCTCAAATCCCGCTTTATGTCTGGCTTCCCGATGCAATGGCAGGACCCACACCGGTTTCGGCTCTTATCCATGCGGCAACAATGGTAACGGCGGGAGTCTATATGGTGGCGCGATTTTCCTTTTTGTACAAACTGACTCCGTTGGCGGGAGAATTTATAGCACTTGTCGGTATCTTCTCTGCACTTTTGGCAGCCGTTATAGCCTCCTATCAGGATGATATCAAAAAGATTTTGGCATATTCTACGATGTCCCAACTCGGATATATGTTTACAGCCGCAGGACTTGGAGCATACTCAAGCGCGATATTTCATGTATTTACACACGCATTTTTCAAAGCTCTTTTGTTTATGGGGGCGGGAGCTGTGATCATAGCTTTGCACCACGAACAAAACATCTTTAAAATGGGCGGGTTGAAAGAGAGATTGAAAATCGTCTATATCACGATGATGACAGCAACTTTTGCTATCTGCGGTATCCCTCCTTTTGCCGGATTTTTCAGCAAAGATGCCATTATATCAGCCTCTTTTGCAAAAGGGGATTATCTTGTCTGGATGATAGCGGTTTTTACGGCTATGCTTACGGCATATTATATGTTTAGAATGATGTTTATCGTCTTTTTCAAAGAGAGTAAACACAAAAATTTAAAATCACTTCCAAAAAGCATGATCTATCCTTTGATCGTTTTGGCTTTTGGAAGTGCAACGGCGGGATTTTTGGGAGTGCCAAAAGCATTTGGAGGAAATGAAACTTTTTTGGAATTTCTCATGCTTCCTGATATAAAATATCATCTTTCTTTCTCTTTGGAGTATATGCTAACCCTTTTAAATCTTATCGTCGTATCTATGGGAATCTATACCGCTTATCTTTTTCATATAAAAGAGATAAACAATCCTCTAAATTCCACCATTTTTGCCAAATGGGCTAAAAATAAATTTTATATCGATGAATTGTATGAAAAAGTATTTGTATCATCTTTGAGATATTTAAGTCTGTTTAGCGACAGGGTTGTCGATCAAAAGATATTTGACGGGATAATCTTCAAAAGCGTAAACGGCTATCGCTATGCGGCAAAGGTGGCTGCTCTTTTGAACAACGGCAATGTGAGATTTTATGCTCTTTATATCATGATAGGCGTAAGCGCCATATCCATAGCGATACTTGCGGGAGGTAAATAGTGGAAAAATTTTTATCATACATTATCTTTTTACCTCTTGTAGTAGCGGTTGTACTGGGACTTTTCAGAGTGCCTTTGAAAGTTGTAAAAACAGGTGCTTTGATCTCTTCGGCTGTCATTTTGGGTATGGTCTGTCTGCTCATAGCAAATTTCGATCCCTCTTTGGGGATGCAGTTTGTAAGAATAGCGCCATGGATAAAAAGCTATGGAATTACATATTTTGTAGGAGTGGATGCCATTTCGCTTGTGATCTTGTTTTTGATATCTCTTTTGATGTTTCTTCTATATCTTTACATGTGGGATGAGAAACAAAAGGGATACTGGTACAATATGCTTTTGCTTCAAACAGGTGTAACAGGGGCGCTTTTGTCTTTGGATCTGATACTTTTTTATCTTTTTTGGGAAACGATGCTTTTACCGATCTTTATCCTGATAGGTCGTTACGGGCATGAGTATTCACTAAACAGTTTCAATGCCATGAAGATTATTTTGATGACTGTTATGGGATCTATGAGTATGCTTTTGGCGATCCTTTATATAGGATACAGATTTTTTGAGAAAAACGGTTTTTGGAGTTTTGCTCTAAATGATCTCTCCTCCCTGTCACTTGATCCCACCGCTTCTGTCTGGCTTGTGGGAGGTTTTTTACTTGCATTTGCCATAAAAATACCTCTTGTGGGATTTCATACATGGATGGCTCCGGCATACTCCTCCTCTCCTACCCCTTCTACCGTGATACTCTCTGCCATTATGGCAAAACTCGGTATTTACGGACTCTGGAGATTTGGTTATGAACTGTTTGAGAGAACTCTTGATTATTACGCTCCTTTTATCATCGCTTTGGCGGTTATCGGAGTTGTTTTTTATGCAATTCATGCAATCATGGAGGACAATCTCAAAAGAATGTTTGCATTTTCTTCCGGAGCGCATCTTTCGATGATAGCTCTTGGACTTTTTTTGACAAATATCTACGCATGGAGTGGCAGTTTGTATCTGATAGCCACTCATGCTCTGGCAAGTGGGGGAATCTTTATAATGATAGGTTTTTTGGCAAAAAGGATAAAGACGGTTTCTATAAAAGAGCTTGGAGGTATCGCTTCTTCTGCACCGAAATTTGCTTTTTTCTTTCTCTTTTTTGCTCTTTGTATAGCGGGAGTACCATCAACCGGCGGATTTGTCGGAGAGCTTCTTATCATCATAGGAGCTTTTAAACATCATATCTTTTTGGGATTTTTTGCATCTCTCTCAATGCTTGGATCTATAATGTATCTTTTTTGGATGATGCAAAGAGTACTTTACTCAAAAGTCAAAAAAGCAACTGTCGGTTTTGAGGATCTGAATATAAAAGAGATATTTATACTCCTGCCTCTGGCTTTGCTTTTGCTTATAAGCGGTCTGGCACCTTCTCTTTTTACACCGCTTTTTGATCCTCAGTTAAATGCCATGTTAAAAGAGGTGGCATTAAAAGTCGGAGGTACATTATGATAGAAGATATCAATCTCATTTTACCTCCTCTCATAGTGGCTTTTGGCGGTTTGGTTTTGATGTTTTTAAGCGCTTTTAACAAAATAAAGCTTCAAAACTACAATCTTTTGGCAATAGCTTTTTTAACTCTGGCTTTTGTCATAGAACTGCCGCGATACGGAAGCGGTGAAAGATTTTTTGCATTTTCAAAGCTCTTTTTCAAGATGTATATCGTAGATGATTTTTCAATCCTTTTTGATCTGATGTTTTTGCTCGGAGCTGTTTTTACTCTTTTGGTAAACAGTGTTTATCTGAAAAAGAGAAAATATTACAGCGGAGAGTTTTTTGCTCTCATACTTTTTAGTATTTTCGGGATGATGACTCTCGCCCACTCAAACGAGCTAATCAGCGCTTTTATCGCTTTGGAGTTGGCATCTATCAGTATCTATGCTCTTGTGGGATATCACAAAAACAACCCTTTAAGCGGTGAAGCGATGTTTAAATATCTCGTTTTGGGCTCTTTTACAAGTTCGTTTTTTATACTGGGATCTGCTCTCATCTACGGGGCGGTTGATTCTACAAATATCTATGATATAGCCTCTTTTGTCTCTTCTTCCCACGGAGAGAAGCTGATCCCCGTTTATATGGGCGCAACTTTGATAATGATAACGATACTTTTCAAGATAGGCGCAGCCCCTTTTCATGCATGGGTGCTTGATGTCTATCACGGCGCACCGTTTCCCGTAACGATGTTTATGGCTTCCACTTTCAAAATCGCCCTGTTTGCGATAGCTCTTCGGATCTATCTGGTGGATTTCAAAGAGATAAATGCTCTTTGGTCATCAATCTTGCAGGTTATAACGGTTTTGACTCTGCTTATTGGATCATGGCTTGCCTACTCCCAAAAAGTTTTAAAAAGAATGCTTTCTGGTTCAAGTATCGTTCACAGCGGTTATATGCTCATCGCTCTCTCATCTGTAGGACTCGGAGCAAAATATGCGGCACCTGCCATCATGTTTTATCTGATAGCATATTTTCTAAGTTCGGTCGGAGCATTCGGGATACTGAGTTTCCTCTCTTCTGATGCAAAAAGACAGTTTACTTATGATGATTTTAAAGGTTTTGCCCAACAAAGACCATACCTTGCAGCGATGATGGCGGTATTTATGCTCTCACTTTCTGGTTTTCCCTCAACGATAGGATTTTTGGGAAAATTTTACATCTTCACAAGCGCCATAGAAGCCGGAGAGATAGCACTCGCCGCGCTTGGAATCATAACGGCGTTTATCTCTGTTTACTACTACTTTAAACTCATAGCCGTTATGTACTTTTACTCTTCAGATGATCAGAAGAAAAAGTTTGAATTTAGCATAAGCACCGTTTTGATAGGAGCAATGGCGATAATCATCATCTGGGGAGGGATAGGAACATCCCTCTTCTCATTTATCCCCGGAGCCGACGGTCTGATAGACATAGCCACACAGGCGATAGAGTCGTTGAGGTAGGGAAATGGAATTGGACTGAATGGCACTTGAATGCTTTTACTTTTTAAAGGCTTTTTGATATAATAGATTTATGATAGATATAGAAAAAATAAAATTTGAAATTATAGAGAGATTGAAACCTCCCAGTACGCGACTGAAGTTGTGTTTCTTGTAGAAAAAAAGGTTTTAACCGGTTAATATTGAATTATAAACAAAGAAGATAAATAAAATGGTGCGCAGAGCGGGACTTGAACCCGCACGAGCTTGGCTCACTACCCCCTCAAGATAGCGTGTCTACCATTCCACCACCTGCGCAAAAGAGATAAAAGAGAGCCTAAAAGCTCTCTTTTTTACTATTACATATAAGGATTTGCGTAAAGTGCGATTAGTGCAATAACCAATGCATAAATAACTTGCGCTTCGATCATCGCCAATGCGATAAACATCGTAGTCATAAGTTTTCCGCCAAGACCAGGATTTCTTGCAGTTCCTGCGATTGTAGCAGCAGCAGTACTACCCATACCTACAGCTCCTCCAAGAGCAGCAAGTCCCAAACCTACACCGGCAGCAAGTACTGAGTAAGCTTTAAGTGTTTCACCGGCAGCGGCACCTTCACCTGCAAATGCAGCAGTTGCGATAGCAACGATTAGAAAAAGTAATTTTTTCATAAAAAACTCCTAAGATTTTTCAACAAAGTCCGTTCGGCTTGCGTATCCCTACTTATCACTTTGTTCGGTTGGGATTATAACCCATTTTTTGTTAAACAAACCTTATTTTGAAACAAATGCAAGTTCTATTTTATGACCTTTTTGGCTCAAAACTTTTACTTTTACCTTATCACCCACATTTACCACATCGGTAACTTTGTTTACTCTGCCTTCTGCTAGTTTCGATATATGAAGCAGTCCGTCAACGCCTCCGGGAAGTTCTACAAAAGCTCCAAAATCGGTAACTCTTACCACTTTGCCTTCATACTCCCTACCCTCTTCAAATTTTACACTGCTTTGCTCTCTTCTGCCACTGCTTCTTCTTTGGGTGATTTCTTGAATATGATCACAGGCGGCTTTTACTTTTGCCTTGCTGCCTCCCGCAACCGTAACTTCACCTTTGTCTCTGTTTATATCCACGGAAACCTCAAATTTTTCTATGATCTCTTTTATGGTTTTACCTGCCTGTCCTATGATATCGGCTATTTTGGAAGGGTTGATATTAAAAGTATGGGATGAAGGCAAAAGCTCTTCATTGATCACTATCTTTTCTGCTGCCTCTTCCATGATATCAAGTATATGATCTCTTGCTTCTGCTGCCTGGATAAGAGCCTCTTTTAATATCTCTTTGTCTATTCCGCCGAGTTTTATGTCCATTTGAAGGGCAGTTATACCTTCTCTGGTTCCCGCTACTTTAAAATCCATATCTCCGTCATGATCTTCAAGTCCCATGATATCGGTTAAGATAGCATATTTTCCATCTTCAAAAACAAGTCCCATCGCCACACCGGCAACAAGTTTTTCCACCTCTATATCAGCGGCTTTCAAAGCCAGAGAACCGCCGCATACGGTAGCCATGGAGGAGGAACCGTTTGATTCCAAAATCTCCGATACGAGTCTGATCGTTCTGTTTTCATTTTTTGACAAAACAGGTTCTATCGCTCTTTTTGCAAGATTTCCATGTCCAAGCTCCCTTCTGCTTGGAGGTCTGAGAGGTGAAGCCTCACCTACGGAAAATCCCGGAAAATTGTAATGAACCATAAACCTCTCATAACTTGCGCTCTTTTCTGTCAAAAGATCATACATTTGGGCATCCTGGGAACTTCCTATCGTAGTTGTTACCAAAGCCTGGGTCTGACCTCTTGTAAAAAGAACAGAACCGTGAACGGAAGGAAGTATATTTGTTTCGATAGAGATATCTCTCACATCTTTAAGCCCTCTTCCGTCAGCTCTTTTATGCTCTTGAACAATCATCTTTCTGACCACTTCTCTTTTATAGACATTCAGAACATTCATAACAAGTTCCGTATCCCACTCCTGCTCTTTGGCTATATCATCTTCAAGAATTTTTTTTGCAATCATTTTCAGTTGAGTTGCTCTTTCACTTTTTGCCATTTGACTGATAGCGTCATATACAGCTTCTTTATAAAACTCATCTATATAGATATAAAGCGATTCATTGACTTTTTCATCTTTGTATTCCAAAGAAGCATCCTCTTTTTTGAGTTCTGTGAAACTGCTCTCATACGCTTTTGCAGCCTCCTGTATAGATGATTGTGCCAATTCAAGAGCTTTTACCATCTCATCATTACTGACCTCATTGCTTTTTTGAGTCATTACAACATTTTCGGCAATAGTGGGATCAAGCAGAGGATCAACTTCGGGATATGGGAATACATCAGCCTCCATTGTAGCGATAGATCGCATCTCTATCATCAAAAGCTGATCTTTTGTACCGGCTACATAGAGATCAAGAGCACTCTCTTTGAGTTTGGAATTTGTAGGATTTATCACAAAATCATCATTTATCTTTCCTATTCTTACTCCACATACCGGCGTATTTACAGGAATGTCAGATACAAAAAGAGCGCATGAAGCGGCATTTAGAGCCATAACCTGCATATCCACATCTTCATCGGAACTTACGACAAATACCGTTATCTGTGTAGGATAAGCATAACCTTTGGGGAAAAGAGGTCTTAAACTTCTGTCTATTATTCTGGCTGTCAATGCCTCAAAATCTCCGGGTTTTGATTCTCTTTTGATAAAACCTCCGGGTATTTTTCCGGCAGCATAGGATTTTTCTATATATTGAACAGACAGGGGAAGAAAATCCTCATCTACCATAATATCATCTCTTGCCACCGCAGCTATCATAACCGCTTTGCCTCTTCTCATCAGTACCGATCCGCTTGCCTGTTTTGCAATGTATCCTATCTCATATCTCTCTTTTATATTGTTAACTTCAATATCAATTTTACAACCCATAATTTCTTAAATCTCCTTGATTAGTTTAAAAATTTTTCATTATTACTCAAAATCTCTTTTATCGTATCACTCTCTACCTCATACAAATCTTTATAATAATATTCCACATCTATAAAATCCTCTATCGAATAAAGATAAAAAATCTCATCTATCACCGAAAGCAGACTTTTTTGTACATCTTTTGGAATAACAGGAACTGCAAAAGATACCGATTTGGCATTTTGGTTTATGATGGATTTCAAAGCCGTCAAAGCTGTCAATCCGCTTTCACAACCCTCATCTATCATCAAAATATTTTTGCCTTTTATATTATCTATTACATTACCGTTTTTATATATATAAAGATTTTTGATTATTTTCTCTTCATGTTTTCTATGCGCTTCTCCGTATATATAATCCAAAGAGATATTAAAACAATCCACAAGCTTTTTATGACTTACAATATCTTCGGTTTCACTTACCATTGCAACTATACATTCTTGATTATTAAGTGCATATATAGATTCCATAAAAATAATCTCAAGTTCTAAAAAAAGCTTTTTTGAAATAAAATTGGCTATCGGTATCGCACCTTTGGATATCGCCACTATCAGCCAATCTTCCTCTTTCATTCTGTGAAGAGGAAGTATATCCAAAAGTTTGACTGCCGCATCAAATCTGTTTTCAAATTTGTAAAGTTTAGAACTTGAATTTTGAGGCATGCTGCTCCTGTGGAAACTGTTTTAATATCTCTTCTTTTGAAAAAGTAAATCTGTAATCTTCTATATAACTCTTTAAAACAAAATATGCTTCATTTATCTCCTGCATTTTATGTTTCTCTTCACTCTGAAGATCGGGATGAAATTTTTTGGAAAGATTTCTGTATCTCTGTTTGATCTCTTTAAAAGAGACAAAGGCAGGAAGATTTAAAACTTTTAAAGCGTGTTGGATCGCCTTCACGCTTTTTTCATCCGTCACTTAACAAAACTCCCGACATTTGAACTGCCCAAAAGAAGTTTTAGATCGTTATCCACAAAATGCACTCCAAAACCCAAAAATACATTTCTACTTCTGTTATTTAAAATATTATCCACACCGATATATGTATCTATATGTCTGAGCATCGTATATCTCAAAGCCGTTTTCAGATGTGCATTGCTTCCTCTTACATCATTTTCGGCATTAAAATCAAATACCTCCACACAGGCTCTTAATTTATCATTAAACAGATAATAATCTGCTCCGACTCCACCTGTATTTTCGATAATACCGGCTCTTATCCTTAGATTATCATATCTTTTTGCAATTTGAGCTGAAATAACAAATTTAGACTTTTCATGTTTTGAAGGAAGGACAAGATTACCGTTTGCGTCATATCTGCTGTAATCATCCATTGCCGCCGCTTCAAAAATATATGATCTTGTGGCATTTGGTTTGTAATCAAGTGTAAAATAACTTTTGTTATACTTGTCATCAAGCATATATTCACCGCGAAGTCCAACCTCTAGTTCTATATTTGCAAGAGAATTGATATATTCGCCTATCGTTTCAAAAGTTTCTCCCCCTTTTGAGAAAAACTGATCTGCTGATTGTATTGCACTTCCCAAAGGTTTTTTGTTTTTCTTTAAAAGATCACTCAAATCATCTCCGACAGCCGTAAATTTATCAAACAGAGGAGGAAGTTTCTCTTTTGCATCACCTCCCACACTCTTTAGATCTGCGCTTAAAGCATCAAGTCTTTCCAGAATATCGGGAAGTTTTTTGTTAAGAAGATAAGCAGTTCTTTTAAACTCATCAGACATTGAACCAAACTTTTTTCCGGCATCAGAAAGATTCTTTGCCATACCTGTAAACTGATTCATTGTATTGTTTAAATCTTCTGTATGTATAAACTTTTTTAACTCTGCCGTTATCTGTTCCAAATTGGCAAAAGTATTTTTCAGATTGTCTCTTGAAGTTTCATCCATCATACTTCTAAATTCCTGTATAAAAGATTTAAACTCATCAGCCGCTTTGGCAAGACTGTCACTTGCAGAATCAAATCCCAAAAGCTCTTTTTGGCTCTTGACAGTATCACCCTCTTTTAGATATTCATTTGATTCTCCCAAAAGTATCTCGGCATATTTGCCTCCCAACATAGAGTCCTGAGTCAATCTCAAAACGGAATCTTTTGGTATTTTTACACTGTTGTAAACAAAAAGTTCCAATTTGACACGGGCATTGTCTATGCTCATGTTTTTGAGATACCCTCCGTCTATTCCGTTGATTTTGACTTTTGAATTTTTATCCAAACCGGCGGCATTTTTTACATAAGAGTACAGAGGATATCCCTCTTTGCCAAAGTTACTGAATTTGCTTACCTGCGTACTTAACAAAAAAAGAAAAAGAAGCCCTAAAAAAACAAAAAATCCTACTTTTGCTTCATTTTTCATATATTACTCCTGTGAAAAATTTGATGATTTGGAAAATTCATAATGAATACCTCCGATAGGTACAAGGTTTAAAGTCAAAAACACTCCCTTTTTTGTAACAGACTGTGTTCCGATACTTGTCAGACTCGGTGTTATACTCTGCCTGTAGGTCAGTTTATAATTCCAGCATCTTTTTTTAAATATCCATCCTACTTTCCACTCTTTTGTAAATCTGTTTTTAATATCATAATCGATACCTGCAAAAAAATTATACTTTTGAATCAATTTCGTATCAAATTTGGTAATAAGAAAGTTGGAATCCTCACTTTTTTTGGAAACTTCGTAATTGTGTATCATTTTCAGATCAAAGTATCTCTTTTTATAAAGAATGGTGGTTTGGGATTTTCTGAGTTTTCTGTTTTCATAAGAGTAAAACAGCTGATTGTCAATTTGAAAATTTTTTGAGTATCTGTATCTTATCTCATTTTCCAAATCACCGTATTTATAAAGATCTTTATCAAAATAATAGGACTGATTTAATCTGTGCAACAAAAAATTAAAACCACTGTTATTATAGAAAAATTGGCTTAATCTAAAATTTAAGCTTTTTTTCTCCTTGTTCAAAGCTATAAAATCAGAAAAATCTCCCTTTTTGTTTTCGGCACTCGGTATTATAAAATCCAAATCCAAATTTACATTATGAATAAAACTGTTATATTTTTTCAAAAGATCACTGTTTAAAGAGAGTTTGTGATAGTTGCTGAAATAACTGCCGTTTTTGATAACACTGTCTGAATTGTCATAATCCACATAGGTAAAATAGAGATTTTCAGAGGCAGAGAAATTAAGATAATTATCAAAAATAGAAAAATAAAGACTTAAAGGAACAGAAAGTTCATACTGTTTTGCAGTAACTCCCTCTTTTCTGTACCAGTTTTTAAACTTAAAATCTGAAGAATATAAAAGATTGTCTAAAAATACAGGCTGTATGACTTTGTGGTACTGCAAAGAGGGAAGAGTTTGCAGAGTATCGTCATTTGAAACTTTATCGGTATCTATAAAGTATTTTGCATATAATCCAAAATAGTTTTCATTCGTATCCAAAAAATAGTTTATCTTTGATGTAACAAGTTTGTTAAATATCTTTTTGTGATTGCTCTCTTGAAGATTTAAATAATCTATATCATTTAGATATGTAAGATCGATAAGCAAACCGTCTTTGACATCTGTATCAAAATATCCGCTGAAAACTTTTTTTCTGCTGTAATCTATCTCAAAACCTCTGTGATGTCTGTTTTTGAGATTGTATTTGTCATAGTAACCGTACTTTTCGGCAAAAGTTCCGACTCTTATCAAACCGTTTGAGTACAAAGAGTCTGCAAAACGCAATGTTGCATAAAGTCCTTTACCCCGAAGAGTTCTTATCTGAGGTGATATCTCAATATCACTGTTGGAGGATAAAACTATATAAAGAGGCTGTCTATAATAGATCCCCTCCTCTTTCTCATAACCCCCAGATGGTCTTAAAAGTCCGCTGTGGCGGGATTTGTCAGTAGGAAAGCTAAAATACGGAAGATACAGCACCGGAATTTTTCCAGCATACAAAAGGGCATTTTTTATTGTTACCATACTGCTTTTTTTATTATAGACACCGCTTGAAAAAGTGATTTTCCAATCGGGATTTTTCACATCGCAACTTGATATAATAGAGTGGTTTGTTATATATCTGTTATCATCCGATTTGGCTTCGTAACTGTCTATCCAAACCTGAGTTTGAGGATCGAAAAAGAAAAAGGGAGAGGAACTCAGCTCTTTGCTTTTTAGATTTAATTTTATATATTTTGAATTAATGGCTTTGTTATCCAAACCCAGTATATGAACATTGCCAAAAAGTTCGATATCTTGAGTCCTTTTATCAAAAACCACTCTGTCCGCATTTAAAACATACTCTTTGCTATATACTATCACATCTCCCAAAGCATAGATATAGTCTCCTTCCGTTTCCACCTGATTTGCCAATATCTGATAGTTTCCCTTTACATTGGCAGCATACAAAGAGAGAGAAAGAAAAATAACAGTTGCGATAAATTTAAACATCAATAACCAATGTTTTGGCTAATTTGTCATGCCATGTCTCTTTTAGAGGATTTAAAAATGCCCAGATAAACCCCAGATAAAAGAACATTTCACTAAAAATTCTGACAACGGCTCTGTTCAAGGCTGATATAAAGGATGGTTTTTCAAAAATATTTCTGTCAATTATTTGAATTTTCAGAAACATTTTACCGGGCGTTGCACCATATTGCCATACAAAAAATGTCTGATAAATGATTTTCAATAAAACAACATAGTAAAAAGAGGTATTTATTACAAGAATCATCTCTTCGGGAGTTTTTGCGCCTGAGATATGATCCCAATAGATAAAAGAGAAAAGTATTGATACGATAATCTCATCTATAAAATATGCCCACCCTCTTTTATTGACAGTGGCAAGTTCTATGTTCTCTCGTTCTAATCTGTCTAAAATCTCTCCATTCATAACGGCTTTATCAATCCTCGGATAAAGCTTGATAAGCTATATCTGTTCTAAATTTTTTACCGGCAAAATGAACCTGTCCGCAAAGACTGTAGGCATAGTCTCTTGCCTCTCTTATACTCTCGCCCATTCCTACACAGACAAGAACTCTTCCGCCTGTTGCATAAAGTTTGTCATCCGTTTTCGAGACACCTGCATAAGATATATGAGAGTTTTCTTTTAGACCTTCATGCACTATCTCATCAACAATAATTTCGGCAGGAGTCGAAGAGGAGTAGGGATAGTTTTCGCTTACCATTACGACACCGACAGCATATTTATCATAAAATTTTATATCCAAAGACGAGAGATCTTTGGTAGCACCTTTGTAAAAAAGATCAAAAACGGAACTTTTTATAAGAGGCATGAGAACTTCACATTCGGGATCTCCAAATCTTACATTGTATTCCAAAACAACGGGTTCACCTTTAACGATCATCAAACCTATAAAAAGTACACCCTCATAAGGCGCACCCTCTTTTTGCATACCTTTTAAAGTCGGTTTTATAACTCTCTCTTCTATCTTTTTATAAAGTTCTTCATCAATCAGCAAAGTAGGCGCATAAGCACCCATACCGCCGGTATTTGGTCCTTCGTCATTATCCAAAAGTCTTTTGTGATCCTGTGCTGCGGGAAGTACTTTGTAATTCTCTCCGTCACATATCGCAAAGACGGAAAGTTCATATCCGTCTAAAAACTCCTCTATCACGATAGTTTTACCGGCATCCGAAAAACTCTTGCCGCTTAACATGTCTTTTGCGGCATTTTTGGCTTCATCTTTTGTTTTGGCAATAATAACACCTTTACCGGCACACAAACCGTCGGCTTTTACAACTATGGGAAGTGTCAAACTTTCTATAAAATCCATAGCTTTTTTTTCATCATCGGTTTCTATATAACGGGCTGTGGGGATATTGTTACGGGAAAGAAAATTTTTCATATAGACTTTGGAACCTTCGAGTTTTGCAGCATCTTTTGAAGGACCAAATATCGTCAATCCCTCATTTTTAAAGATATCCACAACTCCCTCAACCAACGGAGCCTCAGGTCCTACGATTGTCAGATCGATATCATTGTTTTTGGCAAATTCTGCCAACTTTTTATAATCTTTTATATCCAAATTCTGTGCGAAATTGGAAGTTGCTCCGTTACCGGGAGCATAAAAAATATTATTAACTTTTTTTTCCTGATTTAAAGCGTATCCTATCGAATACTCTCTTCCTCCGCTTCCGATAATTAAAACATTCATATAAATTTTCTCCAAATAAGAAAAACCCAAGTGAGCGTTCCATTTTGATGTGGCCCTAATTAGCCAACGATGCAGGAATGACGGTTTCTTTAGGCGATAGATTCTCGCTTTAACCAAAAAGCTCAAACGAAAATATCGACACACCAAAACCATACGCTTCCCGCAGATACTTTTCTGTCGGACCCTCAATTTAATGGGTAGCGCTTCACTTAGGTTTAAGAATATCTCTTTTCAAGAAAGAAACATTCTTAAACCTAATTATAACATTTCTTATAAAAAGTTACAATTGTAACTCTTATTTAAAAAGTATTATAATATTTTTTTTCTTAAATTTCTAGCAAATTTTATACATGAATCGATAGTCTGCTCTTTGGATAAAAAATATTTCATATTCTTAGGCATAAATGAGGCTGTTTTTTTACCTATCGTAACGGCGGTATAACTCTCATCCCATCTGAAACATTTAAAAAAACATTTTATTGTTGAAGGAGAAGAGAAGATAATAATTGAATTTTCAGGGGGAGTTGAGAGTTTTTTACAATCGGTACAGAGGGTTTCATAAACTACTTCCTCATCGAGAAATACTCCGTTTTCTTTTAAAATAGTATTTAAAGAAGATGTAACCTCTTTGGCTCTTAAAAAAAGTACTTTTTTATCTTTGAGCAAAGGTGTAATCTCCTTTGCAAAATCATCTCCGTATGAAGAAGAGGCGGTAAAAACATTATTTCCGCCTTTTTCCAAAACAGCTTTTTGTGTTCCTTTGCCGATAGAAAAAGAGGGAAATTCCCTCCAGCTTTTATCTATCCTCTCTATCGCTTCAACACCGTTTTTGGATGTAAATATCAAAGCTTCATATTTTTTCAGATCTATCTTCTTATCAAAAAATTTAAATTCAATAACGGGAAGATTTAACGCACCTTCAAAGCTTTTATCACTTAAAATAAAAATATTGTTCAACTGTTATTCCCATTCTATCGTTGCGGGTGGTTTTGAAGAGATATCATAAACTACTCTGTTGATACCGGCAACTTCATTGATGATTCTTGTGCTGATTCTCTCAAGCAGTTCATGAGGCAAATGGGCAAATGTAGCCGTCATTCCGTCCACACTTTCGACAACTCTCACACAAACGGTATTGTCATAGGTTCTGTTGTCTCCCATTACGCCAACACTTTGCACATTCAAAAGAACCGTAAAAGCCTGCCATGTTTTATCATAGTAGCCACTTGCTTTTAGCTCTTCGAGCATGATGACATCTGCCGCCCTTAAAAGATCAAGTTCCTCCTTTGTAATCTCTCCCATGATCCTTATAGCAAGACCGGGTCCCGGAAAAGGATGACGCATAACCATCTCTTTTGGAAGACCAAGCTCTATCCCAAGTTCTCTTACCTCATCTTTGAAAAGCTCTCTTAGAGGCTCTATAAGTTCAAATTTCATCCAATCGGGCAATCCGCCGACATTGTGATGGGATTTGATGGTTTTTGAAGGACCTTTTACCGATACGGACTCTATAACATCTGGATAAAGAGTTCCTTGAGCAAGATATTTTATACCCTGATGCTTTTTCGCCTCTTTTTCAAAAAGCTCTATAAAAAGATGTCCTATTATCTTTCTTTTTTGTTCGGGATCTCTTATACCTTTTAATCTCTCAAGATAGATATCTTCCGCTTCTACGGTTATAAGAGGAACTTTGAGATTTATCTTGAACATATTTTCAACCGCTTCTTTTTCATTTGCTCTCAAAAGTCCGGTATCTATAAAGATAGGAATAAGTTTATCACCTATGGCTTCATGCAAAAGTGCGGCAACAACCGAACTGTCCACTCCTCCGCTGACAGCACACAATACTTTGCCCTCGCCTACCATCTCTCTTATCTTTGTTATCTGCTCTTTTGCAAAAGAACCCATATTCCATGTTGTTTCACATCCGCAAATCTCTTTTGCAAAATTTCTAAGAAGTCTTTTACCCTCCTGTGAGTGATAAACTTCAGGATGAAATTGAAAAGCGTATATCTTTTTATCTTCATTTGCGATAGCGGCATAAGGGGAATTTTCACTGTGGGCTATCCTGACAAAGCCTTCGGGAAGTTTTGTAACCCGATCAGAGTGGGACATCCATACAACCTGAGAAGGTGAAGTATCTTTGAAAATCAAAGAGATATGAGAGTTTACCTCATCAAACAAAAGATTTGCTTTTCCGTACTCATGGTGATTTGCCGCTGCCACCTCTCCTTTGAAGTGATCAACTATAAGCTGCATACCGTAACAGATACCAAGTACAGGAATACCAAGTTCAAAGATGCCTTCATCTATCTTATAGGCATTATCATCATAGATACTAGCCGGTCCTCCCGATAAAATAATACCTTGAGGATTTTTGGCTTTTATACTTTCAAGACTTTCATGATAGGGAACAATCTCACTGTAAACCTTCTCTTCTCTTAATCTTCTTGCAATAAGCTGTGTATATTGAGAACCAAAATCCAAAACGACAATAGGAACATTTTTCATTAATATAACCCCATAATTTCAAATTGCACATACCATATAGCCAATGACAGAAAATATCCCAGTAAAATAGTCCAGGCATATTTCATATGGCTGTTAAATGTGTAGATTCCTTTCATTCTCCCCATTACACCAACTCCCGCAGCACTTCCGAAACTTATCAGACTTCCGCCTATACCGGCAGTCAAAGTAACAAGCATCCATTGGGCTATATCCATTTGCGGATCAGCTTTTAAAATAGCACTCATAACAGGAACATTATCGATAATGGCTGAAATAAAACCTACACTTATATTACCGATAGTGGGGCCGATTATATCATATAATTTTGTAATATACTCCAAAAATCCCAAAAAGTGCAAAGCCCCTACCGCAGAGAGGATACCGAAAAAGAACAAAAGAGTATCGTTTTCTAT
>CAYVDJ010000111.1:0-6724 GCA_964450755.1 uncultured Campylobacterales bacterium
GCAATCTCGGCATCATCCATCAAATATCTCTCTACTTCGTTATATTTTCTTCCGGTCAATTTTTCAAACTCTTCAAAAGTTTTTTCGATTACAGAGATTGAATCCATCAATGCTTTATGCTGTTTTGCTTTGTGTTCAAAATGCCAATCCTCTTCGGTTTGCGCACCGTAAGTAACAGGTTTTGAAAAATCAAGCATAGGATCAACTTCTTTGTATTCTCCTATAAAGTTATAAGCTTCATCATCTTGAATAGGTTTCACATTTTGAGCCGTATGAGAAGAGATAAAACCGTCTTGATGAACCATCACAGGAAGCCTGACATCAAAATCTTCTGCTATTCTAAAAGCCATCAGAGTCAAATCATACGCTTCTTGAGGATTAAAGGAGCAAAGATTTATCCATCCCGCATCCCGTCCCAAATACATATCTGAATGATCACCGTTAACATTCAAAGGTGCTGCCAAAGCTCTGTTTACAGTATGTAAAACAACAGGTACTCTCATACCGGAAGCCTGATACAAAACTTCCACCATCAAAGCAAAACCCTGAGAACTTGTAGCGGTAGCGACTCTTCCTCCTGCCGCTCCGGCAGACAAACACGCACTCATGGCACTGTGTTCACTCTCAACCATAACAAATTCTCCGTCAACAAAACCATCCGCTAAAAATTTCGCATAATTTTGAACAACCGGAGTCGAGGGAGTAATAGGATATGCGGCTACCACATCTATCTGGGCTTGTCTAAAAGCCTGAGCCGCAGCCATATTACCATCCCAAACTTCAACTTCCTGCAAAGCTATTTTTTCTGCCATTATTTATCCTTTCTCTTTTTTTCCGGCCACTCTGTCAGTGCCTCTTCATTTGCTTTATTCTCATCAAACATAAGAAGAGATTTCGGATTGGTAGGACATACTTCTACGCATACACCACATCCTTTACAATGCTCATAGTCGATACCTATCATTTTTTTATCTCTTGATATTATAGATGTATCAGGACAAAATATCCAACAAAATTGACAATCTATACATATATCTCTATTATAAACAGGTTTAATAAATCTCCATGAAGCAACACTTGCTTTATATGAGTTCATATCAGAGTAAGCTCTCTCCTCCGGCCTGATAAATGCAACATTATCGGTCGGCTTTGAAAATGATTCTATTAGAGTTCCGGTTGTAACTTCATCCCATCCTACATATTCCATAGATGATCCTTTCTTTTAATATTACTTAACTTCGTTATATGCTCTTTCTATTGCCGCCATATTAGCATCAATAATTTTTTGAGGAAATTTTTTCAAAACTTTTTTCATAGCATTTTGAAAAAAACCAAGATCAAACATTCCTGAAACTTTCATAAGCGCTCCAAGCATAGGAGTATTGGGCATTGCCCTTCCTATCGTATCCAAAGAGATTCTTATACAGTCAACAACATACAGCTCTTTTCCCTTCAATTTGGGAATTTGATTTATAAGCTCCTCTTTTGAAAGATGGGAGGTAATAATATATTTTGTATTCTCTTTTTCATTTGCGGTAATATCAGCCGTATATGCTAAAGCAGGATCTATAACAAGCACATAATCGGGTCTCATATATTTTTCATGATTGATTATAGGTTTGTCATCAACTCTATTATATGCCGTCATTGCGGCACCTCTTTTTGCAGAGCCGTAAAATGCAAAAGCCTGAACTTCTTTTCCGGTATTGGCAACAACATCGGCTAAACCTTTGGCACCTGTTACGGCTCCCTGTCCGGCACGACTATGCCATCTCATCTCTAGCATAAGTTCTCCTTATTTTTGATTTGATTTTGTCCTCTATTGTAAAGAAAGATATCTTAATATACGCTTTATATATCTTAAATTAATTTTTCTATAAACTCAACTGCTTCAAATGCACACTTTTTAATTTCATCAGAACACTTTTTTAGATCATTTTCAATTCCGTAACCTGACAGTACTGCAATACTTTTAATTCCCGCTCGATTTGCGGAAACTATATCCAAACATGTATCTCCTATCATCCAACACTTCTCTTTGTGTGCATTCATTTTGTGCATAGCTTTTAAAATCGGTTCCGGGTGGGGTTTTGGATATATAACATCTTCTCTTCCTATAACTATCTCAAAATAGCTTAAAGCTCCCATGTGTTCTAACAGCTCTTTTGAATATCTGCCGGTTTTTGTCGTTACTACTCCTATTTTTGCAATAGTTGAAGCCTTTAAAATAGTCTCCTTGGCTCTTGGAAGCCATTTTGTCATTGCTTTTGAACGATCTCTGTAAAATCTTTTATATGTTGATACAAACTCATCAACTTTTGTTTTCTCCACTCCTAGATGTTCATACATGAAATCAAGAGGATGACCTATCAAAGAGAGTATATTTTCATCAGGAGGTGATTTTTTGTTAAAATATTCAAAAGAGTCATGGAATGAAGAGAGTATCGCTTCGGTAGAGTCTATCAGTGTTCCGTCCAGATCAAAAAGGATTGTATTCAAAACAATCCCTTTATGATGTATGAAGTTTATAGGTTTTAAACTTTTCCAAATCTTTTATCATAACTCTTATTTGAATATTCCATCTTCCCTTTTTATCCAGCAGAACTTTCGCTTTGTATCCTTCTCCATCAAATTGTGTTTTTAAATTTTTATCAAGTTTTGTTGTTTCGGGTCTTGTTACCAAAATCTCTATCTTTGCATCCTTGACAATATTACCGCTCTTGTCTCTTATATCGATTTTCAGTTCATTCTCTCCCTCTTTTAAATCACTATTTAACAAACTAAGTTCATAGTTTTTATCAAACACAGCACCTTTTTGAAGAATCTTATTAAGATCGGCATCAACCTGATGATAATTTCTCATATAACTGTTATCCATCTCTACGGGATTGTTTATGGCGGTTACAACCGTCCAAGTACCCATTCCCACTGTAAACAAAACCAAACCGACTATAAAATGCGGCCAGTAGTTTTTTTCATTTTTTGACATAACTCTCCTTTAATCGGGCATTACCCGTTTATCTTCTCTTTTTTTCTCCAATGCTTTTTTCTTCTTCTCTTCCATCATTACAGCATCCCTAAGTTCCTCTTCACCGTCAAATCTTGCACCGTCAAGAAATTTTGATGTATCATCAAATTGACCTGTTTTAAGTCCCCAAAGTAAAGCTGCCAAACCCAAAGCTCCCAAAAAAGTTGAAACACCAAGCATCATTGCAACAATACCGCTGCTCATTATCTATCCTTTCTTATTCTAAACGAATTTCCCACAACCAAAAGGGAACTAAGAGACATCGACAAAGCTGCTACCAAAGGATTAACAAATCCCATTACGGCAACAGGTACGGCTATAATATTATAAATTACAGAAAGTGCAATATTTTCTTTTACTATTCTGTATGATCTTTTACTTATTTTATAAGCAAGATAGAGATTCATCGGCTTTTCATCCATCAAAACAACATCACTGACACTTATGGCAATATCCGCCCCGCTTCCCATGGCAATAGCTATATCACTGCAAGAGAGTGCCAAAGAATCATTTATACCGTCTCCCGCCATTACTACTATACTGCCTTTTTCATGCAGTTTTTCCACATAAGAAAATTTATCCTGCGGTAACAGTTTAGCATAAACTTCATCAACTCCTATCTCTTTTGCCACTTTTAAAGCGGTTTTTTCATTATCCCCAGTAAGCATAACAGTCTTTATACCAAGCTCTTTTATTTTTAAAATAGCTTCTGTAGCATCCTCTTTTATATCGTCTTTTAGCTCAAAAACAGCCTTGACCTCTCCTCCGAAAGCAAAAATAAACAGAGAATTTTCACTCTCCATATAAAAATCTATACCATTTTTTTTCAGAAGTTCAAGATTTCCTCCTATGATTTTCTTATCTGTATATTCTGCCTCTATCCCTTTTGCTTCAACACTCTTTATATTATTTAACGGCACCTCTTTTAAATCTTCACAGGTTTCCAAAAGATAGTTTAAAACTCCTCTGCTTATTGGATGATTTGATGTTAAAACCAATGAATAGAGACTATTTATATCAAAATCTTTTAATTTTTCAAATGAAACAACACTTGGTTTTCCTTTCGTGATAGTTCCTGTTTTATCCAAAACCAAAATATCACTCTTTGCCATTGTCTCAAGAAATGATGCTTCTTTGAAAAGTATTCCTTTTTTTGCCGCAGTTGAGATACCAAGAAGAGTTGCCATAGGAGTAGCAAGACCAAGAGCGCAGGGACAGGCTATTACGATAACAGAGATAGCAACAATCAAAGATTTTTCCAAACTTCCATATAACAAAAACCAACCTAAAAAAGTCAAAAGAGATATTGAGAGTATCGTAACGGAAAAATAACCCGATACCACATTTGCCAGTTTTTCTATTTTTGGTTTTTTTGTTATCGAATCCTCCAAAAGATTTGCAATAGTAGCAAGTAAAGATGTTGAAAAATCCTTTTTAGCCTCATATCTGACAACCGAATCCAGACAAATAGATCCGCTTAAAATCTCATCACCCTCCTTTTTGTAAACCGGCTCACTCTCTCCCGTCAAAGAGCTTTCGTCAAAAGATGCTCCTCCGCTTACAACAATTCCGTCTATAACTATTCTTTCACCGGGCTTTACTTCTATTATATCTTTTGGTTCTACATTCTCCACCAAAACCAGTGATTTTTCATTATCTTTTATAACGGTAACTTCGGTGGGTGCAGTTCCCAAAAGAGAATCGAGTGTATCAACAGCCTGTTTTTTACTGAGAACTTCAAGATATTTGCCTACAAGTACAAAAGTGATGATCATTGTAACAGAATCAAAATAGACCTCTCCCTTTTGTGTTATCATCGCATAAAGAGAGTAGATATAAGCAAGTGTTGCACCGGTGGCAACTAACAGATCCATATTGACAAATCTGTTTTTTATCCCGTAATAGGCTCCCCTGTAATAGATCCATCCGCTGTAAAAAAGAGTAGGTGTTGCCAAAACAAATTCAGCGATATTCAAAACATTTTTTATATCTGCCCTCATCCCGGTAAAAAAACCGACATATTGGGCGATAGCTATCCACATAATATTCATTGTGGCAAAAACAGCAACAAGTATCCTTGCATAATACTCCTTTCGTTTTTGAACAGCTCTGCTCTCCTGTAACGAAGGATCATAAGGATAGGCATTATAGCCTATGGATCTGATAGTTTCTATAATTTTTGATAAAGTAATAACATCAGGATCCCATACCACCTTTGCTTTGTTATTGGTATAATTTATAGATGCCTCTATGATACCGTCAGTTTGATGAAGTACTTTTTCATTCAGCCAGACACAGGCAGAACAGTGAATACCCTCCATAATCAATGAGATTTCATAAAACCCGTCATCTCTTATCTTTACATACTTCTTTTTAAAACCCTCCAGATCAAATTTTTCCAAATCATCATCTTTTTTCTCCGAAGGGGGATTTAGTTTTGTATTGCCAAGCTTGTCATAAAAGGAGTCAAGACCTTCACTCTTTAGAAGATGATAGATCCCCTGACATCCCCTGCAACAAAAATATTTTTTTTCTCCACCACTCCCATCTTCAATCATCACCGATTCGTCAAATTCAAGATGACAGTGATCACATCTTATTTTAGCCAAGTATCAGCCTTTAGGAGAATTTATTTTTTAAATTTGCGGTAAAAAAAGTTTATAAAAATAAGAAGAACAGTACCGTAAAAGATAAATTTTATAATATCATAAACCATCTTATTCTGGCTTCCGATAGATGATTTTAACTCCACATCATAAGAGTCTGCAATCTGTTCCACAATATCTGCATAACCGTTTAAAAGTGCAGCTTCTACTGCAGCTTTAGGATTTTTGCTGTGAGAAGTCAAAAGAGGCAATATTGAACCACTCCACGGCATAGGACTTAAAATCTGATCCTTATCAAACTTGTTATTCAACTCTTTGGAATTAACGATATCAAGTTTCTTACTGTCTAAAAGTATAGTCAAAAGAACAAAAGGTTTTTGCAAAGCTTTACTATGCTCTTTCTCATAATCTCCTATCTTCTTGTTGTTGCTGTTCTTTACGGCAGCAAGATAGACATTGACACCTGTTTTTTCCTTTAACTCACTTCCCATCTGTTCTATTTTATCAACAGTTTTTTGAGGTAAAATCCCGTCATTTTTGATAATTAAAGAGGCATTTAGAGATAAAGAAAAAGATATAATGATAAAAAGAGGAGCAAAAAAACTCCTCTTTGTTTTGGTAAAATTTATCATTTAACCTACAAATGCATGATTGGCAGTTAAAACCGCCCATAATGTAATTGCCGCCATACCTACCAACATCCATGAAATGATTGCTTCTAATTTATCAACCATTATAAGCTCCTTTTTTCTATTTTTTCAAATGTTTTTGATAAACATCCCATCTGGGATAAACAAAAACGGTTTTTCTGTCAACCACTATCTTTTTGGCATCATCAGTTGCATAAGCTCTTATCGTTACAGGTATAGGAGTATCTTTTTTACTGTCCTTTACCAAAGGTTTGTCTGTTTGAAGTATAACTATCTTTTTGACTTTTTTACCTGCTATAAGTTTAAACTCTTTTTTAGGTCTTTTGATAGTTATATCTTTATTGTCTAAAACCTTAAAGTAGTATTTATGATCTTTTATATCTGTATTTTGAAACAAAAAGACATAAGAGTTCTCTACTACTCCGTTTGGCTCTATTTTA
>CAYVDJ010000112.1:0-9901 GCA_964450755.1 uncultured Campylobacterales bacterium
AATTCTGTCTCTTTTTCATAATACTTCAGAGCCTCTTTTAAATCACCTAAAGATGTGTAAATATCTCCTAATTTTTCATAAGAGATTGCCAAGCCATTTTTAAATCTGACATTGCTTTTATCGCTGTTGTGTAGCTTTTCAAATAATTCTGTCTCTTTTTCATAATACTTCAGAGCCTCTTTTAAATCGCCTAAAGATGTGTAAATTTCTCCTAATTTTGAGTAAGAGATTGCCAAGCCATCTTTAAATCTGACATTGCTTTTATCGCTGTTGTGTAGCTCTTCAAATAAATTCTTACATTTTTCATAATACTTCAGAGCCTCTTTTAAGTTGCCGTAAGTTTGATAAAAGTTACCAACTCTTTCCAAAACCAAAGATATATCATGATCTTTTTCTTTTATGTATTTAACCAAATTTGATGCATATATCATATATTTTAGCGCTGAGTCATACTCTTTAACTGCTCCCGTGTTTGTATCATAATCTAAGATATCTATGCACTTGGTTATTAAAGGTTTTAAGCTGCTTAAGAGTTTATCTTTTTGTTTTGCTCTTATGATCTCGGCTGTTATCGCATTTATCTTAATCTCTTCATCATTTAACTCTAACCACCCTCTGTTTGCAAGAGTATCTATTAACCCTTCTAACTCATCTTCATCAAAATTTACAAAAGATAAAATATCCTCAAAAGATAAACCAATCTCAGGTAAAACAGAGAGTATTGTTAAGATATTTAACTCTTTTTCATCCAAATTTGCTATATTGTACATAGCTTCTATGATCTCTTCTACCGTTGCGTGATTTAGATCGTGATATGTGGTGGTTATCTCTTTTCTTTTAGATAGATTTAATATGCCATTTTCCTGTAAATCTTTTAACAGGCTTTGTAGATCGTATCTTTTTATGCGAGAGCTTTTTTGAGTATTTTTTGCTAAAATCTCTATGGCTAAAGTGTTATAGCCTATCGCTTTTAAAATCTTTTCTAAAAGTTCTTCCTCTTTTTTGTCAAATTTTTTATAATACTTTATAAACAGCTCTTTTGCTTTGGTCGGCGGGAGTCTGTCTATATCAATCTTTTTAAACTCTTCAAAGTTTGTAACTCTTGAAGTCAGTAAAAAATGAATCATTTTTGTCTTTTGTAATTTGGCATAATTTGTAATTAAATCCCTGTAATCATCCAAATTGTCTATTACAAAGAGTATCGGTTTAGATAAGTTTTCTATCTCGTTTAAGATCAAATCTATCTGTTTTTCTCTACTGTTTTGAAAATCCCCTTCAAATCTTATATCCAAATACTCCGCCAAAGATATGATAGAGTTTTCCAATCCTCTCCCCTTGTCATCATCACTGTGAGTATCTGCAAATCTCCATATCAGGGTAGAGTATTTATCTATAAAGTTATGATAGTAGTAAGATGCCACCGTAGTTTTACCGATTCCTCCATTTCCAACAAGCATAATTATATTTTCTTTTTTATTAAAAAAGGTATCATAGATTTTTTTTACCGTCTCTTCTCTTCCTATAAAAAACAGTGGATTTAACGGTTTGTTGCCTAAGATCATTTTTGTTGAATCGATGCCTTTTTTATCTTTGTGAAAACTGATATTAAATACTTTGCCAACATCACTGACTATCTGTTTTGATACCTCTTTTGGGTCATAATTTGTAGGATATTTTTTATTGACTATCTGTCCATGTTTGCCAAATAAAACATCTTCTTGCCACTGTCTGAAGTTTTTGTTATCTGAGTATTGAATATCACCGATATAGATATCGCCTATTGGGTATGCTAAGATTTGTATATTTTTCTCTTTTGCTTTTTCATACTCTAAATGAGTATATGATTTACTCTCTTCTTTTGCAATCCCACCATAAGTTTCACCTAAAATATGGATAAAAATATCCGAATCTTCGCTCTCTTGTTTACTCGCTTCCAAAGCAGATCTTGGATCGTTATCGTTTTCTAGTAATATAACTTTTAGATTTAAAGTGTTATATTTATCTTCTAACTCTTTTTTCACCAAATCTCTTAAGGCTAAAAAGTTATTTTCGTTAAATCTTGATGATAAAAAGACCCTCACCTCTTTTGTACCGCCCATCTTTCACTCCTCAATCCAAAGCATATAAAGTTATTTTACCATTTTTTTAACATCTTTCAGTGGCAAAAATCCCTTTAAAAGCCTTTTACCAAAATTTTGGAGTTTTTGGAAGCAGGGTTTCAGTCGCGCCTTGGGTGGGTTTGTAAAATAGATAGGAAATGATATAATAATCTTAAGCAATCCTATAAAGATATAAAAAGGAGTTGAAACAGCAGATGATAGATAATATTAAAAGTGCTGAAAAAAAATGACAAAAGAAAGATTATTTAACAAACTTAAAGATAAGGGTATATTTTGGTCTTATTCAAAAGATATTACTTTAAAAAAAGCAGGAGATAAACTTTTTTTGGAGTATCTTTTAAAATATGGTGATTTTGATGATTTAATTTGGGCTTTTAGATTGTATGACAAAGAGTATATAAAGAGTGTATGGGAAGAAAAGCTTAAAGATGATAAAAGATTTATCAAACTAAATCTTATGTTGGCAAGAGTTTTTTTTGGTATGGATGTTGAGAGTAGTTATTTTAAAGAGGTAAAAAATGCAAGACTTGAAAAACTTAAAATGCTTACTTCCTAAAACAGAAGAACTTTTGTTAAAGTTGATACGAGAATGTCCATTTTTGCAAAACTATGTGCTTGTAGGCGGATCAGCTTTGGCGATGCACCTTTGTCATCGCAAAAGTGAGGATTTAGACTTTTTTACCTATGGTGATAGTTTTGATAAGAGGGAGATTTTTGAGTATATTAAAAGCTTTGAAAATAAAGAAGTTTTAAACCAAACTGATGAACAGATAGATTTACTTTTAGATGGTGTAAAGGTGACTTTTTTTAATGCAAAATGGGATTTTTTAAAGCCTAATAAAGTGGAGAAGTTTAATCTATCTTCCCTCGAAGCTATTTCGGCTATGAAAGTAAATGTGCTGTTTTTAAGAGCTAAGTATCGTGATTATTATGATTTGTATTTTTTACTTAAAGAAGAGATGAGTTTAAAAGAGATGTTTGATCATAGTCAAAATATATTAGAGGGAATCAACTTTAAACTTTTTGCTATTGCTTTACTTTATATCGATGATATAGAAGATGATACTATTGATTATCTTCAACCAAAAGAGCATATATCTAAAGAAAAAATAAGAGATTATTTCCAAGAGAGATTGGATAAGATGGTTGGGGATTGATATTGAGTTTAAATCTAATTTTTAAAATTTTTTTATAATAACCTAAGTTCGATAATATGGACTGTATTAGGTTTTTAGAGATACCCATATATTAAAAAGTATAAAAATAATAAACCAAAAGCTCTTCGTTTAGAGCAGATAGCTCAAGTTGTTAATCGTAATAATTTATTGCAAAAAGCAGCATATAAGGAGATGGCATTGCATTAGAGTCTCAATTCCATACAGGGAGAAGTTTTGTTTAATTTTATGGATAGTTTTGCTTTTTCGTTTTCTAAAGCCTGTTTTATGGATTCTAATACATGTAAAAAGGTAGTTGAAAGTGGAGTTTTGATATTTTGAACATCTTTCTCTTTTATCAGGTTGATACACTCTTTGATCATCTCCTCATAAACAATTTTGTTAACGGCTCTTTGTATGCGGTACTCTTGCATAAAATCGAAATTTTTTCTTAAAATCTCTTTTTCCGTTTCACTCAGATAATCTTTTTCTTTGATTTTTTCTTTTTCCAAAAGGAGATGGTTTTTATATTTTTCGATCTGTTTTTGAACTGTTTTGTCTATATCGGGTATGGCTTTTTGGATAATTTCTGAGATTTTATCAAGACTCATTATATTTTCGGGAGAGATTCTTTCACTCTCCTGTTCGCTTTGCAAATTAAAAAGCATTTTCAGAAGATGGGCTGCGGGTTCTATAAATTCAAATTTATCTGTTTTTCCTTCAAGACTGATACCGTTGTGGGAAATAACAGGTTTATTTCCCACATGTTTTATTTTTAACATATTTGACCTTTAAGATTAAATCTTAAATACCATCGTCCTTTAAAGAAAAAATTTTATTTGATACTGATTTGATATTTCTGTACCAAAGCTTTAAATTCATCCGAATTTAAAAAATTTTCTATCAGATCATCTCTTGTCAGTTTATTGGTATTTAATAAATCAGTCCAGTATTTTATCCCTTCATTATCAGCCTCTCTTCCGAGGATAGAGAGATAAGCCGTTTTTATGAACTCTTTGTTTGTTATGTTTTTTTGGAGAAATTCATCCGAACGGAAAAATGCTCTTACGATATCCGAAGCGCTTTTTTGTTTTGATAAAAGCATCTCTTTCCAATCCTGCATACCTTTTGGATCTGATGACCTATGAAGGATCAAAACATACATTCTCTCTATAAAAGCTTCCAACTGATCTTCTATTGAATAATTTGTGATATTACATTTATCACAAAAGGTTGCAAACTCTTTTGAGAAAATAAACTCATAAAGGATCAGATCCCTTGATTTTCCTTTTTTGATCTCATCCAACCAGTATTTTTTTCCGTCTGTTTCGGCTTCTCTTCCAAGAATCGTTTTATAGGCTTTTTCAACAAACTCCTCATCGTTGTATTTACTCTTTTTAAATTCATCACTTTGAAAGAAGTATTTTGTAACATCTGCCGCACTTTCTCCTTTTTTGAGATTTGTCTGCCAGTAATTTTTACCTTCCTCATCAGCATTTCTGCCAAGGATATTGTAGTAACAGTTGTTTATAAAAACTTCGGAGTTATCGCTTTTGGTATAACTCTCTTGATGGGTTTGGTTAAAAAGAGCTATATCATCCATTATCACATCTCCTCTTACCAAAAAGAGTTTAAAGGAGAGAATCAAATCATTTGGATAAACACTTTCCAAATCTCTTTGAAAATCCCTTTTTATCGTATGCCAGTTATTGTCTGTTACTGCTCCTAGACTCAACCATACATATTCTCCGTTTTGGTTGTTGTAGTGATTTTTACTGTATCCTGAGGGTTCATAGGTGAGATAGACATTGTTTTTTGATACTGTTTTAACAGCGATGAAAACAGTAAAATATCGGTTGCTTTTTACAGAAAACTCTATATTTTTATATCTGCTCTCATTGAATCTCTGATTTAGTTTAAATCCTATTCCGTTTTGCTCGTTTGTTGAATGATTTTTGAAGTTTGAATTTGAAAATCTGATAGCATGGCTTTTTCTGTCAGGATCATAAATATTTTCTATTTTTCCGTATCCCCATGGTATATGGTCGTAAACTCCCCATTTGTTCGTATTTTTGTTTTCCGCATCTTCAAGTATCAGTTTTTCCGTTGTTTGGGGAGTAACGGAACTTTGTTTGGTTTTTGCCGAAATTTTTGCAGCCGGAGAGTCTCCTTTTGCATTGTAGGCTTTTATGCTATAGAGATACTCTTTGTTCTCTTCCAGTCCGCTGTCTGTGAAACTCGTAATGTCGGGATTGGTTATATGTATGAGTTTTGAATCTCTGTATATCTTAAAACCTGCTTCATTGTTGGAGTTGTCTATCCATGAAAGTTTGATTCTTGATTCGTCTATTGCCTGTGCTTTGGGATTTGAAGGTGCAAGGGGGATTTTTGGCTGATTGTCGTTATTGTTATCATCATCATTGTTGTCATTGTTGCTTTTTGTATCCAAAAACACATTTGATACTATCGCATAGGCTTGATCTTCAGTGATGATTTCATGACCTTTGATATAAAGAGTATAGCTTCCTTTTGGCGCATTTTTTATCACTATCTGTTCGGTATTGTCTGTTCTGTTATAACCGTTTGCAGTGGCAGGGTTTTCGGGACTGTTTTTGTCAAGGGAGAAAGGATAATATATTTTGCCGTCTTTTTCTATACGGATATCTATATCGTTTATCAATGTTTTTTCCTGGTTGTTGGCATCTCCCTGCGGATCTATCCAGTTTATCGTTACTTTGATAGTTGATGAATTTTGAAGATTTATATAGTATTTTTGGATTTCATCCTGTTTTATTTTTCCGGTTTTTATCAGAGGTTTGTCGTTTTTTAGAGTATCAAGAGTTTTGACGGCATCCAAAGGCTGCATATTCCCAAAGCCAAATTCAAAATCAGGTCCTTCTCTTCCTCCGTCTGTGGCAGTATTGATCAAAAGAGCTTTTAAAATATCATGTCTGATTTTATCTTTGGAAGTTATTTTTTTATACTCCTGCAGTATCAGTGCAGCAGCTCCCATCGCTCTTGCGGTTGCGGAAGATGTTCCTCCACCGTCTTTATAAGCCGTATCACTCTCTATGCTTGTAGATAAAAGTCTTCCGTTGCCGGGTGCTGCCGCACAGAGATCGGGTTTTATCCTCCCGTCATTTACCGGACCGGTGTTGCTGTAATATTTGATAATCTTTCCGTTATCAACGGAGAGTCCGAAAGTAAAGACATTTTTTGCATTTGTGGGACCTCTCATCATCCCCCAGTTGGGATATTCGGGATTTCCTCTGTCATTTCCTCCTGCCATGAAAACATTTAAAAAAGGATTTTTTGATACAAGTTTGTCTATATCACTTGCTTCTGCGTCATAAACTCCCGAATATGCCGGATCTTTATACAAATATGCATGGTGTGAAAGTGTGATTCCCTCATCTGCGTATGCTTTTGAGATGGCTCTGCTGTAACTGAATTCAGTTGCGAGATAGTTGTAAATCTCCGCTTCCGGCGCTCCGCCTTTGGCATCGGGATTGATTCCGGCTGCGGCGATGGTTCCTCCGATATGGGTGGCATGAAAGCTCAGTTCTTTGTTTTCTCCCATTATTTTTATCCTGCTTTGGGAATTTTGCTGAAACTCCTGATGTGTAGGACGAACTTTTCCCCAGTCAACAAGAGCTATTTTGACTCCTTCTCCCGTCAGATTATATGGTGCTTTCCACAAAGAGGAGACTTTCATCAGTTCGTATGCTTTTAGATTTGTCGTAGGGGAAAGAGCTGTTTCATCTCTTTTTCTTTTAAAAGTCTGAAAAAGAGCAATAGGGGGTTCTTTCTCTTCAATATGCCATATTTGGGGTAGTTGCATCAGTTTTTCTATATTTTCATAGGGAATTGAAACAGAGATTCTTTCATCTTTATAATCCAAAATCTGTAACTCTTTTATATCTTTTAACAGCTCTTCTGTCTCTTCTTTGGTCATTTTTTTAAAAAACAGGATATTTAAAAGATAATTTCCGTCTTTATCGATGGCATAGGAGTTGATCTCTTTTTTTAAAATCCTCTGAGAGATTTTATAAACAGGTAAAAATTCGGAAAATCCTACTGCATTTTCAAATTTTATTAGGTTGAATGCGTTATTTTTTGCGTAAAAATAGTAACTTAGATCTCCGGCATATTTTATAACCTCTACTCCTTTTTTATAAAAATCTTTCTTCTGTTTGGTTGTCAGAGGTTTTTTAAATTTTATAATATATGTGCCATACCCTTTTTGACTACCTATATATATAGGAGTTTTAAATTCCACTTCATTATCATTCAGAGTAAGAGAAAAAGAGTTACTCCAAATAGCAGCAATTATAAAAAGCGATATGAGGAGGCGGTCGATATAAAATTTCATTATTTATCCTTTTTATGATTTTTTCATTAATTATAATATATAAAAAATACTTAAACTTATGTAAAATATTTATAGTTTCAGTATAAAAAGACAAGAAATTGATAAAATTGCAATAATAATTTATACCCTCCGTTTTTTATATATTATTTTTTATAAAAAGTTTCCAGCCCTGTATTTCGGTATATATCATAGTGCTTTCTTCAAAAAAGGTTACAATCGTTCACAAAAAAACTGATATTGTAAATATAAATATATTATTATCTTTTCTTTTAAGAAATGTGTGCTATAATTTTTCGTATGTGAATTTTATACAAGGAGTAAATGATGACTTTCACAAAACTTAGTTTAGCTGCAATTATGGCACTTGGTTTCACAAGTGCGGCAATGGCAGATGTAGATGTTCAATTTGGCGGACAAGCGGTACTTTATTACCAAACTATCCAAAAAGACAGTGCTGATATCGATATTTTCGATAAAACAGGTGCTAAAGGTAATGTTGGTTTACAAATCACATCCAAAGCTGACTTAGGTAGCGGTTTTACTGCAGGTGTTACTGCAAATGTAATCGGTACAGCAGGTTTGGAAGGTAATCTTGTAAATGGTGTTATGCAAACTGCAAGTGATACAAACGGTGACTTGGGCGGTTACTGGATCCCTGAAGCTTATGTTGCAAAAACAGCCGGTAATACTACTTTAAAAATCGGTCGCCAATACTTAAATACTCCACTTGCATTCAGTGAGGGATGGAATGTTTTCAAAAACAGTTTTGAAGCAGCTGTTTTAATCAACAAAGATATTCCTGATACTGTTGCAGTACTTGCTATGGTTAACAAATCAAATGCAAACGGTCTTGGTGCTGTAATGGACAGCTTCACTCCTGTTAATGGTGCTGGTGGAAGTGACAATGCAGTTTACGCATTGGGTCTTTTAAATAACAGCATTGCAAATCTTAATGTAGGTCTTTGGGGTTACAATCTAACAAGCTTGGCTACTGCTGTATGGGCTGATCTATCTTATAAAGTAGATGGTTTAGGTGTTCCATTGACACTTGCTGCTCAAGGTGCAAGCATCAACCCAAGTGCTGACGGTCTTGATGATACTACTATGTATGGTGTTAAAATCGCTACTAAAGTTAACGGTTTTGCTTTAAGCGCTGCTTACAATGATGTTGATGACGGTGCTGTATCTGTTTCTAATGTTGGAACAGGTGTTAAAACAAAACTATTTGTACAACAAATCCTAAATCAAGGTTCAATCAAACTTGATGCTACAACTTGGCAGTTAAAAGTTGTAACTCCTGCTTTCTATGGAGCTAAATTGATCGCTCAATATGCTGCTACTGATGCAGGTGACAAAAACTTGGCAGGTGCAAACAATGACTTGAATGAACTTGATCTAATCGTTAAAACAAAAGTTCTTGGAACAAATGTTTTACTTGCTTATGTAAACAAATCATTTGACAATGATGCCGGAGACATGGATCTTTTCAGGGTTGTTGCAAGATATAAATTCTAATATTTCCTAAAATAGCATTTGTGGGGCATCACCGCCTCGCAAATGTTTTTGTTTTCTTTCCTCTTAATATTTCTAAAAACTTTTTTCGATACAATTACTTTCATTGATTAAAATCAAAAGGTCTATAATGATAAAAAAAATAACTTTGAGTATGCTTGTTGCAGCTTCACTTTTTGCTGCTAATGTAGTGGTGATGCCTGATGGAAAAACTGCCATTATTAACAAAGACGGTTCATGGGAAGAGGTTACTTTGGCAAAAATGGGTGATAAAACAATTGCTTTGAAAAAAAACGGCACATGGGTTGAGGTTGACAAACAGATAAAAACCATAAAACCAAAAGTCAAAAATGAGACTGTTGAAGTAAAAGAGAGTGTGCAAAAAAGAGATCCGTTAAGCGGTTTTGCCAAAAATATCATAGGACAGTGGAAAAGCGATAATGGAAAAGTTGAATATACATTTGATAAAAATTATAAAATGAAAATTATTAAAAATGGTGAAGTGATAGAGGATGATTTTACCGTTGTAAAATATGATGAAAGCAAGAAGACCATCAATATAGGAAAAGGCAAAAGATTTAAAATGGGACCTTTTTCCATGGGTGGTAAAATTTTGAAATTCAGATTTTCAAAGGATTTGAATTCTTTATATGATTTGAGCGAAATTGAAGATAACTATAAAGAGGTTAGATTAACAAAAGTCAAATAGATGAAAGCTATAAAGCTAAAGTCTCTCTTATGTG
>CAYVDJ010000113.1:0-6943 GCA_964450755.1 uncultured Campylobacterales bacterium
GCATTTTCAAAAACTCCGGTTGTATCTTCAATAACAGGTACAGGAATAGAATATTTATCCAAAAGGGTTTTTATAGCATCCATGTGTTTTTGTTCTGCATTTTGTATATTAAAAAAAACACTCTCACCCCAAATATCACCCAGTGTTTTATAAACATCTCTTGCAACTTTCTCTTCCTGATACATAAATACAAGATCATCTTTTTGTTCCTGGGTAAGGTCTGCGATAGGAGTACTGCTGACAACACTTCCTAAATATGTTGAATTTTGATTTTGTCCATGATTGCTACTGTGGTGTCCGCCTCTTGCCATTGCAAAAGTTGAAATAAGTCCTGCACAAAGTGCTACTGCCAACATTTTCTTTTTCATAATATCTCCTTAAAATTTAATTGCAATGAAATTATAATAAAGAAGTGTTAGCTGAGTGTTAATAACTGTTCTTATGCATTGTATTACAATATAATAAAAAATTTATTTAATAATTTTGATTCTTTTTATCAGATCATATTCTTCTACTATTTTTTTAACCGCTTTTTTGGCTTCGCTCTTCTTAAATTTTGGATGTTCCTGAGGAAAAAACCTTTTTTTCATCTCCTTTGGAAGAAGACTTTTTTTCAAAGTGGGATTTATCAAAAAATCTGTCATAGCTTTTTCAATCCTTTTTTTGGAACTGTATATAAGAAGATACTTTTTATAAATCATATTAAAAGGGGGAGATTTCTTTTCATGACAAAGGTTGCACTGCCTTAAAACATCACCGGTCGCAAAAGAGAACATAACACTGAAAATCAGTAAAAACCCTATTTTTCCCATAAAACAGTTACCTTTGTTCCTTTATCCGGACAACTGTTTATATCAAGTTTAAATCCGTAATATTTAATGATCTCTTCAATGATAGAAAGTCCGAGTCCAAATCCCCCTTCGCTGCTGTTTGCTCTGAAAAATCTTTTGGTAACGGTTTTTTGGTCTTTTGGATCTATCCCTATACCGTTATCCTCTATACAAAAAAATTTTTCTGTTAAAACAACCCATACTTTACCGTTTGGTTTTGTATATTTTAAGGCATTGGAAATAAGATTGTCTATAAGTTTTGAAGCATCTTCCATATCCATATACAGTTTAATTTTTCCTTTGATATCTGTTTTTAACTCTATTCTTCTGACTTTAGCCATTATACTGAAATAATCAATTCTTTCTTGAACTGTTTTTGAGAAATCTATCTCTTTTGAATTTCTGTGTCTCTTGTGATTTAGTTTCAAAAATGCCAGATCATCATAAATTCTGCTTAATTTTTTTGAAGCTATCTCTATCCTTGATAATTCATCACTCTCCCGCAATCTGGGATAAAAATCTTTGATTAATTCCGTATTTGCAAGTATTGTACTAACAGGGGTATTTAGTTCGTGAGTCGTATCTTTTATAAAATTATCCAGTATGGAAAGGGCATTTTTCATAGGAAACAAAAAGAGCTTCCCAAGCCAGTAGGCTATCAGAGATACAAAAAGAGCAGAAATCATAAAAAAGAAAATAATCTTTTCTCTAAGTTCTATAACAGGAGAGATATTTAATTTTGTACGAGAGATCAGATAAGCCGCTCCGATATAGTGGGGAGATACATTTGTAGTGTAATAAAGATACTCCTTGTCCCTCCAAAACTCTTCATTGATTTTAAGAACTTTTGGTTTAAAGTCTCCAATCAGATAATTTAGATCGATATCATAAACGGCACTTTGCATATCCTTTTTGACAGGATAATACAATATCTTATCAGAGGACTGATGAATTGTTCTTAGTTGAGGTATCAAAGTATCTGTTTTGAACTTTAGATTTTCATTTTGATGGTCTATCAGTTTATGAAAACTGTATTGATAAAATATAGCCAAACCTACGGCAATTAACAAAAGAGTGGAACCTATATAAATAATCAAAAATCTTGTAAGACTTCTTCTTTCACTCGGAAACAAAACGATATCCCACTTCTTTGATGGTTTCTATGCGTGATTTACCCAAATGCTTTCTAAGCACACTTACAAAAGCTCTCAAACTTCCCTCATTCGGCTCTTCTGAATAACTCCACAAAGTATCAAATATCTGCTCTTTTGTTACTATCTGATCTTTATGTCGCAAAAAAAGTCTGAGCAAAGATATCTCTTTTGGTTTTAAAGATACCTTTTCTCCATTTATCAAAAGCATATGATTCATAGAATCAAACGAAGTCTTTTTATCGATAACAACAATTCCGTCATGGGTTTTATAATATCTCTTTATAACCGCTTCCATTCTGGAAAGTAACTCTTTTAAAGCAAAAGGTTTTCTTATATAGTCGTCGCATCCGCTTTCAAATCCTTTTGTAGCATCTTCTGCGGCATGTAAAGATGTTATAAAAATAGCCGGTATATCATTTTTATTTTTGCGAAGTTCACTTAAAAAATCAAAACCGTTTTGAAAAGGTATCTTGATATCTATCAGCATCAAATCAAACCGCTTTTCATAGATCTTCTCTCTGGCATCCAACGCATCAAAACTTTGTGTTACCTCAAAACCGTTATGGCGCAAATATGAAGCAATCGTATCACTTAATTCAAGATCGTCTTCTAACAAAAAGATACTAAACTTCACTCTTTTCCTTTAAATAATAGTTGTTTTATCCATACTTTTAGTAATAACTTTACGGTTTTCAATAGAGAGTATTTTATCACAATAAGGAAGCATTCTCTCATCATGAGTTACCATTATGATGGCAACATTCTGCTCTCTTGTAATCTTTTTGAGCATTTTTACGACATTTACCGCTCTTTCCATATCCAAGGCGGCGGTAGGTTCATCTGCCAGAATAATCTGAGGCTCATTTGCCAAAGCTCTTGCTATCGCTACCCTTTGATTTTGACCTCCTGATAACTTTGACGGTAAAAAATCTCTTTTATCTTCTATATCAAAGTAATTTAAAAGTTCTATCGCCTTTTTGGTATATCTGCTCTTATCCCAGCCTATTGTTTGAGGTACCAAAGTTACATTTTCAATTACCGTTAAAAACGGTATCAGATAATGGGCTTGAAAAATAAATCCTATCTTTTCCCTGCGAATTTTTCTCAGATCGTTGATAGTCCACTTCTGCTCATTCCAAACCATCTCACTACCGAGCCATATTTTTCCTTTTGTAGGCTCCAAAACACATCCTATCATCATAAGAAGAGTTGTTTTCCCCGCTCCACTTGGTGCAACAAGAGCCGCAAACTCCCCTTTTTTCACTTCAAAAGAGGCATTTTCCAAAACTCTGACTTCATTATCTCCCTCTCCGAAAATTTTACTGAGAGATTCTACTTTTATACCTGTTTGAATATCTTTCATCAGCTATCCCCCTATCGCCGATGTAGGATCGGCTTTTATAGCTTTGTAAACACCAAAAAAACTTGCTGCAACCGAAGCTGTGATGATAATGCCAAAAAGCATCCATGCATCACCCGGCAAAAGGATAACCCTTTTTGGAAATTTGTCATAGATAAGGTGAGAAAAAACATTGGCAAATACAAATGCCAAAATTCCCAAAGTCAAGGTCTCTTCAACAATCATTTTTATAATAGTTCTGTTAGGAAGTCCTATAAGTTTCATTATAGCGATCTCTTTTATCTTTTCAAGAGTCATTGTATAAATGATCAAAGCTATAATGATACTGGACACAACAACCAATATAACGGTAAACATTCCTATCTGTTTGGAAGCTCTTTCTATAACATTTTTTGTTAAAATCTCTTTTTGCTCATCAGCCGTATAAACGCTTTTATGTTTCCATCTTCTGATATTTTTGGCAGCTTTATTAACATTGTATCCATCTTTTAAGGTTGCAACGATACAATTTACCATATGGCTGCTTTTGTTTATGATTCCTCTTGATCTATCGTTTCTGATTCTGGCATTGGAATAGAGAAACTGAAGTTCCTGAGCATCTTTCAAACTAAGATATATCAGCAGATCTCCTCCTGAAGAGACTGTTTTTTGGGTAATTCCTACAACTTTATATACATTTCTTCCGAGTTTTATTTTATCGCCTGTATCAAATCCCAGTTTTTTAGAGACTACTATCTCATAATGACTTCTTTTTATAGTTCTGCCTTTTATCAGTTTTTCATGATTTATAGGCAAAATCTCTCCAAATGGATCATATCCGACACTGTAAACTCTCACCATTTTCCCCGATGGGATTTTAATCTGAAGATTTTGAAAAGCAAAAGCCGCTGTTTTATCTACGGAAGGATTGACTTTCAGAGTATCTTTTAGATCTTCATGTACTCTTGAACTCTGGGCAAAAGGTCCCAAAGTATCATCTTGAACGATCCATAAATCAGCTCCTATATCATCCAAAAGCGTTTGAGCATCGACAATCATTCCCCGATAAACTCCTATCATAATCAAAACGATACCAAGCAACATTCCAACTCCCATCGCCGTTATGATAAACTTTCCCAAAGAATGGGTAATGTCTTTAAAAGCAAGATTTATCATAATCTTATGCTCACACCTTCAAAAAGAGGTTTCTTTTTGGGACTTGGAACCAATATCCTATCTACCGTTCCAATACCTTTGACTGCGGCATAATCTCCGCTTCTTGCCAAAATATCAACCTCTTTGAAATGGGCTTTCCCTTTTTCATAAATCCATACACCCTCTTTGCCTTTTTTCATAACCAAAACTTTTAAAGGAATTTTTATGATATTTTGTAAAGTTTTAGTTGAAATGAGAACTTCAGCCTGTTCATTGAGATAAAAAGGAGTCGGAATATTTTCAAAAGATACATCAACCATCCTCTCCTGGGTTACAGGATCACTTTTTGCCTCTATACGACTTACAAAACCTCTCAATTTTTTATCAGGAGAGGATCTCAATGTGATATAAGCTTTGTTACCTGTTTTTATATTACCGCTTAAAGTCTCGTCTATATATGTTTTTACCCATACGCTTTTTGGATCAACGACAGTAACAACAGGAGATGAAGGATTTATGGTCTGAAAAACCTGAGCATCTTTACTGACAACATATCCGTCTATGGGAGAGAAGATCTCAAATCTTGATAATTTTTCTTTCAGAGCTTCTATGTTTTTTTCAGCTCTTTTTCTCTCCTCTTTGGCAGAGAGTATTTTTGCTTTTGAGGCTTCAATACTTGCTTTGATACTCTCCAAATCACTCTTTGCCTTATCATATTCAATCTTTGCCGAAAATCCTTGTTTACGAAGTTTATAGTACCTCTCATAATTGATTTGGGAGAGTCTTTTTCTCGCTATCAGAGATTCAAGCTCTTTTTGTAAAGCATCTATCTCATATTTTGATTTTTTCAGAGAGATTTCTGCCTGTTTTAAAATATCAGGTAAATCAACAGGATCAATTTTCGCTATCAGTTCTCCCTTTTTTACCCATTTACCCTGATCTGTCAATAAAGATATTATCCTGCCTCCGGTTTGGGAAGTGATCGGATATATCTCTTTTGCCGTAACTTCACCTATACCAAAAACATTGATACTAAAATCACCTTTTTTGGGATTTATAAAATCATAAGTTGCTTTCGGAATATAAACTTTCTTATAAAAAACTATACCTGTCGATACCAAAATCAACAACAAAACGATATATTTTATCCATTTACTATTCATTATCAGTTCCTGTTAAGTATTTCACCTTATATACCTTTATATTTTTCTCATATTCGGTTTGCAAAAGAGAAAGATTACCTGCCAGTAAAAGGGCCTGAGCATCAAGTACCTCCATATATGTGGAAAGTCCCTCTTTATAACGCCCTTCTATGACATTCTTTGCTTTTTTCAATGCTTCTATCTCCATCTTACGGGCTTTTATCGTCCAATCCAATGACTGCAAATCAAAAAACAGAGAGCTTAACTCATCTAAAAGTTCTATTTTTTTACTCTCTATCTTTTCTTTTGCAATCATTTTGGCAATTTTGGCTTTTTGCTCTTCAGCTTTCAGTTTTCCTCCCGTAAACAGAGGCATACCGTAGGATATTCCCACCAAAGAGGAATCATATTCAAAAAGAGCGTCTATATGAGAATAAGAACCGACAAGATCAAAAGAGCCGTATTTTTCAGACTTCACACTTTTATAAATATATGAACTTTTTTTCAAATCCTTTTTTGCTTCTTTCAAAGAGATATTATTTGACAAAAGTCTCCTCTTTAGCTCTTTTAAAGAAAATTTTTCACTATTTTTCAATATATCATCTTCTAATTTTACATCCGAAGGTATCTTTTCATTCATATAGAGTTCCAAAGAGGATTTGACTTTTAAAAAATCATTTTTTGAAGAATTTAAAAGATCCTTTGCTTTGTACAAAGCTGCCAGAAATCTGAAAGTATCGGCATCAGTTTTTAACCCCTGCTTTTTCAAAGCTTTTGCCTGTTCATAAAAAGCTTTTTTGGATTCAACATCTTTTTTTCTAACCTCTATGGTTTTCAAAGAAAGAGCAAGTTGCAAATACATAGTTTTTACACGATAAGAAATTACTCTTTTTATATCCTCAAGGGTAAGTTTTGCCATCTCTTTTGATATCTTGGATGCTTCAACCCTGCTTTTTGTTTTGGAAAAATCCCAAAGGTTTTGTTTCAATGAGACTCCGACTTCCCACATAGAATCATTTTTGGTATCAAAACCGCTGTTTCTTGACAAAGTAAAAGTTTTAACAGGATCATATTGAGCATGTATTTCTACCTGAGGATATTTTGCCGCACTGCTGCTTATTTGCTCCTCTTTGGATAGGCTGTGTTTGAGTGCAAATGTCCTTATATCAGGATGAGAAGAGAGAGTTTTATCAACACACTCTTTTAGCGTTAATACATCCGCATAAACGCTAAAAGAGAATAAAACAGTAATAAATAGTCGTTTCATAGTCTCCACTTTATAATTATATTAATGTTATATTATATAATGCCAATGTGAACAGA
>CAYVDJ010000114.1:0-35867 GCA_964450755.1 uncultured Campylobacterales bacterium
TAATGCTTCCTAAATTTTCCATTAAATTAATAAATTTTTGCTCAGTAAAGCCTAAGTCTTTTATTGCTATTTGATAGACTAATGATACTTCTTCTTTATCCATATCTCCGTCAACTGCTGTCAATATTGTTAAATCCTTGACTAAAGTTTTTTTCCAGTCATCTTTCCCAAGTAATTTACTAAAAAAACCCATATTTTTTTCTCCATCTAATATTATTAACAAATAGATATACCTACCTTCCAAACTATCATAGCAATTTAGATATAACGGAGGCGTGGGTGAGCGTCGGACAAATCGGAAAACTTGTTTTCTGATTCGGCTGTTTGCTCCTCCCGCTTGTTGTCCAGTTCTTTGCGTAGGATAACAAACGGGTATTCAACCCGCGCCTCCGTTGCCTCGGTAAGCGAAGCGTCCGAGGCAACTACTTATTAATAGAACACTTTATACCAAATATCCTTAAATTTCAATATTAATAGAATATTTTTGCATTGGCATCAGAAAAAATCTTCTTCATCCCCAAAGCCAAGACAACTTTCATTTGATATAATTTTTTATATCTTTTTTTAATTCTTTAGTAGAATTATATTTAGAACTGCCCTTTATTGTGTAACCGCATCTGCCATAGACCACATCGGCAGGAAGATTCCGGTTGCAAGAAGCAGAACAAAACCGGCTATGGCAAAGATAAGAAGAGGTTCTATCATGGCAGCCACATTATCTACTAGATTGATATATTTTGCCATATAGTAGTTGCTTACTTTTTTGAGCATGGCATTTAAAGAACCGCTGGTTTCTCCTGCACTGATCATCTGTATAATCATGCTTGGAAACTCTTTTGTGTTCTCAAAACCTCTTGTCAGACTTTTACCGCTCTCTATATCCTGTATTATCAAAAACATTTTCTTTTTCAGATAGCGGTTTTCTACAATGCCGATAGATGTTTTTAGGGCATCTATGATGGGAATACCGGAATTTGTAAGTCTTTCAAAAACATATATAAATCTTCCTATCATAGACAGATGTATAACCTTTCCGATAATAAAAACCTTTAGAACATATTTATCAAAATAGTACCTGAAGCGTTCACTGTTTCTATAGAGATAAAATGAAAACAAGAGAGTTATTCCGATAGAGGCCATAATCAAAGGGGCGAAATTTTTTATCACTCTTTCGATAGCCAAAAGGATTAGAGTGGGATAGGGAAGGGTGGTGTTATACTCTTTAAAAATGGTTTGGAATTCCGGAACAACGATGACTATGACAAAACCAAAAGCGGCTATCATAGCCAACATCGTCAAAAGAGGATATCTGACAGCTTTTTTCAGTCTGATTCTGTTATCGTAAATCTCCTGTAAGATATCTGCCAGTTTTGCTATGGCATCGCTCAATGTTCCTGTCTGTTCGCCAAGATCGACCATTGCATAGGATATCTCTCCAAACTCATATCTGTAGTCCAAAAACGCCTTTGATATGCTTATACCCGATTCTACCTTGTTTAATATATCTTTGTATATCTCTTTTAACTGTTTGTCGGCAGTTGTTTTTACGATATCCTTCAAACAGACAGTTACCGGAAGACCGGCATCAAGCATGATGGAAAGATGTCTCAAAGTGGCGATATAGGGTTCCAAAGAGACTTTTTTTGATTTGATGTATTTGTCGATATCTTCAAGAAATCTTTTTGCTTTATATTCAAACGGTTCGTTTATCTCTGCGATATTTACAAAAACACCCAGATAGAGAGTTTTGAAATGCTTGATAGCCTCTATCTTATGAGAGGATGATATGATGGTTGTTCTTTTTTGACCATTTTGTATATACTCGATCTCAAAATATTTCATGCAACTTTAACGACTCTTAGAACCTCTTCGATAGTTGTAATTCCCAAAAGTGCTTTATGCACACCGTCTCCTATCATCGGGATATATCCCTCCTTTTTTGCCTCTTTGACGATCTCAAATTTGTTTGTATTGATTGAGATAAGATGAGATACTCTTTGTGTTATTTCCAAAATCTCACTTATAACTATCCTGCCGCTGTATCCGGTAAAAAGACATTTTGCACATCCTTCACCTTTGTAAAAGGTTGCGTTTTTGGGTAAAAATCTCTCTATCTTTTGCAAAATATCTCTGTGAGGTCTGTATCTCTTTTTACAGTGGGGGCAGATCTTTCTAGCAAGTCTTTGTGAGATAATGCCGATAAGAGAATCAGCTATCAGATAGGGTTCAAGTCCCATCTGGATCATCCTTGTTATGGCGCTTGGAGCGTCGTTTGTATGAAGTGTTGAAAAAACAAGGTGTCCGGTCAAAGATGCCTGAACGGCGGCGTTTAGCGTTTCATAATCCCTTGCCTCTCCTATCATTATGATATCGGGATCTTGTCTTAGAACTGATCTTAGGATATGGGCAAATGTAAAATCGATCTTTTCGTTTACCTGTATCTGCTGAATAAGAGGAATCTGATATTCGACAGGATCTTCTACGGTGATGGCTTTGTTTTCTATCTGTTTGATTTCATTCAAAGCGGCATAAAGAGTTGTTGTTTTACCGCTTCCGGTTGGTCCTGTTACAAAAACGATACCGTATGGCGTTTTGAGAAAATTTTCCATCTTTTTCAGGTTGTATTTGTTAAATCCGAGTTCATGCAGTTTCAAAAGCACTTTTGCCTGATCAAGTATCCTTAAAACTATCGATTCTCCGTAAAGAGTCGGGATTGTAGAGAGACGAAAGTCATAGGCTTTTCCCATTATTTTCAAAGAAAACCGTCCGTCTTGTGCCTTTCTCTTTTCGCTGATATCCAGATTTCCGAGTATTTTGATCCTTGATGTAAGAGCATTGAAAACATCTTTGTCAAAGATGAAATTTTCTCTCAAAACTCCGTCTATTCTGCTTCTGACGGTAGCGCCTGAGGCGGTTGGTTCGATATGAATATCACTTGCATTGTGCAAAATGGCATTTTTTATGATCTGTCCTATGAGCTGCATAACGGAGCTTTGTTCGTTTTCGCTTTTGAGATCCCCCGTTTTCATCTCTCTTTTGACATTTTCTATGATGGATTTTGTCGTTTGAATGATATCATATCGCTCATATATGTGTTTGATGTCGTTTTTTGATACGACATAGAGTTTTATGGGTTTTACGGCTATATGTTTTTCAAAAAGCTCTATTGCGTCATAGTTTAGGGGATCGGCTATCGCGATATGAACAAAATCAAGATCCTCTTTGAAAATTATCGCATCTGAATTTTTAAACAGAGTAACCGGATATGACTCAAAGAGAGAGAAGTCTATCTCAATCGAGAAGAGATCGATAAAATCTATATTTAACTGATCAGCCAAGATTTTAGAGAGTTCTTTTTCGTCGATAAATCCCTCATCTATCAGAATTTCACCCAATTTTTTATTGAAATGGTTTGTTTGCTGTATCCTCAGACACTTCTCTAACTGCTCTTTGCTTATCAGCCCTTTTTCTTCGAGGATATCTCCTAGTCTGATTTTGTATTTGATCATTAGTTGATCCTGTTTGTTTTTAAAAGGGTGTCGCCTAGATACTCTTTTATCACAAGTGTATCTTTTGCATTTCTTGATACGGTTATAAGATAGCTCTTGTCATCCATATCTATTTTTATGGTTTTTGGCTTTTTGATAAGGATACTGAACTTTTTTTGGGCTATTTTGCTGAAGATCTTTGAAATAAGATGAGTTGTTTTTGGAAATTTCAGATAACTCAAATCAATATCATCTTTTATAAACTGTAAAATCAAACTTTTTTGCAAAAGAAGAGTGGTAAAGTAAGAGCGGTTTTGTCTGTACTCTTTGGTGCTTTTTAAATATGAGATGATTTTGGAGAGTTCATCTATTTTATTGTCCTTTGCACAGGCATCCGCTATCATCGATAAAAGCGCCTCATTTTTTGTATCCAGATTTTTTATGCCGGTTTGACACGCTTTGGAATAATTCTCAAACTGATAATACAATATGATATTTTTATATTCGGAAGCAAATGAGAAGAGGGATAAAATGAATAAAAGAGCCGTATATCTCATTTTTTACCTCCTTTGCTCTTTTGGTATCTGTTTAACAAAGCAGTTACTTTTTTTGATTTGTGATTGTTTAGATAGGCTTTTAGAGCCTTGATGGCAAGTCTTTTTTGATTTTGGGCATTTTTTGATTTGGCGTAGATGATCCACGGCTCATCCGCACCCGGATTGTACCTACTTGCCTTTATCGACCATTTGATGGCTTTTGAGTATTTTTTCTGTTCATAAAAGAGTTTTGCCAAAGAGAGTGCGCTTTTGTAGTCATTGTATAAACTGAAATCTTTTTTCAGAGTTTTTTCGTTTTTTATCTCTATGATATTCAGCTCTTTTTTCTTTTGAGCTTTTTCTCCTTTGGCAGTTTTCCTTTTATATACTTCTTTTGGCATATTCAGCTCTTTTGGTAAATGTTTGACTCTCTTTTTTTCCGTTTTGTCATCTTCTATCAGAGATTTTAGTTTTTTGGTATCGACACTTGGTGCAAGTTCCAAAGAGGGTGACGGAGAGGGCAGGGTTTTTATAATAGTTCTGTTGGTTTCCGGTGAAAATATATTTTCATAGAACATTTTTATCCGGCTCTCTTTTAGAAGATAGTAAGCTGTTGCCGTTAATATCGATAATATTATCAATATCAAAACAAACAGATTTCTGATAATTTTGTTTCTTTGTAATTTTTCATATTTTTTTTCTAATTCTTCAAAGCTGTTATTTAACATTTATCAATCCTATATCAATGGCAGTCATTGTTAATATCTTTTTATTTATTTGATGATACTGTTTTAAATTGTTGTCTTTTGCATACGACAAAAGTTCAAAAAGGGTGGACATAAATCTTTTGATCATACGAAAATTCCTTTTTGTGAGTTTGGATATCATCTCAAAGTGATGACTTTCAAAAAGAGAAGAGATTTCTCCCAATGAGTTGTTTAGCAGTTTGTTTTGTATATATCTTTGTACCTCCGAATCGGCAAGATGTTCAAGAGTGATGTTTATATGGGTTCTGTTTTTAAAATATTCTGATTTTAGAACTTTTTTTCTCTCTTTGTGGTGCATTGATAAAACAAATCTGAAAACTTTTGTATCGCTCAAGATGCGAATCATCTCAAGCTGTTCTTCGGTAAGAAGCTGGGCTTCATCTATAAATATGGCATTATCGACATTTTGATACAATTTTAGCACTTTTTGTTTTAGTTCTCCATAATGGATATTGGCGTTTTCGTTCACTTCTCCTCTTTTATAGATCAGTGTTTTGAAAAACTCCTCTTTTGTAAAGAGAGGATCTTTGAAAAAGATTATGTTTTTTCTCTTTTTCAGTTTCTCTTTTATGAAACTTAGCATAAAGGTTTTGCCTACGCCGGAATCTCCTATCAAAAAGGTCAGGTGAATATCTTCTGAATTTAACACTTCAAAAAGTTTTCTTTTGGCAGATTCCGCACTGAAACTGTCAAAGTAATCGTTTGTATCAATTCTGTCATAAAAAATTGTTTGTGCTTTATCAAATTCGTTCATTTTTCATCATCCTTTATCTTTAACCTCTTTTCAAAATCGCCTAAACTCGGAAAAGATTTATCACCTTTTAAAATATACGGAGTTATGATCATAATCAGCTCACTTTTGAACTGTTTTTTTTCGCTGCTGCTGAAGGCATATTTTATGATAGGTATGCTGCCAAGAAGGGGTACTTTGTTGTTTACCGTTTCACTCTTTTTTTGGATAAGACCGCCAAGCAGAATCTTCTTTCCGTTTTTTACTTTTACAATGGAAGAGAGCTGTTTTAGTTTTATGTCCGGTGCGAGATAGGGTACTCCTTTCTCATCTCTGTGTTCATCTGCTATTTCGCTTACCACCGGATTGATTTTCAGAATGATAAAATTGTCATCCGTGATTTCGGGAGTTATATCCAAAGTAATACCCACAAATGTAGAATCAACCTGAAAATCGGGAGTAGTTGTCGTTGCTCCGTTGGTTGTTGTGGTTGTTGTGCCGGTACTGTATCTGTAATTTATCTCCTTTCCTACATTGATGATTGCAGGTTGGTTGTTTAGTGTCAGTATTTTGGGATTTGAAACAACAGATACATTCCCTTGCGTTTTTAGAAATTTCATTAACGCTTCTATCGTAAAATTGTATCCTATCAGATAATTGGGATAGGCAAATCCTCCCTGTTTTTCTCCGTTTTGTCTCGATTTTGAGGCATCTGAACTTCCCTTTAGAGAGAGTTCAAATTTACTCCAGTTTATTCCTGTCGTATTTGCTCTGTTGAAAGTTACTTCAAGTATCTTTGTCTCTATCAAGACCTGTTTGTGCAGTCTCTTTGTTATCGTCGATATATACTCTTCTATCCTTTTTAGCTGATTGAAATTTCCCGTAACGGTTATCGTTCCTGCCTCCTGATTTATCAAAACTCTTTTTGTTTTTGACTCTTCATCTCCTTTGGCTGCGTTTGAATGCAGGATATTGATTATCTCTTTTTCGATTTTATCCCAAAATTTAAATTCCGAAGTGAAGTTCATCGTTGTAGAGTCGTCTCCTCCCTCACTTGAAGAGCCTGTTTTGATGGTTTTGTTTGTTGAACTTTTTCGCTGTGAGAAACTTACATAGTCTATAAAAAAAGTTTTTGTTTTTAGGTAGGATATTTTTAGTATTTTGTCATTTTTCTCTAAAGAGTAGAAGAGATTGTGATCATTTAGGAGCATATCAAGAAGATCCTGCAGGGAAAAATCATTTACATTTATGTAGTTTATGGTTTTTTCCGCCTCTTTTTGGCTTATATCATCTTTGAACAAAATACTCATTTTACAGGTGGATGCGAGATTTTCCAGTATGTCAAGTATGCTGACTTCTCCCCCTTTTTTACTGCTGTTTACGCTGAAAGAGAAAAGTTTGTTTTCACACAGATTTTTGGCTTCTGTCTGCTGAAAAGAAAAAATTATAAAAATTGATAAAAATAGCAGATATCTCATATTCTGTTATCCTTTATTTTAAGCACTCTTTTTGAGGAGGATAAATCAAGTATGATACTTTTTTTACCTCTTACCAGCAAAACTTTTTCGTTTCCTATTTTATCTATCTTGTATGAACCGATAATATCTCCTGTTTCGTACCACTTTTTGTTGATAAATGCTTTTTTGTTTAATATCGCTTTTAGTCTGTAACTTTTCTTTGCAACAGGTTTTTTAAAAAGCTGCTTTTTGCTCTTTTTTTTCTCTTTTGCCCTCTTTGGAAAAAAGGGATCATATCGTAAAACGATTTTTGCAGAGGTCTCTTTTGTCTTTTTAAAAGCCTCTATCTTTTTTAAAATCTGTTCTATATTTGTATCGGCTGTAAGGATAGAGTGATATCCTAGCAAAGATATACAGATCGCTTTGCATATTTTTTTCATAGATCGACTCCGTATATAAGCCAGTCAAATTTAAATCTCACTTTTCCTTCTTGCTCTTTTGTTAGTTCAATATTTTTTATATCGGACAGTATTTCAATCTCTTCAATATAATGAAGAAAATATACTATATTTACAAATTTTCCTTTGCCGCTTATCTCTATCTTTTTTTGCAGTTTTATATATTTCTCTTCTTTTGTCTCCTTTTTTGAAGCACTTTTTACGAGATTTAACTCTATATCCAAATCAAGAGATTTTTTTAAAATCTTATCCAAAATCATAGCTGATTTTTTATCATTAAACCTGAAAGGAAGATCTGTCAGTTTTGATTTGAGTAAAAGAGTATCCGCTTTTATCTTTTCATTTTCACTTCTCTTTGAGAGAAGTTTCCTTTTCAGTACTCCTGCTTTTTTGGAAAGGGTTTTTGGATCTTCCATCTGTATCTGGGTTTTTATATTTTCTATATCCGCTTTTAGAGATTCTTCCTTCTCCTCAAATGTCGGAATAACCGTTTTTAGAAAGATCATAGCGATAAACAGCAAAGAACCGATATAAATAAGAACTTTTTGACTCAGTGGAGCATTAATCAAAAAATTTTCAAAATGCTCCTCATAGGAGGGTTTCATCTTTTAATCTCAATCAAACTTGTATATGCCTCTGCATTACCCGTTATTTCTGCCGTTGTTACACCTTTGTATGAGTCTTCTATCAAATCCTGCATAAATTTTGCAATTGTATCTCTTCTGTTTTCCTGAGAGATTATTTTAAGTGTGAGTTCGTTTTGACTCTTCTGTTTTATCTGTTCTACTTCAAGGTTGTATTTTGCAAGCAGATTGTTGATATCAATGATCATTTTAGTATATTTTTGATTTTTTGGCTCTAATTTTGTTATCTCTTCCATGATATTTCCTATTTTGTTGATTTTTTCTTTTCTTTGTTGCAGCTCTTTTTCCAAAGAAGCAAGTTGTTTTTGAAGTTTTCTTATTCTCTCTTTTGTTGTAAAAGTACTGTTTTGAATATCCGTATATTTTGTATTTAACTCTTCATACTCCTTTTCCAACAAGCTGACAGAGTAGTGTTTGTATAATCCAAACAGTGAAAACAGAAGCAGTGAAGCAAGAGAAAATGAGAAGATTTTTCCTATCTCTTTTTTAAAAAAAGATTTTTTTCTGTGAAAAATCGTAAGATTATTATTGTTGTCCTCCTCTTTTGCTTTGTCATAGATATAGAGGGTGGATATCAGATCAAGCTGATTGTATCTGTTTTTGGTATTAAAAAAAGAGTGTTTGTAGAGGATGTTTTTCTCTATACCAAGCAGTTTTAGGAACTCTTCAATCCCTTTGATATTTTGATCATCTATTGCAAAAAATACTCTTTCGATCTGATCAAAGCCGTATATGTTTCTGTTGTGAATTGCCACATTGCCTATTTTTGTAAAAATATTTGAAAAAACAGTCTGAAGAGTATCGCACAGATCATATTCGCTTACATCATAATTCTCTTTTACCAGACCTTTTTCAAAAAGCAGCTTTTTTAAAGTTTCACTCTCAAGAGTATGAGTTGAATATTTTTGAACCTCTTTTGCAATGTTGTTTAAAGTAGGAAGAGATTTTGAAGAGATATATTCGCCGTCTTTATAAAAAGCCGCATACGCTTCATCGTCAGATATATATATAAATACATCGTTTGCTTTTTTTAGGATATCATTTTTGTAAAGAGTTGTATATGATAAAAAAGGCATAGCCAAAAAATCTATATGTTTTGCTTTTTGTAAAAATTTTTCAAATTTTTGCTCTATCTTCTCTTTGTCTATTGCAAAAGCCTCTATAAGATAGGATTCTTCTACCTGAGATTCTTTTATTAGATATTCTATCTTATAAACTTTTTGCAGATTCAGCCCCGCCTCTTCGTACATTTTCATTTCGATAACGGTTTCAAGATTGTTTTGAAGTTCGTTTTTATCTATTTTAAATGTGTGGGTTGTTATATCCTGATATAAAACTCTTGAACCTATAAAGAGTTTTTTCGGATTTTTGATTTCGGCGGGAATAAACTCTTTGCCGTAATATCTGATGACGCTATTGTCTATCGTACTGACATAAAAGATTGTGTCTTTATGCATCTTCTCTCCTACTTTATGGTAATAAATCCGCTGTATGGCATAATAACCATCTCTTTATTCTCTTTTTGATAGCTTACTTTTATCGAAAATGGTTTTTTTATCATATATTTTAGATCTATTTTGGAATCATAAGGACGACCGTTTTCATCAAAACAGAGTCTTTTATCTTCACTTTTTAAAACATTACCGGAAATAGAAATTTTTGTTTTTTTGTCGAAAAAGTACTTTTTGGGATTTTTACTTGCCATCTCCTCTTTTTTTATGGAATCGGATTTTGATATATTAAGATCTATGCAGTTTTTTGCGCTTTCTCCCAAAAGAGCATTGCTTTGTGCCTCTTTCAGTTTTGAAAAGAGATAGGAGGTGTCTTTTAAAAGAGTGGTATCTGGTATAATCTCTTTTGAAATCGCCGCAAGAACTCCTATGATCATTATAACTATGACGATTTCCAACATACTAAACGCTTTTTTCATCTTCTTTTTCCTTAAATCTTTTGTAAAGTTCTTTTTGTTATTTTAATTGTTTTTTTTATTTTGTGATTAGCGGGGTTGTTTGTAACCGTTATGTCCAACAGAACCATACCATGAGATTCTTCGCTTTTTATAATCGACGACTTTTTACAGTAAAGTGAAGAATTTTTCGATAAATAATATCTACTAATATTAATATCGGCTATAAATCTTCTATCTTTAGAAATTATTTTAATTTTCTCAAGGCAGTTTGATTTTTTGGAGCGGTCATATCCGCTTATGGCAAGAAGAGCCGTTTCGATGGAACTTTTCAAAAAAAGTTCAGCTTTTTCTTTTATATAAAAATCTTTTGCAAAACTTCTTGACAAAGAGGCATATCTAAGCCCCATTAGCAAAACCGTACTAAGCAGTATCATAATGATAAGAACATGAATCAGAGAAAAAGCTTTTTTGTTCAAAATATCACCTTTTGAGTTGAGATTTTTATCTCATCACCGCTTTTTGATCTTTTTGCAAGGGTGAGATTTAAGATTAGATTATCATTTCTCAAAAGTATCTCAAACCCTTTTGCATTCAAAGAGTAGATCGTAACATTGCCGCTTTTGTTGCCGCTTTTGGGATCGGCACAGAAACTCTCTTTTTTCCACGGGCGAAAATTGTAGAATAAAAACAGCGTCTCTTTGGTTGTTTTTAAAGGGAGGTCTTTTATACACTGGGCATTTGGATCGATATCTTCTCCCCTTGCAATCGTATAGGCACTGTCTATTAGAAAATATTTTTCATAAATGGAGAAAGGATGACTTTTTAGATTGAAGATTTTGTTTTGTGTTGCTTTTTTGATCCTGAAAATTTTGTTGGAGCCTTTTGAATGCCATCCGTAGAAGTTTGTAAAATTATTGTCATATACATCTCCTCCCTCATCATAACTTTCACTGAAGATAAGAGCCAAATCCTCTTTTTGAAAAAGATCGCCCTGTAATTCAAATTTCTCCTGTTCTGTTTTATTTACCAAAGAGAGATTTGTATCAACCGATACGATCATATTACTGTTTGGATCGCAACTTTTCATATCGATAAAAGAGCTGTACTCTCCCTTTAAAAAACTTTCACTTGCAATCGACAGCCATTCAAATACTTTGTACTCTTTGGTCAGGTTATAGATCGATTCAAAATTTCCTGTTTTTGGATCATATCCGACAGCAGAGGAGGGAACTCTGTTTGAGAGCAGGTTTTTTATCTGTTGGGTTATGATCTCACTCTCGTTTAACAAAGAGACAACGGTTTTTGATCTGTTATAGCTTGAATATATTTTGTTGATAGCCATAAAACTTCCTGCCGATATGATGGAGAGGATAACTATCACCGTGATTAACTCTATGAGAGTAAAGCCCTTTTTTCTTACCAATTTAAACCTTTTATCAAGATTTGACCGATATTTGTGCTTATATAGGAAAATGAGGTAATATTTTGCTCGAAACCTGCTTTTTCTTCCGACAAAGTTATTTTGATCTCTTTTAGATTTGTAGAAACAGATGATGGAGTGCTTTTTTCAAGATTTACAACTGCACTTTTGTTGTTGTAGTCATAAACAAAAACAGAATTTGAATCATTCAGATAGTTTACTTCAACAAACATTTTATATCTTTTTCTGTGTTTGAAAAATGTGAATGATCTTTGATCATAATCATCTATATCATCAAATCCGTCATCATCAAAATCATACCCTCTTTTGGAAGCTTTAAGAGTGTTTTGACAGTTTCTCTCTTTGCTAAAAGATCCGATTCTTGTTTTTGAAGAGGAGTTGCAGTCAAAATCTTTATTTAAAGAGTCGGTTATAAGTATTTCACTGCTTTTTGTCTCATTCTCATCCCACGGAAGTTTGGCTATATAGTTTATCAAAGACAGAGCGCTGTTTGTATTCTCTTTTTTAAGAGCAAAACCGGTGTTTGTGTTTATGGCAAAAATGATTTTTGGAACAACGGTAAAAAGCATGGCAATCATAACAATCGATAAAATAAGCTCAATAAGCGTAAAAGCATATCTCATCTAAGTACCTTCAGATATCTGTTTTTTATAGATGTGTTGTGATCATCCAACAGATCAATTCCCTGATATTTTCCGGTTTTTATCTCTTTTGATGAGGTTTTGCTGCCGTTTTTGAAGCTGTAATGAAAACAGGGGTGTTTGGCGCAGTTACTGTTGGGAACATCAAATCCGTAATCATAATATCTGCTGCTCCAAAGCCATGAGGGAATATCTATATGAAAATATGCGCTGTTGTCTTTTTGGATGGTGTTGATGACATCAAAAGTGATAACTCCCTTTGCGGTATTTGTGTTTTTTACCGCACAATAGGGTGCTACGGCATCATTGTAAGAGATCGAAATTCTCGGATAAAATAAGACATTATCCGAAAAACCGTCATTTTTGTTGATATACCAGTCGATACTTCTTTGTTCAAGATTTTTAAAACCAAGACAGTTTTTATCACAGTAAACCTCTATATATATCTTGTTTTTGGTTTTGTTGGAATCTGTTTTGAGATCAAAAGTTTCCACTCTTGCATAGTAAAAAAGAGCCTCTTTTTCAAATGCTTTTTTGATTTTACCTTTTGCATGGGGATATTTTGTATCGTTTATATCGATGGAGATATTGCACTCTTTTCCTTTTACAACAAAAGGATTTATGGGATTTTTATAATCTTTTTTATAGTTGAATCTTACAGTTTTGTAATCCAAAACGGCATTGCCTTTTGAAAATGAGAGATTATGATCCAAAAGAGGTTTTGGCTCATCTGCCAAAAGCAGTTTATCTTTTGGGGTTATAGAGATGTTGCTGTTTATATTTAAATTATTTGCAAAATATCTCTCTTTTGGATCCTGATAATTTTGCAAAATGGCGTTTTGTTCCCCTTTTGCCGTAATTTTGAGAGAGAGGTTTTTCAAAGATGCCGACATATTGAGATCATTTGAGAGATAGGTAAAACCAGTTGAGTTGTTCTCTATCGTGGGGGGATTTAAAAAGGAGAGTTCAAAATGATCCAAAGCAAACGAGACATTAACTTCCGCATAAATCGTTCTTTCTTCCTCTTTTGTATCTTTTTCATCGATTTTGCACCATTTTTTATCTTCTGCCACCAAAGTAACCATAGCCGTATCGGTAAATGAAAAATCAAGATCACTTACACCGTTTTTAAAATTTGGTTTTTGACTTTTGAGATCTCCTTTTAAGGCATTGTCGATTTTCATATTTCTGTCTCTTTTTTCAAATTTCAATTCAAATGAGGCGTTATAGGTTTTAACTGTACTTTTGCCGTCAAAAGAGAGTGCTTTTATGGCTTTTTTAAACTTATAGTGGTGTTGGGATATGAGAGATTCATTTTGTTTGGGATAGATGAAGATAAATTTTTGCGGTTTTATACTGAAAGAGTCGCTGCTTTTTGTCAGAGTATCTTTTATCTGGGCTGTTATCGGACAGGTTGTATCTTTGTTCTCCATCCAATCAAATTCGATTTTTGCCTCGTTTTCTCCGCCTACGGCTTCGTTTATCAAAAGTTTTATATTTTTTTGTTTTTCATTTTTAAATAAAAGTTTGTGCCATTTTGTTTTGAGGATTCCCTTTTTGTCAATAGCTTTTATGCAAACCGTACCGTTAAATTCTTTGTACTCTTTTTTGTCTTTGCTCAAAGATGCAACAGTCAGTTCAAAAGTTTTACCTGTAATTTTGGTAGAGATTTTTCTTTTTCCAGAATCTTTTTTGCTTGTAATTTTTACAGTGTCCCATGCATCAAAAACGGTTGCATTGACAGACAGAGCCGTAAAGAGAATCCAAAAAGCAAAATAGTTTTTTTTCATTTTTCTGTTTCTTTCTACCTTTTTTAATAATAAAAGCAAATTTAGTTCCAACTATTTTTGTTATAATATAAAAGCACTATTTTAAAAGGATAAAAATTGCAAGACCTATTATCTATCGCTATTTGGACACATCAGCTTTTTATTGCACTGATGTTTTTACTTGCCGGTTTAAATATATATTTTATCTCCAAAGAACAGATGTTTCACTCCCTTGGCAAACAGATCGAATTTTTGGCACCGCAATACTATCTTATATTGTCCGCTCTTTTATTTGCAGGTTCGATAGTCTGGACGATAGAGAGATTTGTTATAAAAATTGATGTGCTGATAATGATAGCGGTTTGGTTTGTTATCCTGATAACTACGATCATAAAATATAAAAGATATAAAGGGATCAGTTTTGGAGATATTGAAGCGCAAAAAGAGTTTAAAAAGTTTGCCATGAAAAAATATATCTCTGATATCGTTTTACTTTGTATGACTACGGCGGCAGCTTATATCTTATAATGCAGTTTATCTATCACAAAGAGAGTAAAAAAGATTTTTTAAAGATCAAAGGAGAACTTTACAACTATCTTTTTAAAGTCAGAAGATTTAAAAAAGACAAAACTCTTCTTTTTAGAAATTTGGAAGACGGATATCTTTACTACTACAGAATCGAGGATATTAAAAAGAAAGAGGCTCTTTTAAAAAAAACAGATGAAGAGCCAAAAATTGTTTTACCGCCAAAAGAGCTTAATTTGTTTTGGTGTATCGTGGATCCCAAAACGATAGAAAAAATTCTTCCGATGCTAAATGAGATAGGGGTAAAAAAGATATCGTTTTTATACTGCGACAGAAGTCAGAAAAATTTCAGACTAAATTTTGAAAGATTTGAAAAGATATTGATAAACTCCTCTATGCAGTGTGGCAGAAGCTCTTTGATGCAGTTGGATCTGATAAAATCAATCGATGAACTTGAAAATAAAAATTTAGCTGTTTTGGATTTTTGTGAAAAAGATGAAACAAAAGCCTCTTTGGTAACAGATATTCTTGTAGGCTGTGAGGGAGGTTTCAGCAAAAATGAAAGAGAAAAGCTAAAGTCTTATCCCAAAATCGGATTTAAAACACCTCTTATACTAAAAAGCGAAACGGCAGTTGTTTCTGTCTGTTCAAAAATTTTGATTTAAGCACGGCTTAAGCCATGCTTAAATCCGATTTTATGCCATACAGTTGTTTACTCTTTTGTCAAAAAGGATATAACACTCATTTGATTTGTAAAATGCCTTTACAAAAGCCAAAACTGCCATATCCACCAATGGTTCTATGATAACCACACTCATATATGCGCTGCCGAAAATAAAAACATTGTGCAGATTTTCCGCACCAAAACCCTGACCGTAAAATGCCCAAAAAGCAACCCATGAAACGATAGCACCTTCCCATACGATTGAAAGTTTAAGAAGTTGAGAGTATGTTATATCCTTGTATGGAGTATTTGCCGGAATTATCTTTTTGGCAACTACATTTAAAAGCAAAATACTTGCCAAAAGTGTTGTAACATTTATTCCATATTGAGGCAAATCAAACGGAGCGAAAAAAACTCCCTGTATCAGCAATCCCAGTATCAGACCAAATGCCGCAGGAGCGATACCAAAAATCAAAAATATCGTAGTTCCCAATATAAGATGAACTTCACTCACCCCTATCGGATAGTGTGGAAGTATCTCAAAACAGCTAAAAACTATCACTGTGGCAAAGACTGTTTTCAGGATAAACGAAACCATTCCGTTTTCCTTTATATTTTCCCATGCAAGTTTGAAACTTGTTCCTATAACTGTAGCTGCTGTAGCATAACCAAGCAGCATTTTCGTACCTGTTACGACTCCTGGTTCTATATGCATGATTTTCTCCTTGAAAAGTTTTATTTTTTGTAATTTCTCAAAAGTATTTGTTTAAAAGCAAATTTGTTGGAGGGGATGTTTTATGTTCGGGTTGTTTATAGAAAAGTTTATGATATTTATAATTGTTATCAATCTTTGCCAAACGCTCAAGAGTGGAATACATGGCAATAACAGCCAGTGAAAAGTATCTTTTCGTATAACCTCTTAGATGTTTCATAAAATTATCTTAGCAAATTTTTCTTTATATTCTATATAATTTCTCATCCGCATTTTTAGCGGATGAGAAAAAGGTTATTCATAAACAGTTTTCAAAATTGCTCCGTTACTTGCGTTTGTTACAAGTTGTCTGTACTGTTTTAGCCATCTGCTTTTTATATCTCTTAGTTTTGGTTTGAAATTTTCTCTTCTTTTTTCCAGCTCTTCATCACTTACTTTTACATTTAAAGAGTAGTTATCAACATCAAGTTCTATAATATCTCCGTCTTTTATCAAAGCGATCTCTCCGCCCTCTGCGGCTTCGGGAGATACATGACCGATACTTGCTCCTCTTGTTGCTCCCGAAAATCTGCCGTCTGTGATGAGAGCCACATCTTTGTCAAGTCCCATTCCGGCTATCAAAGCTGTCGGGGATAGCATCTCTTGCATTCCGGGTCCTCCTTTTGGACCTTCATATCTTAAAACTACGACATTTCCTTTTTGAACTCTACCTGCCATGATCCCTTTTATCGCTTCATCCTGAGAATCAAAACAGATGGCTTTACCGCTGAAGCGTCTCATGGACGGATCAATTCCGGCTGTTTTTACAACTGCTCCCTCTTTTGCTATATTGCCATAAAGGATTGCCAAACCTCCGACTTTGGAGAACGGATTTTCGATAGGATGGATGATATTTGTATCTGTAATCTTTGCTTTTTCTATCCTCTCTCCCATTGTTTCTCCCGTAACGGTCAGGTTGTCAAGTTTTAGGATATCTCCTCTTTTGCTTGTCTCTTTCATGACGGCACTTACACCACCGGCTTTGTTGATGTCCTCCATATGAACAGTAGAGAGTGAAGGTGATATTTTGGCTATGTTTGATACATGTTTGCTTATCTCGTTGATATCGGAGAGATTAAAATCAACCTCCGCCTCTTTTGCGATAGCCAACATGTGAAGAACGGTATTTGTGCTTCCTCCCATTGCCATATCTACAACAAATGCGTTATGAACAGCCTTTTCATTGATGATGTTTCTGATTTTAAATCTCTCATCCAAAGCGATTTCACAGACTCTTCTTGCCGCTTTTCTGATAAGCTCTTCTCTTTGTGGGGTCAAAGCCAAAATCGTGCCGTTTCCTTCAAGTGCTATTCCCATTGCTTCCATCAAAGTATTCATGGAGTTTGCGGTAAACATTCCAGAACATGAACCGCCTCCGGGACATGCCTGACACTCTATCTCATAAAGTTGTTCATCTGTTATCTCATCATTTGCTCTTTTGCCGACAGCTTCAAAGGCGGTTGAAAGATCAATAGGTGTTCCGTCTTTTAGATGACCTGCTTTCATAGGACCTCCCGAAACAAAAACAGTAGGAACATTTACTCTCAAAGCTCCCATGATCATACCCGGAACGATCTTATCACAGTTTGGGATACAGATCATCGCATCAAGCATATGGGCATTCATAACGGTTTCTATGGAGTTTGCTATGATTTCCCTGCTTGGAAGGCTGTAAAGCATACCGCTATGTCCCATCGCTATACCGTCATCAACTCCTATTGTATTAAACTCAAAAGGAACACAACCGTTTTTTCTGATCTCATCTTTAATGATTTTTGAGTATTCATTCAAAAAGAAGTGTCCGGGAATGATCTCTATAAAAGAGTTTGCCACACCTATAAAAGGTTTGTCAAAATCTTCATCCCTCAAGCCTACCGCTCTTAGCAGACTTCTGTGAGGTGCTCTTTCAAACCCTTTCTTTACTATATCACTTCTCATTTTACCGTCCTTATAAAAAATTTTTTCAATTATAGCAAAAAGCTCTTTACAAATCTTTTGTTTTTGGTTATAATTCCCTCTCTTTTTTAGGAAAGAAGATTATTGATATTTGCGGGAGTAGCTCAGTGGTAGAGCACAACCTTGCCAAGGTTGGGGTCGCGGGTTCGACCCCCGTCTCCCGCTCCAAAACAGAAACAATAAGCAGTTATTGTTTTGAAATTTACAATTTTTTGCCCGGGTGGTGGAATTGGTAGACACAAGGGACTTAAAATCCCTCGGACATTGCGTCCGTGCCGGTTCAAGTCCGGCCCCGGGCACCACTTTTATTGAGGCGACATAGCCAAGTGGCTAAGGCAGGAGCCTGCAAAGCTCTGATCCCCGGTTCGAATCCGGGTGTCGCCTCCATATCGGGAGATGGCTGAGTGGTCGAAAGCGGCGGTCTTGAAAACCGTTGAGGTGAGAGCCTCCGGGGGTTCGAATCCCTCTCTCCCGGCCATCATATTCTAAGCTGTACTGTCAAAACTTAAAAATACTTGTTATATCATCCTGTATCCAGTTACTGTCTATATATTTTTTGATATAGATTTTTCTCCGTTCATAATATTTTTCAAATATTCCTTTCAATGGAGTGTGGGCTCCATATTTTCTGTGAAAAGGAAGATCTGATATTTCAGGAGGCAGTGCTTGGATATATTCAAGAAAATGATTTACAAAAATATTGGTAATCCGTTTCATTTGATATTCAAAACTTTGAAGATCAATACCAAAACTTTTTGCAAGATTAAGAAAATGATCCTTTTTGATTTTGGATTTTCTACCAAGTAGTTTCAATCCTATTTCTTTATCTTTTAGTCCTGTATAGAGATGAGTTGTTGAAATATCATAGTATGGAGAGAGATGTTTTTGTTTTTCATCAATAACATTTGATGCGTGTATGAGTGAAATATTTTTGGCATGCAAATCTCCATGTCCAATAATGGTAGAGAAATAAAAAAAAAGCAAAAGCTCTTCAAGTTCTTTATCATCAACAAATTCTTTAGCCTTTTTAAGTATTTCCTGTACAGATGCATTGTATTTTGTATCAGAGTTGTAGCCAAGCATAGTGGCAAATTCTTCGTGGTCAAATTTTTCATTGTTGTATCGGTCGTAGCGTTTGATAATATAATGATAATCTTCTCCATCTTTTATGATTGCATTATAGGGAACTTTGAAACCACAATCCCTAGCCAATGTCATAAATAAATGTTCATTGATCAAGAGATACGGGATATAGAGCCGATCTTTTTCATGGGGTGCGAAAGTTGTATAATATTTATTGTATGGTTTCATAAAGTATTGGCTACTATTATTTGTATCGATACGAATCTCCTGTTTATAATCATCTTTGGCAATACTGAATTTATACTGAAATCCACTTAGTCCAATAACTTTACTGTTGGCAGTTACATTTGGGAATAGATTTTCTTTTGGAATATTCAGAGAATAATCAAGAATATTGGGAAATGTATAATCATTTTGCAAAATATCATTAATTACTTCACTGTATTTATAAGATATATGTTTTGACTCCCGATAGTGTAAATATTCATCTTCTTTAAGAAAAGTATAGCTTCCATGTATATCTTCCAGATAAAGCAATAGTTCTATATGAGTTTTGGTTTTATGTTGGGATTTGATTCTATCAATCTGATCATTTTCCGGAAGCATATTTTCAAAAACCAGAAAAAGACCGTTATTACTAAAATTTTCTTTCTGATTTAATCCTTGGATGTAATATGATTTATCAATATTTTGCAGATAAATAAAGCTTATTTTTCCAAAAATTTTTTCTTCAAGATATCCTAATGGTTTTCCCTGTTTCAGTACATATATTTTCAATAGAAATTTCCAAACTAATTAAGTATGTATACTTAATTATACCTGTTTAGTGTTTTTTTGTCAAGTTTTTTAAGATATATAGTTGCAACTTGACAAAATTTTATATATATGATATAGTTAAGTATATATACTTAACTAAGAAGGGACTAAAAAAGAAATGGCAAAAACCAAAAGAGATCTTTTTAGTAAAAATATTGAGATTATTAAAAAATTACTTTTAGAAAAAAAACTATATTCATTAAAAGAACTCAATCTGCTTCTTAATCGTCTCAAAACCAAAAGGCTTATTGCTCAAGATGTCTCTTCAAGAAAATTTTTTGATCTGTTGCAAAACAGATTGAAACTCAGAACATATTCCGTATTTTCCAAAAAGATTAACAAGGTTCGATATACGCTCTATCCTGATATCAGTATATATGATTTTGTAAGTACATTTGAAAAGCAGGGATTCTTTTCAATGACTACCGCATTAAATATTCAACGATTAACTAATCAAAAAGATAATTTTGTTTTTTTTTCCAAAGAATTATCATTAAAAAATTATTCTAAAAATAATTCACTCAGTCAAAAAGATATTGATCAGGCATATCAAAAAGAGTATCGTTTTACCAGAAGTATAGCTTCCTATGAAGATAAACATATCATCTATCTGACACCAAAGAATACAAATCGCTTTGAGGTAATCGAGTATGATGGATACGCTGTGTCATCTGTACACAGGGCTTTTGTTGAAATGATTATGAATGTGCAGTACTTCAAAAATTTTGATACTATAATAAAAATATTTAAACCGCTTAAAAACAAACTGAATCCCAAAAGGGTATTTGATGTTGTAAAATCATTTGATCCTGTTTATCCTTATTATCAATTGATGGGGTTTTCTTTGGATAGAGTAGGATTTGACAAAAAAAATTTGATTTTATTTAAAGAACGCGTTACCAATCTTAGGTTTTATACGGAAAAAAACAGACATAAATATTCATTTGATGCCTATTGGAGTATTTATTATTAGATTAGAGATACCCATATCTTTGTACTTTTACGAATAGCCTCTCAGGCTTGAATTTGAAATTTATGTTATAATAAATGAAATTACAAATTACTTTATCAGATCGTAAAAAATATCTTTTTGTTTATATCGTAAATTATAGTAATAAAAAGGATAAAATTTAGGTATGATAAGAGGAAATTTTTTAAAAAGGTAAATATTGAATTTTAAAGATTTTAATTTTAAAGCAGAATTAAACAAAGCGATTGAAGAGGCAGGTTTCAGAGAACCAAGTCCCGTACAAAAAGAGGCGATGCCGATAGTATTACAAGGCAGAGATATAGTTGCACAGGCACATACGGGAACCGGAAAAACAGCGGCATTTGGATTGCCGATGCTTCAGATGATGGACGGTAAAAGCGGAATAGAAGGTGTTGTGATAGTTCCCACAAGAGAACTTGCAATGCAGGTAAGTGATGAGATTTACAAATTCGGAAGATATATGGGGATAAATACCGCTACGGTTTACGGCGGAAGTTCTTACAGCAGACAGATGAAACATATAAAAAACGCTTCGGTTATCGTAGCGACACCGGGAAGATTTTTGGATCTTCTCTCTTCCAACCAGATAGATATAGCTCCCTCTTTTGTTGTTTTGGATGAAGCGGATGAGATGCTTGATATGGGTTTTTTGGATGATATAAAAAAGATATTCTCCTATCTTCCCATCAACAGACATACGATGATGTTTTCAGCTACGATGCCAAAAGAGATAAAAGATTTGGCTCTGACTATTTTAGATAATCCCGCTTTTGTGGCAGTTACAAAAAACGAGATAACCAATGAAAATATCAAACAAAATTACTATGTTGTAGAGGAGTATGAGAGAGATGATGCTCTTATGCGTCTTTTGGATTATAAAGATCCGGCAAAAAGCATCATTTTTTGCAGAACCAAAAAAGAGGTTGACAGACTTTCGACTTCACTTATCTCTCAGGGATATGTAGCCAAAGGTCTTCACGGAGATATGGAGCAAAGACAAAGAGAAGAGGTTATCAGAAGTTTTAAAAACGGTAATTTGGAGATACTGATAGCTACCGATGTAGCCGCAAGAGGTCTTGATGTCAATGATGTAAGCCATGTTTTTAACTATCATATTCCTTTTGACAGCGACAGTTATGTTCACAGGATAGGAAGAACAGGAAGAGCCGGTAAAGAGGGAACGGCGGTAACTATCGTAACTCCTCACGAATTTAAAGCTTTGACGAAAATTCAAAAAAGCGTCGGCAGCAAGATGGAGACAAAAATCATCCCTTCCATAAAAGATGTAAAATCAAAAAAACTTCATAAACTTATAGAGATGATCAAAAGTCAGAATATAGATGAAATGGCTGAAGAGATTGTAAATACTTTGATCCTTCAAGAAGATGATCCTTTGAAAGTAGCATATAAACTTGCCGCACTTCTATCTAAAACGCAAAAAATCAAAGGTGCCAACAGGATAGGTAAAAGCAAACAGGAGATAAACAGACTTTTCGACAGATTTTACAACGAAAAAAGAAGTTCAAACACCAGAGGAAGAGGCAGAAGAGGTCAAAATTATAGTAAAAATAAAAGAAATTTTAATCAAAGAAGAAATTCCGGTAGGAGATAAGCTTTATTTAGATTAAAATAATTTAATGTTTTTAAAAAAACATTATTTATTTGCAAATTTGTTAAAAATAGGTGTATAATTTCATTTCAAGATTTTTATCTTGAAATGAAATTTTGGAGATAATAATGTTTCTTTACAGAGATACCCTATCGGAAGATTTACCCTCTATTTGCTCACTGCCCCAAAGTGAGGAAGAACTCTTTTATATGTTTCCCTCAGCCACTTTTCCCCTCCAAGAAAGACAGATGAAAGAGATACTGAAAAAAAGAGAAGGTCATACCACTTTTTTATATGATGATGAGATTATAGGATATGCCAATCTTTACAGATTTAAAGATGATGACACTCCTTATATAGGTCATCTTATTTTGTCAAAAAAATACAGAGGCAGAGGTTTTGGCAAAGAGATCATCAGAATTATGATAAGAAAGGCATATCTGCTTTATAAGAGCAACAAAATCAAAATAGCGGTTATAAATGAAAATACACATGCGTTTTTGTTATATACCAAACTCGGTTTTTATCCCTTTAAAGCATCATTGAGATTTGACAAAAAAAGAGAACAAAAGGTTCTTATCTCTATGGAAATGGATCTTTTTGAAGCAATAGATGATGAGAAACTGCAAGAAGTTTGTGTGGAGACTCACTAAAGGGTAGCCCTAAAGAGTAAAAAATTATACAATCTTTTTTTCAGCTAAAAAATATTAAAATTTATCCAAACAAAATCAATGGGGAGGGGAACAAATGGAAACACTGTTTAATGATCTTTATTTTTTGAAAGAGAGGATTCAAAAACCTGATCTTAAAAAGAGACTTGAGAGTCTGGAGAAAAAGATACATCTTTTAAAGACAAAAAACGGTATCAGACAGCTTGTCAAAGGTAAAAAAATATCAAAAGCATTAAGAACGATTGAATATGAAAATGAACTGATAAATCTTCAAATAGAACTTATAAAAATGCAAAACTGGATTTTTGAAAATAAAAAAAGACTCATGATTATCTATGAGGGAAGAGATGCAGCCGGAAAAGGTGGTTCCATAAAAAGAGCTGTTCAGCATCTAAATCCAAGAAAATACAGAGAAGTTGCCCTGCCAAAACCGACAGAAGTGGAAACCGGTCAATTTTATTTTCAAAGGTATTTTCAACATCTTCCAAATCCCGGAGAGATCGTATTTTTTGACAGAAGCTGGTATAACAGAGCTTTGGTTGAACCTGTTTATGGTTTTTGTACAAAAGAACAGTATGAAAAATTTATGATGGAGGTTCCTGAGATTGAACATGCCATCATAGATGACGGTATAATTTTGATAAAGTTTTGGTTTAGTATCTCCAAAGAGACTCAACAAAAAAGATTTAAAGAGAGAGAAAACAATCCGCTAAAACAGTGGAAACTGAGTCCTGTGGACAAACAGGCACAGGCTTTGTGGGATAAAATCACAAAATATAAAGAGGAGATGTTCAGTCGTACGCATACAGCCTATTCACCATGGATCATCGTAAACAGCAATGACAAAAAAAGAGCCAGATTGGAATCTATAAGATTTGTTTTGTCTAAAATCCCTTATGAAGGGAAAGAAAAAGCAAAAGTATCTCTCCATCCGGATCCTGAAATTGTGCAAAGATATCACAGAAAAAATGTTCAGTTGGATTGACAGTTACCAAACGGAACATCCATAAGAATTTCTTAAAAAAAATACTTATTAAAATAATTTGATTTAATAGTTTTTATATAGTTTTTTTTATATTTTAATCAGAAAAATCAATAAACTGATATTTACATAGTTAAAAAAATCTACTATAATTTCGATATAAAAATGACAAAAATAATTTACATAAGTTAAATATGATTTAATATTTAGCTTATATATTATTTTATTTATGTCTTATTAAGTTTTAATTAGATCAAAAGGAGAGTGAAATGAAAAATTTTGCGATGATAGGTACGGCAGGTTATATAGCTCCAAGACACATGAGAGCCATAAAAGAGACAGGAAACAATCTTGTAGCGGCAATGGACAGATGCGACAGTGTCGGAATTATCGACAGTTACTTTCCTGATGCGGACTATTTTATAGAGTTTGAAAGATTTGACAGACATATTGACAAACTAAGAAGAAAGGGAACAAAAGTTGATTATGTATCGATCTGTTCTCCAAACTATCTTCATGATGCGCATATAAGATTTGCATTGAGAAATCAGGCTCATGCCATTTGTGAAAAACCTTTGGTGTTAAATCCGTGGAATATAGATGCTTTGGAGGAGATAGAAAAAGAGAGCGGTAAAAATATATACAATATTTTACAGTTAAGACTTCACCCCTCAATCATAGCCTTAAAAGAGAAAGTGCAAAAAGAACTTAAAGAAGATCCTGATAAGGTTTATGATATCGATCTTACATATCTTACAAGCAGGGGGAAATGGTACTTTATCAGTTGGAAAGGAGATGAGAGCAAAAGTGGCGGAATAGCTACAAATATCGGTGTTCATTTTTACGATATGCTTTCATGGATTTTCGGTGAGGCGGAAGAGAATATAGTTCATTGCAAAACTCCTTATGCAAATGCCGGATATTTAAAACTAAAACATGCAAATGTCAGATGGTTTTTGAGTGTTATTTATGACTATATCCCCGATGAGATAAAAGCAAAAGGGCAAAGAACATTCAGAAGTATCACGGTTGACGGTGAAGAGTTTGAATTTAGCGGCGGTTTTACCGATCTTCATACAAGAACCTATGAAGAGATTTTAAAAGGCAACGGCTTTAGACTGAATGAAGCAAGAAATGCGATAAATATCGTATCTACTATCAGAAATCTTGAACCTATCGGCTTAAAAGGCGACTATCACCCTTTTTGCAAAAAAATAGAAAACAACAAAGCTCATGATGTAAAAGAGACGCTAAAAACAATGTTTGTGCATTGATAAAGGATTTTCGTGAAAGCAATAATTTCTCACGATGTCGATCATATCACGGTTTGGGAACATAAAGATCTGATTGTTCCCAAATTCCTTGTAAAAAGCACGATTGAAGCGTTTAGCAGAACCATCTCACCAAAAGATTATCTTCTAAGGTACAAAGAGATAGCAAGAAACAAATGGCAAAATATCGAGGAGTTGATAGAGTTTAACAAAAAAAACTCTATCCCCTCAACCTTTTTTTTGGGAGTCAATCACGGTGTCGGTCTTGTCTATTCACTGCAAAATGCAAAAAAGTGGGCGCAAAAAATCATCTCTTTGGGATATGATGCCGGAGTTCACGGGATAGCCTATGATGATCTTCAAATGATGCAAAAAGAGCATGATACATTCAAAGAGATATCAAATCTTGAGAATTTCGGTATCAGAATGCACTATCTAAGAAACGATCCAAATACCATAACAAATCTTTCAAAGTGCGGATATCTTTTCGACTCTACCGTATATGAGATCAAAAATCCCTACAAAGTCGGTGATATGTGGGAATTTCCTTTGCATATCATGGACGGATATGAGATATTTCAGGGAAAACCGTGGCAGTATCTGAAGATTGAAAAAATAAAAGATTTGACAAAACAAAAGATCGAAAATATCGAAAAAGAGGGGATAGAGTATCTGAGTATTCTTTTTCATGACAGATACTTCAATGAGAGTTTCAGTACATGGATGGAGTGGTATTTTTTCGTGATCGATTACCTTAAAACAAACAATATAGAACTTATCTCTTACAGAGAAGCTATAAAGGAACTTGAAGATGAAACTTCTGACAATCATAGGGGCTAGACCCCAGTTTATCAAAGCTGCCGCAGTCAGCAGAGAGATAAAAAAACACAAAGATATAAAAGAGGTGATAGTTCATACCGGACAGCATTTTGATACGAATATGAGCGACATTTTTTTTGAGGAACTCCATATTCCAAAACCGAATTACAATCTCGATATAAACGGACTAAACCACGGTGCTATGACCGGACAGATGCTTGAAAAGATAGAAGAGGTGCTTTTGAGAGAAAAACCAGATTGGGTTTTGGTTTACGGAGATACAAACTCCACGATTGCAGGAGCATTGGCGGCAAGTAAACTTCATATAAAAACTGCTCATGTGGAAGCCGGTTTGAGATCGTTTAATATGAAAATGCCAGAAGAGATAAACAGAATCCTGACTGACAGGATAAGCAATATCCTCTTTTGTCCGACCGATAAGGCGGTGGAGAATCTAAAAGATGAGGGATTTGAGAGATTTGAAAACTCCATCATCACAAAAAGCGGTGATGTTATGCAAGATGCCGCCGTTTATTACGACTCTTTTTCCAAAAAACCGGAAAATCTGGATATAGAAGGCGATTTTGTATTAAGTACGATTCACCGAGCCGAAAATACCGATGATGAAAAGAGACTGAGAGATATTTTCGATGCTTTAAATGAGATAGCAAAAACCAAAACCATTATCCTGCCTCTTCATCCAAGAACAAAAAAAATCATCCAAAATCTGAATTTGTCCGCAGACAATATCATGATAATAGAGCCGGTCGGTTATCTACAGATGGTTTGGCTGCTTCAAAACTGCTCTTTGGTAATGACAGACAGCGGAGGATTGCAAAAAGAGGCTTTTTTCTTCAAAAAACCGTGTATCACCCTAAGAGATGAAACAGAATGGGTGGAACTTGTCCAAAACGGTTTTAATCAGATCGTAGGAGCAGACAGAGAAAAGATTTTGGAGGCGTACAAAGAGGTACAGGACAAAGAGATAAATTTTGATATGGATCTTTACGGGGGTGGAAAGGCATCGCAAAATATCGTAAGCAAATTAAGGAGTGTCAGCAATGAAAACAGTATGGATAATTAACGAGTATGCAGGTTCCAAATATCACGGAATGGTATTTAGAAGCTACTACTACGCAAAAGAGCTTGTTAAAAACGGCTACAGAGTATTTGTGATAACGGGCGCATATCATCACAATCTAAAGGTTTTCCCAAAAGTTGAAGGAGATTTTACATTTGAGGATATAGACGGTATTACCTATGTATGGGTGGATGTTCCAAAATACAATAATGCCCACGATAAAAAAAGAGTTTACAAATGGTTTAAATTCGGAGCAAAAGTTTTAAAACTTCCCGTAGAAAAGATGCAAAAACCAGATCTCATCATAGATTCGTCGGCATCTCTTTTTCATGTCTATTCGGCTCATCAACTTGCCAAAAAATACGGCGCCAAACTCTTTTTTGAGGTAAGAGATATCTGGCCTCTTTCTTTGATAGAGCTTGGAGGATACTCTCCAAATCACCCTTTTATGAGGATGATGGACTGGTTGGAGAGATACGGATACAAAAATGCAGACAGAGTGGTATCGGTATTGCCAAACGCAAAAGAGCATATGATGAGTCAGGGAATGGATGAGAGTAAATTTCTCTATCTTCCAAACGGTATTGCTTTGGAGGATTATGAAGAGATAGAGGATTTGGAAAAGGATATAAAAGAAAAAATTCCAACCGATAAATTTTTGATAGGATATGCCGGAACGGTAGGTCATGCAAATGCTCTTAGGCATCTTATAGAAGCTGCAAGGATCATGAAAGAGAGAGGATATGAGGATACCCATTTTGTGATAGTCGGCAACGGTAAAGACAAAGAGTATCTAAAAGAGATGGCTAAAAAATATGAACTTGAGAATATAACTTTTATCGATCAGATTTTAAAAAGCCAGGTATCATCTTTGTTGGAGCTTTTGGATGTCTGTTATATCGGTCTTATCAATCAGCCTCTTTTTAGATTTGGAGTATCGCCGAACAAACTTTTTGATTACATGATGGCGGCAAAACCCATCCTTTATGCGATAAATTCGGGAAACAAACCGGTAGAGGAAGCAAACTGCGGTATCAGTGCGGAAGCGGAAAATCCAGACTCTATAGCCGAGGGGATAATGAAACTTCATGACATGAGCAAAGAAGACAGAGAGAAGATGGGACAAAACGGCAAAGAGTATGTTTTGAAAAATCATACTTACGAAGAGTTGGCACACAGATTGATAAAAGCTTTTGAGGAAATGACAAATGAAGAAAGAATCGCCTCAGTTGCTTAAATTCAGACGGTGCATCAGCAAAATTTGATGATGCACCTCTTTATCTGTAGAGAGTTTTAAAGATAAACATTCCCATTATTGTTGCGCTTAGACAAAAAAGAACATTCAGACCTATATTTAAAAAGGCTTTGGCATATTCACCAGACTGGATCATGGCAACAGTTTCAAAACTGAAAGTGGAAAAAGTTGTCAAAGCTCCCAAAAATCCGGTAACAAACATCGCCTTATATTCCGGTGCGATGGTTTGTTCAAAATACATTACCAAAAATCCGATAATAAAACTTCCTATGATATTTACACTCAAAGTTCCTGTCGGGAAAAAAGGTATAGTGTTTTTTTGAATGAAAGTTGAGATCAGAAAACGGCTGATTGCTCCGAAAAATCCGCCTATTCCTACGAAAAATATCATAGAAGTATTCATGGTCTGTTTCCGTTGTGTTTATAGGAGATAACCTCTACATCGCTTAGTGTAACAAGTCCCTCTTTTATCATATCATCCACATTTTTTAGAAAATTTTCTATCTTCTCTTCATTATCAATCATCTCTATGATAATCGGAAGTTCCTGAGATAATGACCAGACATTGAAGGTTCTTACCTTTGTATGCGCTCCTATACCCGAAACCGCTTTATAAACGGTGGCTCCCGACATATTCAGCTCTTTTGATTTTTTCAAAAGAGCTTCCCACAAAGCTTCATGCCTGTATCTGTCATTGTTGTCTATATAGATTCTGAGCAGCTTTTTTTTACCGAGAAATCTCTTCATAAAATACTCCTATGAATATAAATTATTTTTAACATTTTTGTTTGTTTTTAACTAATTAGAGTTATAATCAATAATATTTTCTATTTAAGGACAAAACAATGAAAACAGTGATATTTTTTTTAACACTTTTTTTTAATTCCATCCTTTTTGCAACCAATTATTATATCTCCCACGATAAAGATAATCATCTGCTTATAAAAACCGGCTCTTTTGAGGTCAAAACATCTCTTGAGGAGCTTTTAAGCGTTGCAAAAGAGGGAGATGTTTATTATTTTAAAAGAGGAGAGTATTTTAATCTCAATATTGAGATTAAATCTCAAAAAAACCTCTCCTTTCTCTCTTACGGAGACAAAAACAAACCTCTGCCCGTTATTGATGCATCTACTAAAATAATCATAGATCAAACAAGCTTAGATATTATTTATGATGTATCGAAAAAGAGATTTTATGACAAAAGTTGGAGGGAGATTGAAAAAGATTTTTCAAAATATTATAATATTCAATCTACCGTTACAAAAAAATCTATTGCAAAAGATTTTAAAGAGGTAAGAGGGGATATCGTATCAATGGCAAGATTTAAACTTTCTTTGCCAAAATACGGTTACTATGATCCAAATGCGATGAGGATATTTTATGGTAATAAAGAACTTTTAAAAGTTCTTCTTTTTGAGGAGTTCAAATGCAAAGAGTGCAAGGAAAAAATAAGATGGTATTTTGAACAAAAGAGCGGATATCTTTATATCTTTACTCTCTCACAGGATATAGATATAGAAAAAGTTGTAAACAATCTCTCTATAAACAATGACTCTCTGTCTGCTTTTGGCATAACAGATTCCCAAAACATTATGATAAAAGGTCTTGATTTGAGAGGGGGAAAATATGCGCTTTTGATAAAAGCTTCCAAAAATATCAAAGTATTTGATTCAAATATAGGAAACTACTCCTTTACAGGTGTTTACATTATAAGCGACAAAACTCCGTCTTCCCATATCACAATTGCAAATTCTTTGATTGATTCAAAGTTTTATTTTAAAAATTATCGTTTTTATTCGTCAAGAGGTTCACAGGACGGAATATTTCTGATAGGAAATGTTCACAGCTGTATTATCAAAAAATGTGATATAAACAACTGGGGACACAACGGTATTACTCTCTACTCTGTTGATGAGACAAACAGAGTTTCAAATAATTATATAGCTTTGAACAAGATAAGCGGAAAAGAGATAGCTTATATGCACGGTATTATCGTTGATAATAAATACTGCACAAATAATAAAATAATTTCAAATCTTATCACCGATATTTCCGCTCCGAATCAAATAAACGGAATGAGCAATACTTTTGAAAACAACACCGTTATATCTGTTAAAAATTCATCCGTTAAAAAAGATCAGGGATACGGTTCGGGTATAGCCCTCCAGATTCAGGCATACGGCAAAGACAATGCCGCAATAGGCAATATCATAAAAAACAACTCATTTATAAATTGCGAAAGTGAGGGATTGTCTCTTTATGACAACGGCTATGACGGTGTAAAGAAAAATAATATAATAAAAGAGAACAGATTTGTAAACTGTTCAATTAATCCTTTTAACAAACAAAAAGGGGTATATATAGAGGTCAGCAAATACCATCCCTCCAACATGATAAACAATTCATTTGTAAAAAATCTTTTTTATGAAGAGAGTTCAAAATTGTTGATAGACTACAAAGGAGAATATCTTGATATAGATGCCTTTAACAAGGTGAAGGGCAATAAAGATAATGAGATAATTTCTCCTTTGTTGATAGATGAGGATGAGATAATTCAAAACTTTGAACTAGAAAGGAGAAGAAGCAGGTAGCTACCGGTGTAGTGTCTTTAAAATATCAAAATTTTGTCTGATCGCCTCATAAAGAACTATTCCCACCGCAACGGAGAGATTTAGACTTCTTCCGTTTTCGCCCATGGGAATAGTCAGAGCATTTTGCCATCTCTTTTGCATAAGCTCCATGGGAAGACCGGTTGATTCACCTCCGAAAAACAGAAAATCCCCCTTTTTGAATTCGGCTTTGAAATATGGTTTTTTGCTTTTTGTCGTAGCGAAAAAAAATCTCTCTGTTTTATCGCTGTTTTCTTCTAAAAACTCATCAAGACTCTCCCATACGGTCAAATCCAAAAGATTCCAGTAATCCAGTCCCGCTCTTTTGACATTTTTGTCATTGATCTCAAAACAGATGGGTTTTATGATGTGAAGCTTTGTATCGGTATTTACGCAGATTCTGCCTATACTGCCGGTATTTTGCGGTATCTGCGGACTGACTAAAACGATGTTGAACATAAAAAACCTTTAGAAAATGATGGTTTTGTTGGCATAGACAAATATTCTGTCTTCAAACACAAGATCAAGTGCGGTTGAGAGAACGACTTTTTCGACATTCCGCCCCGCTTTTTGCATATCCTTCCATGTATATTCATGATTTACATGTATGACATCCTGCATGATGATAGGACCCTCGTCAAGATTGTTATTGACAAAATGCGCTGTTGCCCCTATGATCTTGACACCTCTCTCATACGCCTGTTTGTAGGGGTTTGCTCCTATAAATGCCGGTAAAAAGGAGTGATGGATATTGATAATCTTCTCTTCATAATGTTTGACAAATTCACTTGAGAGGATTCTCATATATTTTGCCAAAACGATAAAATCAAGATCATAATCTTTTAATATATTCAAAATCTTCTCTTCATGCTCTCTTCTGCCAAGACCTTCATGAGAGATATAAAAATATGGTATTTTGAATTTTTCACTGAGATTTTTCAGATTGTCGTAATTTGAAATTACCGCTAAAATCTCCGCATTGATCTCCTTGCTACAATGTTTTAAAAGTATCTCTCCTAAACAGTGAGACTCTTTTGTTGCCATCAAAACGATCTTTTTCTTTCTCTTTTTTGTCAAAAAAATATTTGCATCTTTTGGAAGCTCTTTTTTCAAAGCCTCTTTGATCTTCTCTGTGATAACTTCTCCGCTCAAAAGCGCTCTTAGAAAAAACTTTTTATTCTCATTATCCACAAATTCGCTGTTTTTTTCGATATTCAGCCCGTTTTCATAAACAATTTTGGATATTTTATAGATAAGCCCCGCCTCATCGGAGCAATCAATCTTTAGAATATACCTGTTCATCAATCATCCTCTCTATCATCATTTTTTTTCTTCGCTCGATCTCCATTCCAAGCTCTTTCCCGCTAAATCCCTCTTTCATCAAATCAACGGCTTTTATGCCTCCGTCAAATTTTTTATCATAAATTCCAAGTTCTTTTGCCCTTTTTTTCACATCATCGGTATAATTTCCAAGCCACTCTTTTATAGGATATCTCAAAGAGAGCATCAATAAAAACCTCTCATCCGCAACCTTTGGAATATCAACCTGCTTTTCAAGCATTTTTATATAAATCAGAGGAGAATTTAAAATTCTTGCAATTTTATCAAATTTTATAGAGAGATTTTTAGACAGAATATACAAAAAACAGTATCTGTAATACTCTTTTTCAAATTTATCTCTGTTTTTTTGAAGCTCAAACGCTGTTTTGAAAAAGATCTCTTTTGAGAGTTCAATGTCAAAAAGCTTTTTCAACACTCCAAGAGCGCTTAGATAATAAAGCCCAAAATGAAGCCACGAAGAGAGAAACATCTTTTCAAATTCCCAAAAAACACGCTCTTTGCTCAAATCGTCCAATTCAATTTCTCTCATCACCTCACAGGAGTATTTATCTATCCTGAATCCAAGTCTTGAGCTAAACTGCACAGCTCTTAAAACTCTCAGACTGTCCTCTTTAAATCTCTCCTCATCAATGATTCTTATCTTTTTTTGTTCTATATCTTTCAAACCGCCCCACAGATCAAGAAGCTCTTTTGTAAAAAGATTTATCATCAAAGCATTCATCGTAAAATCTCTTCTTTTTGATGCCTCTTTTTCATCTTTGCACAAAGTTACCTCAAATCCCCGATGACCGACTGAAACTTTTCTCTCTCTTCTTGCAAGAGCAAGATCAAAAACATCATATTTGTAAACAAAAAAACTTTTGCCGACCCCTTTTGCTCCGAGTTTTTTCATCAGGCTGTCAAAGAGTTTGGGTTCTATATCAAAGATCTCTATATCAAAATCTTTAACATCCATTCCCATAACAAGATCCCTCACACATCCGCCCACAAGATAGACTCTTTTTGTATAGGGAGATAAAAACTCTTTGATAATTTGAAGTTTTTTGAGATAGGAGGGAGGTATTTTTTCTAAAAGATCCATTTATGGCTTTTGATCTATTTTTTGGAGTCTTTCATCTATGGCTGCTAAAAGGTATTCTAAAAAATTGAGAGTCAGATCCATCTTTGTTTCAAGATTTTGATTGTTGGGAGCCTGGAAACCTTCAAAAAGAACCAAAATTCTCTCTCTTAGACTGTTTAAAAATTCCTCTTCGTCACTATTGCCGACAAAAACACTCTGTTTGGGTATGGGGATGACCTCTTTTTCTTCAAAAGAGTTCTCTTTCTCTCTTTTGATATCGATTTTTGATTCATCTTTGTTCTCTATTTCCGACAGAGTAGATAATATAATGTTTTTTAGATCCATAATTTAGCAAGCCACCTTTCAAATTCCAAAAACTCCACTTCACTGTCCATTTTTATAAAAAACTCTTTCATCTCTTCATTGACTCCGGGAAAATTTTTACGAATTCCCGAAAGCCTTTTGATAGCTATTTTTGCTTCCTGATTATTGGGATCCTGACTCAATATCTCTTTATATATCTCAAGAGCATCCTCTTTCAAACCCTGAAGCTCATAAATGGAAGCAAGAGTTAGTGTTTTCACTTTATAATCTTTTTATTCGTCCATTGAAACATATTCTGCTATGATAGAACCCATCTCACCGGTAGAACAGATCTCTTTTGCCCCGAATGATGAGAGATCTTTGGTTCTAAAGCCCTCTTTTAAAGCCCTTTTTATGGCATTGTCTATCCTGTTAGCCGCTTTTACCTCTCCCAAAGAGTATTTAAGCATCATCGCCGCACTTGCTATTGCGGCTATCGGATTTGCTATACCCTGATTTGCGATATCCGGCGCTGATCCGTGAATAGGCTCGTAAAGTCCCACTTTGCCGCCTATCGAAGCCGAAGGCAAAAGCCCGATGGAACCGCTTATCATACTTGCTTCATCGCTCAAAATATCACCGAAAATATTTCCGGTCAGGATAACATCAAACTGTCTTGGATTTCTGATAAGCTGCATAGCGGCATTATCAACATACATATGAGAAAGACTGATCTCTGGATAGTTTTTTGCAACACTCTCTACAACCTCTCTCCAAAGTTGGCTCACTTCCAAAACATTGGCTTTATCCACCGAACAGACCTGTTTGTTCCGTTTCATGGCGATCTCAAAAGCCACTTTTGCGATCCTCTCAATTTCATCTGCCGTATAAACCATCGTATTGTAGGCTCTATCTTTTTGCAACTCTCTTGGCTGACCAAAATAGATACCTCCGGTCAGTTCTCTGACAACCGTCAAATCAACATTTTTTACAACTTCCTCTTTTAAAGCACTTGCCATTGTCAGCTCGTCATATATAACGACAGGGCGGATATTTGCAAATACTCCCAAAGCCTCTCTCAGTTTCAAAAGACCGGTTTCCGGCCTTTTGTCTCTTGGCAGATTATCCCATTTCTCACCACCGATAGAGCCAAAAAGTACCGCATCGGAGTTTAAACATCCTTCAATCGTCTCTTTGGGAAGAGGATCTCCTGTGATATCGATAGCAGATCCTCCCATCAGATACTCTTCATAATGAAGTTCAAAATCCTTTTTTACGGAAACCGAATCTAAAACTTTGATCGTTTCGTCAATTATCTCAGGTCCTATACCGTCGCCTTTTATAACGGCAATCTTGTAATGCTTCATCTAAATCTCTCCCCTTTGCAAAAGTTCCTCTTTGGCATAGTTTATAAGCCCTCCGCAGCTTATAAGCTCTTGCATAAAAGGAGGAATCGGAGTAAATTTGAAAGTTTTGTGTTTGTCAAGATCGACAATATCACCTTTGTCCATATCGATCTTTATAAGATTGCCCTCTTCTATCTCTCTGCTCTCTTTTAGCTCAAATATGGGAAGTCCCATATTGAAGGCATTTCGATAAAAAATCCTTGCAAAGCTTTTGGCCACAACCGCAGAAACCCCCGCCGCTTTCAAAGCGATAGGCGCATGTTCCCTGCTGCTTCCGCAACCGAAATTCTCACCGGCTACGATAACATCTCCGGGGTTGAATTTTTTTATAAAATCGGGATCGGCATCCTCCATCACATGTTTTGCAAGTTCATGGGGATCGGAAGTATTTAGATACCTTGCCGCAATAATCAAATCGGTATCGATATTATCCCCAAATTTCCAAACTTTTCCGGTTATCATATTCATCAATTTCCTTCATGATGTTTTTTAAAGGGCAGCTCTAAAAACCTATACAGTTCATAGCTTTGTCAGTTTGTTCATAGGCAAGGCGCAACGACGAAGGCGATGCCATAGCATCGTTGAGGAGTTGCAACAAAGCATATGGGCAAACTGGCAAAGCCCGAAGGGAAGGCAAATAAGGCACAATCTTTTGCAAGATAAATTTTTGAATTACCTTTGGGTAGTCCTGCGAATTTCTCTTGCGAAATCTTATGCCTTTTTTGCCTTCTATGGACTATATAAGTTTTTAGAGATGCCCTAAAGTTAGTGTAGCTAAAATTAAGTTTAATAATTATTAAATTCACAAGGAGTTCCAATCAAAAGTCTTCAATC
>CAYVDJ010000115.1:0-33333 GCA_964450755.1 uncultured Campylobacterales bacterium
GTTTATATGGTTCCTTATGAGGAAAGTGATACGGAGATATTTTTAAGAACGATTATCCCTTCAAGAAAGATGAATAAAAATATAATAAAGGATCTAAATAAGTTAAATATGAAATATATAGACACAATGGTAGAGGTAATAGAGAAGTTTACAAACTAAAAAATACACTTTGAGATGACCTGTTACAGGCTCTAAAAATATGATACGGCTTTCACCGTATCATACTTTTTTAATGAAGATCTTTGTTTAGTTTGACTTCTCTTTGGCTTCTAAAGCCTTTTATCGTTCCTGTTGTACTCTCCTGCCTGTAATGAATACCGTTTAATCCTGCAAGTTCCAATCCCTTGAAAACCTCTTTGTTTTCAAGATTTGCGTCGGGATTTGCCTCTTTTATCCTGCTTAATTCTTTCTGGCTGATTGTGATCTTTGTTCCCTCTAAGATAGCGATACCGGCATCAACGATACATCCGTCTCCCAAAGGAATACCCGTAACGCTGTTTGCCCCAAGCAGAGTATTTTTACCTATCGTTATCGGATTGCCGTTTGTACCGCTTAGAACTCCGAGGATACTCGCTCCTCCGCCTACATCGCTTCCCTCTTCGACGATTGCCGATGAGGAGATTCTACCCTCTACCATAACAGCACCGGTCGTTCCGGCGTTAAAGTTGATGTAACTGGCTCCGGGCATTACAGTTGTTCCAGCAGCCAACTGAGCTCCCATTCTTACTTTTGAAGACTCCAAAATTCTGGTATTGTCCGCTGGTATGACATGTTGTAAATATCTTGGAAATTTATCAACCGAATCGATATTCGGATACATCCCGTCAAGCTTCAAAGAGATTTCGTTCTCTCTCAGCCAATCAAGCTCTATGGGCATATTGCCGCTCCATGCCACATTTGGAAGAACTCCAAATGCTCCGTTTAGATTGATCCCTCTTAAAGGAACTTTGCCCAAAGAGAGAGCATAAAGTTTCAGATAAACACTCTCTACACTTTTTGGAGAGTCATCTTCAAACAAAAATACAACTTTATAATCATCTCCGTAAACCCCCTGCCCCATATACAGCTCATGAAGATGTTTGATCACCTGAACATTTCTGTGTGCATCGCCTGTTGCCTCTTCTATATAGGGAGAACACAAAGCATAGGCATTCTCTATAAAATCTTTTGAAGCGTTACAGATAAATTCACTGCCGTCAAAATCCATATCTATTCCGCTTTGTCTAAGAGCCCCTGCAAATACAGCCGCACTTCCGAAATTCTCTTTCCAGTTTACGACAGGGAAAGTTGCCTGTAAAATCTTTTCACTGTTTTTTTGTCCTCTGTCAACTCTTGCTATACCAAAAGCTATCGGATCCCTGTAACCTTTTAAATTCGCTTTAATATCTTGAATATACTTTTTAAATTCTTCTTTGTTTTTTAACTCTTCTATTGCCATAATTTCTCCGTAATATTTTTAGTGTCCGGTTGAACAAGCGCTTACGCCCGGAGGTGTTGTAGGTTGGATAGCAGCATTATCAACTCCGCCCTCTTCATTGATCTTCTCTATCTCCTGCCATAAAACTTCACTCGCTTTCATATATCTCTTTGCCGTTTCGCTTGTAGGGTTTGTATAAACGATAGGTTTACCGCTGTCTCCACCCTCTCTGATAGCCGGTTCTATCGGTATCTCTCCCAAAACAACAGTATCATAGGCTTTGGCAAGAGGTTTGGTTGTTCCTTTACCGAAAATGTCATACTCTTTGTTATCACTCGGACAGATAAAACCGCTCATGTTTTCTACAACTCCGGCTATCGGAATATTCAGTTTTTTGAACATATCCAGACTTCTTGCCGTATCATCAAGAGATACCTGCTGAGGAGTCGTTACACTGATACCGGTTGTAACTGGAACACTTTGGGCAAGAGTCAGTTGGGCATCACCGGTTCCGGGAGGCATATCGATAAAAAGCACATCCAGATCACTCCACATGATATCCTGCAAGAACTGTTGAATCGCTTTCATGATCATAGCGCCTCTCCAGATAAGAGACTGTCCCTCTTCCATCAAAGAACCCATACTCATAACCTCTACACCGTAAGCCTCGATAGGTTTTACCTTATTTCCTACAATTTCGGGCTGAACTCCTACGATACCCATCATACGAGGGATATTTGGACCATAAATATCAGCATCCAAAAGGCCTACCTTTTTACCCTGCATTGCGGTAGCGATAGCAAGATTTACAGTTGTGGTTGATTTGCCGACACCGCCTTTACCACTGCTGACCATAACAAAGTTTTTAACCTGCGGCGCTATGTTTTTACCCTTGCTGCTTGTTTCTCTTGGCATTTTGGGTTTTTTGATAACGATATCTATCTGTTTGGCACCCAAAGAGCCGACTTTTGCATTTATATCATCTCTTAACTGCTGCTCTACTTCGGATGCTGAAGAGGTGATCTCTATCTCCACATAAACAGCATCTTTACCCGCCTCTATATCTTTGACAAATCCAAAATCAACTATACTTTTTGTAAATCCCGGATATGTTACCTCTCTTAATTTCTCTTTTACACTTTCTACATTTATCATCTGTATCCTTTTTAATTATTTATTGTTTCGCCATGTTCTTCGACGATATTTTGAGTAATTTTGTAAGCGCAAAATTTCGGTCCGCACATGGAACAAAATTCCGCCTCTTTAAAAACATCCTGCGGAAGAGTCTCATCATGAAACTCTTTTGCACGATCAGGATCAAGAGCCAGTTCAAACTGCCTGTTCCAGTCAAATCTGTATCTTGCATCACTCATCTGATTATCAACCTCCATCGCATCTTTTCGTCCTCTTGCGATATCCGCCGCATGAGCTGCGATCTTGTAGGCGATAATACCTTCCCTTACATCCTTTGCATTGGGAAGTCCCAAATGCTCTTTTGGAGTTACATAACAAAGCATACTGGCACCATGCCATCCTCCTACCGCCGCACCTATCGCACTTGCTATATGATCATATCCCGCTGCGATATCAGTTACCAGCGGTCCTAGTATATAAAAAGGAGCATCATGGCAGTAGTCTCTTTCTATTTTCATATTCCTTTCTACCTGATTCAAAGGCACATGTCCGGGTCCCTCTATCATAACCTGAACATCCTTTTCCCATGCTTTTAAGGTAAGCTCTCCCAAAACTTTCAGTTCGTTAAGCTGTGCTTCATCACTGGCATCATAAAGACACCCCGGACGCAGAGAATCACCCAAAGACAAAGCCACATCATACTCTTTGCAGATATCAAGGATCTCATCAAACGCCGTATAAAACGGATTTTCTTTATGATAATGCATCATCCACGCAGCCATCAAAGAGCCTCCTCGGCTTACTATCCCCATCTTTCTTTTTGCAACATGAGGCATAAATCTAAGCAAAAAACCGGCATGAATGGTAAAATAGCTCACCCCCTGTTTTGCCTGTCTTTCTATCACTTCCAACATCTTTTCAATCGTGAGATCCTCTATCTTGTTGTTGATGTCATGAAGGATTTGATACATCGGCACTGTTCCTATCGGAACATTGGCATTTGCTATAACCTCTTTTCTTATCTCGTCAAGATCTCCGCCGGTAGAGAGATCCATGATCGTATCAGCACCGTACTTTTCGGATATTCTTACCTTTTCAACCTCCTCGGCAGGATTTGAAGCAAGAGCGGAAGATCCGATATTGGCATTGATTTTACAGGTTGCCGCAAGACCTATCGCCATAGGCTTTAGATGTTTATGGTTAATGTTGGAAGGTATGATCATCCTTCCTCTTGCAACCTCTTTTCTTATCAATTCACTTGACAAGTTCTCTCTTTTTGCGACAAATTCCATCTCTTCGGTAATAATGCCTTTCTTGGCATAATACATCTGAGTTTTGGTTTTGTCTTTCATTCTTTTTTTGATCCACTCTGTTCTCATGAGGAATTCCTTATGTTATTTATAGGACGGAATAGAATTTAACAAAAAAAAGATAAAAAAAAGCTTTTGTAGTGTATAATATCGTAACATTTTTATAAAAAAGGACAAATATTGCCCGATTTATCTCTAATTCTCCTAAGTGCTGGGCATTCCAGCCGTTTCGGCGCTGTTACAAAAAAGCAATGGCTAAGAGTCGGGAGTATGCCTTTATGGCTTGATTTGGCAAAAAGGTTTCAAAACTACACATCATATAAAGATGTAATAATTACAGCCGCTTTTGATGAAATTAAATATATGAAAAAGTTTGCCGATTATACATTTGAAATCGGCGGAAAAAGCAGACAGGAGTCTCTTCTTAACGCTTTGGAAAAAGTCAAAACCAGATTCGTAATCGTATCAGATATTGCAAGGGCATGTGTCTGTAAAGATATGTTTGAGAGAATACTAAAACATAAAAACGAGGCCGACTGTATAGTACCTTATCTAAAAGTCAGTGATACTGTTGTTTACAAAGATGATACCATCGACAGGGATGAAGTAAAACTTATACAGACACCTCAACTTTCAAAAGTGGAAGTGTTAAAAAAAGCTCTTATGCAAAAGGAAATCTTTACAGATGAGAGCAGTGCCATAAAAGCAATAGGCGGAAATATAAAATATGTGGAGGGTTCTGTTGAAGCTCATAAAATCACATATTTTGAAGATCTTAAAAAACTGAACTGTTTAAAAAAACCTTCCAAAGATATTTTTATAGGAAACGGTTTTGATGTGCATCCTTTTGAAGACAATAAAAAGATGTATTTGGGAGGAGTAGAGATCGACTGCGGATACGGTTTCAAAGCTCATTCAGACGGAGATGTGGCTCTTCACGCACTTATAGATTCTCTTTTGGGAGCTGTGGGGGCAGGAGATATAGGAGAGTTGTTTCCAGACAGCGATGAGGCGTACAAAGATATCGACTCAAAGATTTTGCTAAAAAAAGTTGCAGATTTTATCAAAAATGTAGGTTTTGAGATAATAAATACCGATATTACGATAATGGCTCAAAAACCTAAACTTCAACAATATAAAAATGAGATGCAAAAGGTAATTGCCGATATTTTGCAAACAGATCGTTTTAAAGTAAATATAAAAGCAACTACAACCGAAAAGCTCGGATTTGTAGGCAGAGAAGAAGGGGTTGCGGTAAATGCGGTCTCTTCATTAAAATTTTATCAGTGGGTGGGATAATGAAAATATTAATTGTAGAAAATGAAATATATTTGGCTCAAAGTATTGCCTCCAAACTTGCGGAGATAGGGCATAACTGCGAAGTGGCAACTACCGTCAAAGAGGCTTTAAAAAAAGAGGATCACTATGATGCCGTTTTGCTTTCAACCAATATCTCAGGACAAAATTTTTATCCTGTTATAGAGAGATACAAATCTTCCATTATTATTTTGATGGTATCCTATATCAGTAATGATACCGTGTCAAATCCTCTAAAATCAGGCGCCAACGACTATATATTAAAACCTTTTATGATGGAAGAGCTTATCAGAAAACTGAATCATCTTTTGGATTACAATATCTCCAAAAAAGAGAATGTTACTTATAAACAGTACATCAACAATCTGTTTAAAAATACGAAAATTCACAAACTGGATAAAAAAACAAGACTTCCCCTGTTGATAAAAACCACTTTTCAGAAAAACTCCGATGCGCTTGTTTTCAATTATGCGAGAGATTACGGTGAATCATTCTCTTTTATCTCTCTAACCGATTCAGACGCTCTTGAAAGACTTGCAAAGATAAAAGATGAAGAGCTTGTTTATATGATAAATTTGCAAAATCTGAAAAAGAGTGAAAAAAACAGAGTTATTGCCAGTATCGCAAACAAGAGAGTTATCATTTCAACTACCGATATGCATGAGGAATTTGATATAAACACGATAGCTATTGAAGAAGGGGATAAAATTTTTGACCGAAGTGATATTTTATCTATAGATAATTATGTAAAATATGTCATAATTAACTTTCAAAACAAGTTTCCTGATACCGAACTCTCCAAAAAACTTGGTATTTCAAGGAAAAGTCTATGGGAAAAAAGAAAGAAGTATGGGATCACAAAGAAAAAATAAAAAACTCTATCTCGATATAGAGGCGTTGGCTACTCTATCTTTGGTAAAAGAGGGGATTTTATATCCGGTTACAAAACTGATGGGAGAAGAGGAAGCAAAATCGGTAGATGAAACAGGTATTTACAAAAACACTACTTTTCCTTTTTCATTTATTTTGGCTCCGGGCGGCAAAAGAAACATTGAAGTTTTGAAAAATGCCAAAAAGGGCGATATCCTTGATATATTTGTAAACAGAGAAAAAAGAGGCTATATAAAAGTTGATGAAATTTTTCCAATCAACAAAGAAAAAAGAATACAAAAGATATTTTCAACCACAGATCCCGATCATCCCGGCGTAAAAGACACACTAAAAAGACTCGGAGAATATGCCGTAAGCGGAGATTTTGAAGTAGAATTTGAAGACATAAAAAGAGTTAAAGAAAAAATTTTAAAAGTCCAAAAAGAGGGAGAAGTTACCCACACCACAGCTATCATGATGGCTGCCAAACCTTTTCACAGAGGTCATGAGAGAATGATGAGATTTGCTTTGGAAAAAACCGACCTGCTTGTGGTGTTTTTACTGAAGCCTTATAAAGAAGATATCATATCTTATGATCTTAGATATAAAACTTTAAGGTACTTTACTGATAACTTTTTACCAAAAAACAGAGTACTTATCGTTCCGTTTGAAAACACCTATATTTTTGCAGGATACAACAATGTGATTTTGGATAGCATTGCCGCCAAAAATTTTAATTGCGATACGATCATCATCGGTAAAAACCACTCCGGAATCGGAATGTTTTACGACAAAAAGAGAACAAAATCGATAATAGACACATTTAAAGGCATAGATATAGATATAGATGTTATAAATGAGTTTGTCTATTGTGATATCTGCAAAACTTTAGTCAGCGCCAACACCTGCCCTCACGGACAGCACCACCACATCTCCTATCACTCCGAACCTATTTTGGAGCTTTTGAAAGTCGGAGTCCTGCCACCGGCGGTTTTGGTCAGAAAAGAGATCTCCGCTATTATCCTAAGCGAACTTTTTCCAAATCGTTTTCACAAAATAATGGAAAAATTTGCAAATATTTTTCCTGTTTCGGCAATACTTGAACCAAGCAGTGAAAGGGATTTTTATATCCAGCTTATGAAACTTCATCAAACTTCATCTCTTACATAGGAATAAAAATTGAGAAAAGCATTTTTAACTTTCTTTTATACCGGACTCTCTCCCTACGCACCCGGAACAGTCGGAACTATAGCCGGAGCCGTGGTGGCTTTTTTGATTTTGCAGCATCTTCCTTTGTCAACACTTTTTTTGCTTACCATCCTGATAACTATAATTGCCGTCAAAGAGATAAACCTGTATGAAAAAGAGACTTCAACACATGATCCAAGAGAGATAGTAATAGACGAAGTTGCGGGAATTTGGTTTGCTTTTGTTCTAAGTTCTGCAACGATTACGCAGATGATACTCTCAGTTGTGTTTTTCAGGATATTTGATATCTGGAAACCTTCCGTTATAGGAAGGATAGACAAAAATGTAAAAGGCGGACTTGGCGTAATGGGTGATGATCTGTTGGCAGGAATGTTTGCCGGAATATGCAGTGCCGGAGTATGGCAACTAATCGATAAATATCATCTTTTGTAAACTTCTTAAAATATGGCTGCAAAAATAGATATCAGGGAGCTTTCAAGAAATAGCTCAGTTTTGGATAAATATGATTATGTGGAAATAGAGGATAAAAAATCAAAGAAATTAAAAGGAGCCTTTATCTCAAACAAACTTCTAAAAGATGTAAAAGAGTATATTCTACAAAAAGAGCAAGAGAAAAAACAAAAAGAACTAAATGAAATTATGCAATTTGCAGGACAATTTGAAATAGATGAGAAATTTATCAACAAGAGTGCAAAAGAGATTAGACAAATAAAGGCTTTGGAAAAATATGCCAACTGATAAAATATTTTTAGATACAAATATCATTTAGATATGGGTACCTCTAAAAACCTATATAGTCCATAGCTTTTTAGAGATGCCCTTAAGATAATTTTTGTATAATTCTTTAATTATTAACTAACCTTACACACTATGGATACGATATAGGGCGTAAGGTCAGTTATTTATACCATGAAGGTTTTTTAACAGTGAAAGAGAATTTACAGGATATTCTAATCATAGAGAAAAAAGAGTCCGGACAAAACTGTTTGATAAATTTTATGATTCTTCTCTCTTTTCCATTGATACTTTTTCTTTTTTTCCTGTTGGGATATATGAAAATTCTCTCTTTTGAGATAGATCTCTTCACTCTTGGGCTTTTATTCGCTTTATCTTTGTTTTTTGCTTTAGCAGCAAAACAGAACAGTTTTTACAAGCAGTGTGATATGGAGTCCAAAATAGCTCTTTTAAAAGCAAAAACAGAAGAGTATATGGAAAAAAATCTGCTGACTCTGACAGAGGAAACAAAAACTTTTGGTTCAATAGAGCCTCTGATTTCATCTTTTCTAAGACAAAACATCAGTTCTGAAAATAAAATTCCTCTTTTTATATTTCTTTTCTCTTTTGCTCTTTTTCTGATCGATATATCATTCAAAACAGAAACAAAAAATATCTCTTTCATTATAAAGACATCGCTTTATATTCCCTTGTTCAGCACCCTTACGGCTATGTGGTGGCTCTTTTTTGACAACAGACAAAAATCATGCATAAAAAACAGAGTTTTGGATCTGCAAAAGAGATATACAGAAAATCTCTGGAGTCAAAGTGAAATAGAAAAATTAAAAATCATTCAAAACAAACTTCTGATCAAAGAGATCCAATCCTCTTTTGAAAAAGCATTCACTCCCCAATTTATCAAAGATTTTGAATATAGAATAAAATCAAAAATAGAACTTTTCTTTGAAACTCTAAAAAGTGAAAAAGAGTTGCAAAACCTTATGCTTGAAAGCTACTCCGACCTGCTTCAAAAATATGGACAGATCAATAAAAGTCAGCTTGAAATATTGCAGTATCTTAAATATTCCAAAGAAAATATAGACAACTCCTATGAAAAAATAGAAAACATCATTTCTTCTTTGGATGAAGCGGTAAATAAACTTTCAAAAGAGACTCAGATGTTAAATGTTATATCTTTAAATACTTTTGAACATATTTCAAATTCTATTGCAAATTTTGATCAAAGCTATGAAAATATCGCAAACAACACCTCAAAAATCTACTCAACCTTGGAACTTTCATCCGAAAACATCAAACAAAGAAACACACTCATAGAAGAGCAAAACAGGATATTTATAAAAGCCATAGAATCTTTAAATATCAATATAGATATGTTAAATACTGCTATAAAAAATCTAAAACAGAATTTTGAAAGCGAACCTCTTTCTTAAATGATAATCAGTATCATATTAATAGAGCTTTAAGAGTTATTGTCTTATAATAAAAATAGATTTTTATTCATTATCAGATACTGAATGATAATGATTATTACAATTAATAAAAGGATAAACGGATGTCAAAATTAACGGAGTTGGAAATAGGAGCTCATGCAATTATCAAAGATATAAATGCAGATGATGAGTTAAAACATCGCCTTTTGTCGATGGGAATACAAAAAAATGTTGAAATAGAAGTCAAAGGTTACAGTCTGGGAAAGAAAGTTTTCAAGATAGACGCCAACCATACGGCTTTGGCTATAAGAAAAGAAGAGGCAGACAAGATAGAGGTTGACAGAAGATGAAAAAGATGACAATCGCTTTGGTAGGACAACCCAATGTAGGCAAAAGTATGCTTATCAACGCTATAAGCGATGCAAAACTGAAAGTCGGCAATTTCAGCGGTGTTACGGTTGAAAAAAAAGAGGTTATGTTTGATTTTAAAGACTATCATATCAAAATTGTCGATCTTCCCGGAATCTACTCCTTAAAAGAATATACGATTGAAGAGAAAGTAACAAAAAGATTTCTTTTGGAGGAAGAGTATGACCTTATTATAAATGTAGTGGATTCAACAGCACTCGAAAAAAATTTTCTTTTAACCTCTGAACTTATGGAACTTGAAAAGAAGATGATCGTTGCTTTAAATATGATGGATGAAGCTCATAAAGAGGGAATTATCATAGATAACGATCTTTTAAGTGAACTGTTTAATGTTCCATGCCTGAAAATCACCGCCGCAAAAAAAAGAGGTCTTGGAAAACTGTTAAACAAAGCAATCGAAATAGCCAAAAAACCTTTTTGTAAACCAAAGTTGATATTCAGCGACACCCTTGAGGAGGAGATAGAAAATATCTCAAACTTTTTAAAAGAAAAAGGTTACAAATCTTCCCTCAGCCACAGAGAATTTGCTGTAAAACTGCTTGAAGAAGATAAAACATTTTACAATATGATAAGAACAGAACCGATCTGGATCGAACTGCTTCCCATTATAAGGGAGGCTTTAAAACATCTTTATATCCATTATGAAACAAAAAATATAGAAGAGATTTTTGCACAGGAGAGAGCAGCTTTTGTCAAAGGTGTCATTACCGAAACGGTTACATATCAAAAATCGCTGAGAGAAAATCTTACCGATAAAATTGATTCTATTTTAATCCACCCGATTTTTGGTATTCCCATATTTTTACTCTTTATGTGGGGACTTTTTCAGGCGACTTTTGAGTTTGGAAACTATCCTATGGATTTGATAGATCAGTTTTTCTCTTCCGTTATCGATCATACAAAAGAGATTTTGGGTAACGGCTTTTTGGGTTCGGTCGTTGCCGACGGAGCGATAGCGGGTGTCGGTGCGGTTGTGATGTTTTTACCAAATATCATCATACTCTTTTTGGGTATCGCACTGCTTGAAACAACCGGCTATATGGCAAGGGTGGCTTTTTTGCTTGACGGATTTTTTCATAAATTCGGACTTCACGGCAAATCCTTTATCCCGCTTGTAACCGGCTTTGGCTGTTCGGTACCGGCTTATATGGCGGCAAGAACCCTGAAAAACGAAAAAGACCGACTGATCACTCTTTTTATCATAGGATTTATGAGCTGTGGAGCGAGACTGCCTATATATGTACTTTTTACCGGCGCTTTTTTCAGTGAAGAGGTTGCGGCAAATGCTCTGTTTGTGATCTACATCACAGGAGCGGTTTTTGGACTGGTTGCCGCAAAGGTACTGAAAATATTTGTATTTAAAGGGAAAGATGAGCCTTTTGTTATGGAGATGCCAAAATACAGAATGCCCTCTTTTAAACTTATCTGGCATACAGTTTCCACTCAGGCTCTTATGTATCTCAAAAAAGCCGGAACTTTCATCCTTGCCGCCTCTGTTCTTGTCTGGATTGCAAGTAATTTTCCAAAAAATCCCGAACTTGAAACAGAGTATGCAAAAAAGATGGAAAAAGTCCAAAATGATGATAAAAAAACAGAGATTGAAAATGAACTTCAAGCCAAACTATTAGAAGAGAGTTATCTTGGCAAGATAGGAAAAGCAACCGAACCTTTCTTCTCTCCTTTGGGTTTTGACTGGAAACTGAGCGTAGCTCTTGAAGCGGGACTTGCAGCAAAAGAGGTTGTGGTATCGACTCTTGGAGTTTTATACTCTTTGGGAGAGAGCGATGAAACAAGTCAGGGACTAAAAGAGCAGATAAAGAAAAACATCCCTCTCCCTGCTGCCATATCCTTTATAGTCTTTGTGATGCTCTATCTGCCCTGTTTTGCCGCTTCGGCAGTCTTTGCCAAAGAGGCGGGAGGAGTAAAATACCTTGTATATCTCTTTGTAATGACAACAGCAAGTGCATGGATGATGTCGTTTTTTGCCTACAACCTTGCAAATATGCTAATTTGACAAAGATTGAATAAAATCCACTGTCTTTTTGGCACCGTCTGGTTTGATGAGTCGGGATAATCCCTGACTCATCAAAGTCAGATCTTTATCTAAAATATCCTCTAAAACATTCGTTGTCAAATCATCTTCCGTTTGTAAAAATGCAAGATTTTTATTTTTAAGATACAAAGCATTATAATACTGATGATTTGCCGCCGCATAGGGATATGGGATAAAAAGTGTCGGAAGTGCCGAAGCACTCAGTTCAAACAGCGTACTTGCCCCCGCTCTTGATACGGCAAAATCAGCTTTTTTGATAAAATCTGCCAAATTTGGAGTAAAATCAAAAACTTCTGCTTTTATAGAGTTTTTTTCATAAAACTCTCTGACTCTTTTTAGATCGCTCTTTCCGCACTGATGAATGATCTCAATTTCCCTTCTTCTTAACATACCGGCGTTTTTCATAGCATATTCGTTTACCGCCTTTGCGCCCTGACTTCCTCCGAGAAAAATAATCGTTTTAATCTTCTCTCTTATCCTTGCATTTTTAAAAAATATCTCATTTATCGGATAGTCTTTGACGGGAGAGTCCTTCTCAAAAGAGCAGAAAAAAGCGGTGCAAAAAGGTTTTAAAACTCTGTTTAATCTGCCTGTTATCGAATTTTGTTCATGCAAAAAAAGCTTTTTTCTATACACCAAAGCAGAGATTGATGCCGGTGCGGCAGAGTATCCTGCTACCGAAAAAACGATATCTGTTTGATGCCTGTCAAAAATCTTTCCGCATTCTTTTATATGTTTTAGTATATTGAACAAAGAGGATAGTTTCGCCAATCCCTTCTTATCAACAACTCCGCTTGTCTGAAAAAAATATTTCTCTTCAAAACCGTCATCATTTTCAAACCACATCCTATCCTGACCATGGGTAGAGCCTATAAAAACGGGTTTTATACCTCTTTTGTTAAGCTCCTCTTTGATAGCTTTTGCGATTGTCAGATGTCCTCCGGTTCCGCCTCCGGTTATCGCTATTTTCATAATTTTACTTTTTTGCTGATCATCAAAACCATTCCTACGGCTATGGAATTGGCAAGAAGAGAACTTCCTCCGTAACTGATAAAAGGTACGGCTATACCTTTGATGGGAGTTAAAGATGTAACACCAAATGAGTTCATCAAAAAAGAGGTAATGATCTCAAGTCCCACTCCGGCACTGAAAAGAAAAAATATCTTATCCTGACTTCTTGCCGATATCTTAAATATCCTGTAACTGATGAAAAAAAAGAGAATTACTATCGTAATGATACTGACAAGTCCCATCTCTTCGGCAATTCCCGAAAGTACAAAATCGGTATGTATCTCACTCAAAAATCCCAGTTTAAAAGAGCTGTTGGATAATCCCTGACCCAAAATTCCTCCGTGTTTTATCGCATTTAGAGAATTTGTTATCTGCATGATATCAGGACTTTCCTGTATTCTCAAAAATTTGGCAAAGCTGTCCGGCAAAAAAGATAAAACAAAATTTTGAATATTTGCCCACCAGATTTTGACCCTTTCTATTCTGTGAGGAGAAGTGATAATGGCTATGATAAACACACTTAACGAACTGAGGGTGATAAGAACAAAAAATCTTGCGCTGCTTCCTGCCAAAGATGCCATAACCGCCAAAGTTACCCCCAAAACGATAACCTGTCCCAAATCATTTTGTAAAACCGCTATAAGATATATCACCAGCAAAAATGCCAAAAGATAAGGAAGAAATATCTTTATCTCTTCTGCAAGAGGCTTGTTGTTTTCTATTTTTCTGCTGAAACTCCATGCCAGAAAATAGATAAACCCTATTTTAAAAAATTCAACGGGTGCAAGAGAGAAAAAACCGAGTTTTATCCATCTCTTTGCTCCTCCAACCTCCGTAACCAAAGATGAAGGAAGAATATGCATAGCCCCCATCAATATAAAACTGCAAAAAAAGAGTGTAAAACCAAATATTTTGAGCATTTGATCAGGATTGAACCTCGATACCTGCCACATCAGGTATATACAAAACAGACCTATGATCAACTGTCTTATAAAAAAATGAAACTGATTTACTTCCAACCTTACCACCGTATAGGTAGTCAAGGAATAGGAGAAAATGATGCCGACAAGTATAAGAAAAACTGTATAGGAAAAAAGCGCTTTATCAGTCTGCATGAGCCTCTTTTGTTTTTTTGATTACATTATACCAAATTTCATCTGGAATAAAAATTGCTTGTAAAAGTTTTAAACAGCTTAAATAAAGGAGAGAGATGGGATTTTCTATCAGTAAAGCCTATGATCTGATGGCTGAAGGCTTAAATGCAAGGGCATTGAGACAAAAAATGATCTCAAGCAACATAGCAAACATCGATACACCTTTTTATAAAGCAAGGGATATCGATTTTGAATCGGCTCTTTCACAAAAAGCAAAAAAGGTTTTTGATATCGATAATGATAAAAAACTGAAAATGGCAAAAACAGATCCAAAACATTTGGACAGTATCTCTTTTGGTTCTTCACAAAAACCGACTATCTTTTTCAGAGACGGACATATGGCAAGAAATGATGCAAATACAGTCGATCTTGATATAGAAACAACACAAATGAGCAAAAACGCAATAATGTTCAATGCTCTCAGTGCCGCTTTGAAAAAGGATAGTCAGCTTTTCAAAGCAGTTATTGAAGCATCCGGTAAAATCTCATAAAACAAGGATAAAAAGTGTCATTTTTAAATGATTTTGATATAAGCGGTTACGGACTTTCAGCCCAGAGATTTCGCGTAAACATCATAAGTTCAAATATTGCAAATGCAAACACGACAAGAACAGCCGAAGGCGGTCCCTACCGAAGAAGAGAAGTGATCTTTAAAGCTGTTGATTTTGATGAGAGTCTAAACAAAAGCATAGAAAAAAACAACAACCTTTTAAGGTATGAAAATCCCATAGATGATCCAAACAGTGATCCGTATCCGAAACCTCCCATTCAAAATGTCGTTGTTGATAAAGTTGTAAGAGATGATTCAAAATTTAAGATGAAATACGATCCCACTCATCCAGACGCCAACAAAGAGGGTTATGTGGCTTACCCGAATATAAATCCGGTAATCGAAATGGCTGATCTTATAGAAGCCACAAGAGCATACCAGGCAAATGTCGCAGCTTTTCAAAGCAGTAAGTCAATAGCACAAAATGCAATAGAGATACTAAAAGGATAGATAAATGGCACTAAACAGTATAAATTCTCTTTCATCGATTTTAAATTCAGATTCGTTAAAAAAAAGCGTTAATAAAGGGAATATTTCAAGTAGTTTTGATAAAATGTTAAAATCAAGTATCGAAGAGGTAAATGATCTCCAAAAAAATGCGGACAAAGCTATGGCAGATATAGCAACCGGAGAGGTAAAAGACCTACATCAGGCAGCTATTGCAATAGACAAAGCCGAAATAAGTATGAAAATGATGTTGGAAATTCGCAACAAAGCGCTGAATGCTTACAAGGAGATACTCAGAACCCAAATATAAGGACAGGTAAAATATAGGTTATATGGCGGAGAATAGAAACAGAAAATCGAAAATTGTTTTATTATTTTTAATATTTTCATTTAGTTTGCTTATTTTAATAGCAAGATTTTTATATATAGATATAACCAAAAGCACAAATTTTCCAAATCTCCGCACCAGTGAAATAGATACGGCTTTGAGAGGTTCTATCATCAGTTTGGATCATTTTACTCTAAGCAGCAGCAAAAAACTTTATAAAGCCGAAATAAACACCTACAACATCGATCCGAACAAAAAAGAACTCTTTGTAAAACTTTTCTCCATTTACAGCGGTATGAATCCAAAAAGGATAATGTCCAAACTAAACAGCCACAAAGGCAGAGTCGTTCTCTCTTATCGTATTGATTCAAAAAGAGCATTTTATCTGAAAGAACTTGCAAAAAAGCTCTATAATCTAAAGGTTTTCAGAGAATATGAGGACAAAAGAACAAAAATCATATACAGAAGCGGACTTGATATACTTGAAAGCGGAGAGTACAGGGACTATAAATACAAAGATATTTTTACTCCCTATATCGGATATTTGCAAAAAAGAAACGACAATAAAGGTTTTACAAGAGGATTTGGAGTCAAAGGAGTCGAAAAATATTATGATGAAAATCTAAAACCGCTTCAAAACGGTTTTATTTACGGTCAAAGAGATGTTGTAAACAACATAATTTTCAACAGAAAATCAAAAGTGATTCAAAGAATAGACGGCGGTACCTTATATCTGAATGTTAATCTAAAACTTCAAAAATCGATAGAACACATCTTGGACAAATTGAAAAATGATCTTGGAGCAAAAGAGATTGTTGCGGCTGTAATGGAATCAAACAGCGGTAAAATCCTCTCTTTGGCAACAACAAAACGCTACAATCCAAACAGGATAAAAAAATCCGATTACTCCAAACTCAATATTACCGCAAGTGAATATGCCTATGAACCAGGATCGGTAATGAAACCAATCACCCTCTCTATCCTCCTTAAAAATTCAAAAGTCAATCCCTATGAGATCATAGATGTTCACGGCGGAAGATACAAAATAAAAAACAAAATCATCAAAGATGACCACCGGTTTGAAAAACTGAGTGCTGAAGATATCATCGTCCATTCAAGCAATGTAGGTATATCGATACTTGCGCAAAGACTTGATGCCATCGATTTTTTTCAGGGTCTGAAAGATTTTGGTTTTTCAAAACAGAGCGGAGTTGATCTGTTTTATGACAAAAAAGGTTCTATTCCAAGCGTTTTAAAAATGCAAAACGAGATATACAAAGCTACGGTGGCTTACGGTTACGGACTCAGAGTTACTTTCATGCAACTTCTAAAAGCATATAATATTTTTAACAATAACGGTATTATGCTGAAACCTCTGATTGCCTCTTATATCCTTTTTAACAACAAAAGCTATCCCATAGTAAACGATGAACAAAAAAGAGTATTATCACAAAAAACAGCTTCACAGATAAAAGATATTTTGATAAAAACCGTCAATGAAGGTACCGGAAAAAGAGCAAAAACAGAAGGTTTACAGATAGGCGGTAAAACGGGAACTGCCCATATAGCATCATTTGGAGTTTACAAAGAGAGTTATAACAGCTCATTTTTCGGATTTGCCAATGACAAAGAGAGAAAATATACAATCGGCGTATTTGTAAAAGAACCCAAAATCGAAAATTATACCTATTTTGCCTCTAAGAGTGCCGTTGTTGTTTTTAAAAGTATTGTAGATGAAATGTTGGAGCAGAAACTTCTGATATCGGAACCGAGACCAAAGTCCCGGTAAAACCGATTTAGTGATGCGATTTTAAAATCAAAACCGTCATTCTGATATTGATAGCAATAAATCTGATAAATTGCCAAACAACACATGTTCTTAGAAATTTTCTAAAACCAAGCGGTATCATTGTCCCAAATTGAGGACTGTAAGGTTCGACATGTTGTAAATGTTTTGCTGACATATTTTTTCTCCTTTACTTATATTTTATTCAGGTATCAGTGTCCAGCCCGGTTTCAACTGAGCTTTCCACATAAATGCGTAATGTAGGAAATGCTTGACCCAGTGTGCCGCAAGACCCAATTCTCCGGTTGTTCCGTTTAGATCTCTTCCTGTTCCCGGATACTTCTCAAAATCAGGTATGATTGGATAAACAGTCATAGCAGCAGCAGTTCCGTTAAAGAAACCTTTTCCCGCACTTGCAACACACGCCGCTCCCATCTCTGCCATACATGCTGTATGCGTAGGTTCATTTGCTCCGTCCAAAATCATATCTTTTATACTTTGAGCAACAGCTTTACCCATCATTGCAGAAGGCATACCGGTTCTTGGCGGAGTCGGATTTATAGGTGTTCCGTTTGGATTTTTCATCGGTTTTGATATAAGATGAGGAGGTGCAAAAGCAATACCTACGGCAAACATATTTTTATATGTAGGATTTTGCAATGTTCTTGGCCAATCTGAAGCTTTCCACTCTTCATAAGGTTTTGGAGTATAGTCTGCATCAACTTTCATAAAACCGTTTGGCGCAAAAACGGTAGAAGTGATATCTTCACCGGCTTTGTTAAAAGCTTTCAGTCCTACACCGGCAAAAGGAGGAATAAGCATGGCAAAGTCATACTCTTGTTCATCATTTTCTCCATTAAGAGTTTCAAAGTATATTTTGTTCTTCTCAACTTTGTTTACATGAGCTCCCAATATCCACTCTATATCTCTTTCGGCATATAAAGATTCGGCAAATATTTTACTTGACATGGCATAGCCACCCATATTAAAATGCAGACCACCCATTCCAAAATCTCCAAGAAAAGATTCATTGGAAAGCCAAATAAGTTCTGCTTTGTCTCTTACTCCCTCCTCTTTTAACTTATGTTCTATATTGAAAATATATTCAAATGCCGCTCCCTGACATGTACACATACCATGACCTGTTCCGACAACCAAAGTTTTCTTTTCGCCTTTTTTCATCTGATCAATCAATCTGTCAAGTTCATTTGAAGCATGAGCGGCATGTTGGGCAGTACAGACTGAAACGGTATTACCCGCATCCGGTCCCAAGCCTTCCGTTGCACCAAAATTTAGTTTCGGTCCTGTTGCATTGATCAGATAATCATACTCGACTTCATCACTCTCTCCGGCTCTTGAGGGATCGGTATATTCGATAGTTACATAAGGAGTATCACTTCCCTCTTTACCTTCGGGATGAATCGATACCGCTTTTGCCTGTTTGTAATCGATACCTGCTTTTTTATAAACCGGTGCCAGTTCAAATATAACATCATCAACCGTCATCTCTCCTACACCTACCCAGATATTTGAAGGTATCCAGTTCCATTTGCTGTTAGGTGTTACTACGATAACCTCATGATCACTGCCAAGCCATTTTTTCAAAAATGTAGCGGCGGTATGTCCTGAAACACCGCCTCCAAGTACTACGACTTTTGCCATAAAATCTCCTTTCCAAAATTAAAAATATGTTGTTTTTAAACAAATCAGTTTAGAAAACATCTTTTGTACCTTAGTATTATAAGATTTTCTTCTTTAAAGAATTATTATATTTTCTAATTTTTCTTATGGACTTAAATATAATATTTTATTATGAAAAAAAGTTACGGTTTTAGATAATTATCTTTAAACTTTACATATCTTTTTGAAGAAGCATACAACTCTAAGACTTCATTATCACTCAATTCTCTTATCACTTTGGCGGGACTTCCCATGATAAGGCTTCTTGGAGGAAAGATTTTATTTTTCGTTACAAGTGATCCTGCTCCTACAATGGACTCTTTTCCTATCACTGCACCATCCAAAATAGTCGCACTCATACCTATCAGACAGGCATCTTCTATCGTACATCCGTGAAGCATCACGCGATGACCAACCGTAACATCATCTCCTATGAGAGTGGGAAATCCGTCGCTTTTATCCTCTTTTTTATAATGTGTTACATGAATCATGCTGAGATCTTGAATATTTGTTCTGTTTCCTATCCTGATATAGTGAACATCTCCTCTTACAACACAACCAAACCAGATAGAAACATCCTCTCCCGTTTCCACTTCTCCTATAACATCGGCACTTTTTGCTATCCATGTATTTTTGCCGAGTTTTGGTTCCAAATCTTTGTATTTCAGTATCATTATGAATCCTTTATCTTATGTTTTGCCAAAATGGATTTTTTTGAATTGGGATTGTGCTTTTTTACGGATTTATAGATTTTATTGATATAGTTTTCCAAAAACTCCTGAGAATTGAGAGGTTTTTGATCATTTGGAGGCATAACCTTTTTATATGAAGCATCACTTTGAAGCTGCCATTTGAGAAATGTGTCATGAAGCTGAAGCTGAAGTATCTCATAAAGTTTTTGGGAGAGATTTTTATTGTAAATCGGGGTCATAAGTTCTATTCTTCTTTCTAAATTTCTTGGCATCCAGTCGGCACTTGATATAAAAATATTCGGATTTGCATGTTTAAAATAAAATATCCTTGCGTGTTCAAGATATTTTCCTATTATCGAAAATACTCTTATATTTTCGCTTATTCCTTCAATCTGAGGTTTTAAACAGCATATTCCCCTTACAATCAGATCTATTTTTGTTCCTGCCATAGAGGCTTTATACAACGCTTTTATAACATCGGTATCTACCAAAGAGTTCATTTTGGCGATGATTCTTCCAGCCTCTTTTTTGTTTTTCTCCATTTCTATCATATAAAGAATCTTCTGTTTTATCTGTGTCGGAGACATAGAGAGTTTGTTTAGCTTTTTGTATTTTGAAAAGCCGGTAAGTATATGAAAAAATCTCGTCGCATCTTCTGCAAATTCATCTTTTGAGGTCATAAAACTGACATCGGTATATATTTTTGCCGTAGTGGTGTTGTAATTTCCGGTTGCAAAATGGGTATATATCTTCAATCCGTCATTTACCTGCCTGATGATCTGCGTGATTTTGGCATGAACTTTAAATCCTGATATTCCGTAAATCACATGAGCTCCGGCATCTTCAAGCGCTTTTGCCCAGATGAGATTGTTCTCTTCATCAAATCTGGCTTTTAACTCCACCATAGCCGTAACCTGTTTTCCGTTATTGGCGGCATCTATCAAAGCCTGAATGATAGGAGAGTTTTTACCGACTCTGTAAAGAGTCATTCTGATAGAGAGTACTTTGGGATCTTTTGCAGCCGTTTTTATAAGCTTCGTAACGGGTTCAAAACTCTCATAAGGATGATAAAGCAAAACCTCTTCACGATCCAGAATATGAAAAACAGACTCGCTGGAATCCAAAGGAGGTATGATCTTTGGCGTATAGGGAGAAGTTTTCAGATGGGAAAATTTTTTATTGCCCACTATCTGCCATAAAGCTCCTAAATTTAAAGGAATATCATATTTGTAGATATCTCTTCTGAAGATTTTCAGATGGGAATTTAAAAACTCTATAAGCTCTTCATCGGCACTTCTTTGTATCTCAAGTCTTACAAAAGCACCTTTTTTCCTCAATCTCAATCCCTGCTCCATGATCTCCATAAAATCATCCGCCTCTTCCTCTTCTATGACGATATCGGCATTTCTTGTTACTCTGAAAGCTGCGGAAGTCAAAAGAGAGTAACCCGGAAAGATAGTATCTATATTTTGTTCTATCAAAGACTCTATCGGTATGTAGATGTTGTCTCCGAGTTGAATAAATCTTGGAAGCAGTCTTGGTATCCTTACCATTCCGTATTTTGTCTCTTCGGGATTGTCCTTGTCCTCAAGCTTTACGGCAAGTGAGAAGCTGAGATTGTTCAGATGCGGAAAAGGGTGAGTAGCATCTACCGCTATGGGGATAATAACGGGAAAGATATTTTTGAAAAAATACTCCTGCGCCTCTTCTTTTAACTCTTCGCTTATCTTTTCATAATCTGAGATGACAAGATTCTCTTTTAAAAGTTCCTGTACTATCTCTTTGTAACTTATCTCCACTTGCAGTTTTTCTTCATGCAGATAGTCTCTTATGGCTTTTAACTGTTCAAGAGGAGTCATGTGATCATCGCCTGTTGTTACTATGCCTGTTGAGAAAAGCTGTTTTAATCCCGCTACTCTTATCATATAAAATTCATCAAGATTGGTTCCGTAAATTGCTATAAACTTCAGCCTTTCCAAAAGAGGGTTTGATCTTTTTTCCGACTCTAAAAGTACTCTTGTATTAAATCTAAGCCATGAAAGTTCTCTGTTTATATAAAGATCGGGGTTATTTAAATCAGGCATAGGCTCTCCTTTACAATTGTTTAATTTTTACTATCTCATCCCTGTATTTTGCGGCTGCTTCAAACTCCAGCGCCTTTGCCGCTTCGTGCATTTTTTTGGTAAGTTCTTTTATAATACTCTGTTTTTGAGATTTTGGAATTTTCTGTTTTTTTCGTTCCTGTTGTAGAATTTTATCATAATCTTCAAGTTTCAGATTTTCATCGAGTTTTCTGACGGTTGTTTTTGGCGTAATATTATGCTTTTTGTTAAACTCTTCTTGCTTTTTTCTTCTTTTGGTTGTTATATCTATCGCTTTTTTCATTGATTTTGTTATCTTTTGGGCAAACATCAAAACTCTTCCGTTAACATTTCTGGCAGCTCTTCCCATCGTCTGAATAAGACTCGTTTCGCTTCTCAAAAACCCCTCTTTGTCTGCATCAAGAATAGCCACAAGCGAAACTTCGGGCAGATCAAGCCCCTCTCTTAGAAGATTGATACCGATAAGTACATCAAATTCCCCCTGTCTTAAACCTCTTATGATCTGATTTCTCTCTATCGTGTCTATATCGGAGTGCATATATTTGACTTTCAAACCAAGTTCTGTGTAATATTTGCTTAGTTCCTCCGCCATCTTTTTGGTCAAAACCGTAACCAAAACCTTCTCACCCTTTTTTACAGTTTTTTTGATCTCATCATAAAGCTTCTCCACTTGATATTTACTCTCAAGTACTTCGACTTTCGGATCCAAAAGTCCTGTGGGACGGATAATCTGCTGTGCTATATGTTCTTTTGACAACTCCATCTCCAACTCCGCCGGTGTCGCTGAAACAAAAAGATAACCAGGAGCTTTTTCTATAAACTCATCAAACATCAACGGACGATTGTCAAGAGCGCTTGGAAGTCTGAAACCATACTCTACAAGTACCTCTTTTCTGCTTCTGTCTCCGGCATACATTCCGCGAAACTGGGGAAGACTGACATGGGATTCATCTACGATAACAAGATACTCCTCTCCCATTGCCTCAAAATAGTCAAAAAGACAGTATGGAGTTTCTCCGGGCTTTTTGCCCGTAAGATGTCTTGCATAGTTTTCGACTCCTTTACAGCTTCCCGTAGTCTCCAACATCTCAAGATCAAATTCCACTCTTTGTTTCAATCTTTGATACTCTACAAGTTTATTCTCTTTTTTGAAAAAATCAAGTCTTTGCGCCAACTCCTCCTCTATCTCTTTGATAGCTATTTTCAATCTCTCCTCTCCTACGATAAACTGATTTGCCGCATAGATGATAACTTTGTTTTCCTCTTTTATCTTTTTGTTTGTCAATGAGTCAAAATAGTAGATACTCTCCACCTCATCACCGAAAAATTCCACCCTCAAAGCCTCTTCATCACTGTAAGCCGGATAGATATCGATAACATCTCCGTTTACTCTAAAATCCCCTCTGTCAAAATAGTTATCATTCCTTTTATATCCCATATCGACAAGTTTCAAAAGCAGATCTTTTTGATTGATCTCGCTTCCTGTCTCAATAATCTGAACCATTTTTTTATATTCATTGGGATTTCCCAAACCGTAGTTTGCCGATACGGAAGCTATACAGATGATATCGTTATAACTCAGCAGCGAAGCGGTCGCCGAGAGTCTGAGTCTCTCTATCTCTGCATTTATGGAGCTGTCTTTTTCGATAAAAAGATCCTGTCTTGGTATATAGGCTTCAGGCTGATAATAATCATAATAACTGATAAAATATTCCACATGATTTTTTGGGAAAAACCCCTTAAATTCACTGTAAAGTTGTGCCGCAAGAGTTTTGTTGTGTGTCATAATGAGAGTGGGACGATCTATCTTCTCTATGATCTTTGCCATCGTATAGGTTTTACCGCTGCCGGTTACTCCTATGAGAGTTTGATATTTACTCTTTTTCAGAATATATCCGCTTAATTTGTCTATCGCCTGATTTTGATCTCCTGCGGGTAAAAAATCACTTTGTAATTTAAATTTTCCCAAAACATTGCCTTTTAGTTATGATATAATAGTTATGATTTGTTTTATTATATCAAAATACAGATTTGCAAAATGTAACTTATTGTACCAGCATACAGGAGGATAGGATGGAAGAGGAAAATCAGCAAAGCAGTGGCAAATTATCACAAAAAATCGATCTTCTTTTGGAAAGTTATATCAAACTCAAAGAGGAACTCAACAGGTTAAAAACGGAAATTAACGAAAAAAACAAAATTATTCAGGAACTTGAAGATCGCTTTTTGGAAAAAGAGCTTGAAGAAGAGGATATCATATCCAAAATAGAATCAGCTTTAAATAACAACGGTATATGAAAAAACTCTCTTTAAAGATAGAAACAAAAACTTTTGACATAAAGGTAGAAGACGGTTTTGCAGATTTTTTGGGAAAGGATTTGAAGGTTTTAAAAAGATGCACGATAAAAGATCTTCTGACTTCTTATCTTCAAAAATCCTACGAACTCTATTCTCTTGAGAAAAAAGTGGATAAATTTATCGAAAACAACTCATCAAACAGAATTTTACACGGTTAAAAGTTCTTTTTCAAAGAAAGAGACTTTGTTTCTTCCCCTTCTTTTGCTTAGATAAAGCATTTTATCGGCTCGATTTAAAAACAGTTTTATGGGAAAACTTTTCATTCCTTTGGCAACTCCTATGGAAACGGTGATTTTCAGCAAATTGTTGTTTTCATCATAAAATTTCATTTCTTCTATCTTCCGTCTCATATCTTCAAAAAAGGAGACAGCCTCTTCTCCATCAGTGTCTTTTAATAAAACACAAAACTCTTCTCCGCCAAAGCGTGCCGTAATTGCGCTGTTTTTTGTCATATCTTTTAAAATCTTTGCAGTTTTTTTGAGAATCAAATCACCTGTCTTATGCCCGTAAGTGTCGTTGACCTTTTTAAAATGATCTATATCTATCATACCTATCGCAAAACGCTGTGAGTGTTTCATCTGTTTGTAGTATTTGACAGTTTTTTGATAAAAACTTCTTCTGTTATCCATCTTTGTCAAAAAATCTTTTTGGGCAATCTCTTTTATCTTTTGTATATTTTCCAAAGATTCTATTGCATTGTTTACCCTGCAAATCAACTCTTCTTCTATAAAAGGTTTTTTTATAAAATCATTTGCTCCCTTTTTTAGAAATTTCGCCAAAAGAACAGGAACATTCAGTGCCGTAACGGCGATTACGCTTATCTCGTCTTTTTTATGCTCTTTTCTAAGTTTTACCAAAAATTCAAGACCTGTCATTTTGGGCATATGATAATCGAGGATGATAATCTTTATATCGGGATGAAGTTTCATCATTTCAAAAGCCTCTATGGCATTTGAAGCATTCAAAACTTTAAACATCTGCTTTTTTAGGATATTGTTGGCAATCCTTCTGAAAGTCGGAGAATCATCTACAATCAAAACCTTGTGATCTTGGTTTTTATATACCCTCTTTATCGCATGAACTATATAATGAATATCCTCTATATCAGATTTATCAACATAATCGATAATTTTTTGGGAGAGGATATTGTCTCTTATATCTCCTGTAATTTTGTTTGTCAAGGCAATGGACGGAATTTTTTTGTACGCAAGATATCTAATAACAATATTTGCCGGAATATTGGGCAGATTTACATCAACCAAAGCCAAAAAATATTTTTTATTTTCAGATTTTATAAATCTTAGCATATCTTGTATATTATGGGCTGTATCTACCTTGAAGTTTAACTTTTCCACAATCATCTGAGACAGATATTTGGATAATGTTTTGTTATGTTCTATTATTAAAATGCTTTCCATGAATACATTACCTTAAAAATTTATGATCTCAATATCGTCAAAAAAATTATTTTTCATAAAGTAAAAAATAGATTCAAAAACAACTTTTAATTCTTTGGGTTTAAAAAAAATTTTTTCCGGCCGATATACTTTTCAAGTACCAAGAGATACTCTCAAAGGTGCAAATCTCAATAAAGTTGATTTTAAATCGACAAAAACTATTTAAGGAGTCTTGATATGAAAAGAGGCGGTTTTACAATGATTGAGTTGATCTTCGTGATCGTTATTTTAGGTATCTTAGCAGCAGTAGCTATCCCAAAACTTGCAGCGACAAGAGATGATGCGAAAGTTTCCAAAGCTCTATCTGAAGTAAGTACTTTGGTTGGTGAACTCGGAGCATATTATACTGCAAACGGACAATTTAGCGCTACACTTACAGATATGACAAATGTACAGGATGTTAACTATACAACAGCTTTTAATAACGGTTCTGGAACAATAACTTATTATACTCCTGATAACAGTGGAAATGATGAGGCATGTGTAACTTTGGATGTTAATAATACCGGTGGTGCTTTAACAGTTGCCGCGGCTGCCGGTGCTTCAGGAAATGTTTGTACAGGTTTACAATCAGCTTCTGTTTTTACAAGCGATTTGGTAGGTACAAAACAGTTCGGTGGAAGCAGAGTATCCTTCTAATCAAACCAAATATCAAGAGAATTTTTTCTCTTGATATATTCTTTTTAAAGAGCTGACAATGAAAAAAGCATTTACTATGATAGAGCTTATCTTTGTAATCATAATGTTGGGAATTCTTACCTCCATTGCGATTCCAAAGCTAAACGCTACAAGAGATGATGCTGAAAATGTCAAAATCGAGGCCGCTTTAAGAAACGGTACAAACGAAATCATTACCTATGCCTTGACTCAGGGAAAAGTCGAATCCAATCTCTCAACAATGTCCAACTCTTTTGAAGATTTGGAATCATCAGGAATTGCCGTAATGAGTCCTTACAAAATGGTTCTGGAATCGGGTAATTTATCCGATTGTGTTACATTGGAAATCAATTCGACCACTTTGAATGATTTTGAGATATCTTACACAGACGCAACAGGAAACAGTGCCTGTTTATCTTTGCAGGAAGTATTGAAAAAAATTAATTATAATATAAAAATAAGGGGAGTCAATGTCTCATTCTAAAAAAGCTTTTACAATGATAGAGTTAGTTTTTGTTATTGTAGTTTTGGGTATCCTGTCCTCTATCGCCATAACAAAACTTTCGGTTACAAGAGATGATGCCGTATTGGCAAAAGGACGCTCTCAGGTACAGGCTGTAAGAAATGCCATCATTTTGCAAAAGAGTAAAAACATGTTAAGGTGCCAAAATGCTTATCCTTCATCTTTGGATGATGCCGCACAAAACACGGAACATGAAGAACTTTTTGACGGCAATGCCACCGATCCTCTTTTGGAATATCCCATCTATTCAAAATCAGGTGAAGGTTGGATGAAAACCGGAGCCAATACCTATACTTTCAATGTAATGGGAAACTCAGAAACATTTACTTATAATAACAGTACCGGAAAGTTTGACTGCACACATACGCATCAGCTTTGCAAAGATTTAGCCGAATAAAAACAGGAGAGAGAATATACTACTATAAGATTGCCATATTAAAATCCCCTCTCTCTCTTTTTACTTATGAAAGTAAAGAAGAGATAGAAGAGGGAACTATCGTAACCATTTTGCTCAAAAAAAGAGAGGTAAAAGGTCTTGTTTATTCACAATGTGAAAAACCTTCTTTTTTATGTGAAAATATTAAATATATTTCATCTTTTTATCTGCCTAAAGATTATTTTCCCATTATCAAATTTATAAGCGATTACTACATCTGCTCTTTGGGAGAAGCTGCCAATCTCTTTGTCCCTTTTAAAAAAGGTCAAAAAGAGATAATTCCAAAAGAGATAGACACAAAAACCACTCTTTCACCAGAGCAAATCAAAGCCTTTGAATTTCTCAAAAACAAAAACCTCTCTTTGCTCTTTGGAGATACGGGAAGCGGAAAAACAGAAATATATATAAAACTTTTTGAGCAGATGATAAGGGAGGGGAAAAGCTCTGTTTTTTTGCTTCCCGAAATCGCCCTTACTCCACAGATGCAAAAGAGACTTGAAGAGAAATTTGGTGATCTTGTGATAATCTGGCACTCCAAAATCACCAAAAAAAGAAGAGAAAAACTGCTTGAGAGGATATATAACGGTGAAGTGATGATAGTTGCCGGTCCAAGATCGGCTCTTTTTTTACCTCTTAAAAATCCGGGTCTGATTGTTGTGGATGAAGAACATGATGAAAGCTACAAAGCCGGGCAGAGACCAAGATACAATGCAAAAGATTTGGCGATCTATACAGGAAAGAGATTTAATATAAAAGTGGTTTTGGGAAGCGCAACGCCTTCTCTTGGCTCTTATGTCAAATATCCTGTTTTTAGATTGAGAGGCGGATTTTATCAAAGCGGCAAATCTTTTGTTTTTGAACACAGTGAGAGCAAAATCTCTCCTTTGATTATACAAGAGATCAAAAAGTGCATAAAAAGCGGTTCCCAGGCTATAATATTTTTACCCACAAGAGCAAATTTCAAATATCTTGTCTGCAAAAAGTGTTCACAAAACATAGAGTGTCCCTATTGCAGTGTAGGAATGAGTCTTCATTTTGACAAAAATATTTTAAAATGCCACTATTGCGGTTATGCCAAAAGGATTCCAAAAATCTGCCCATCCTGCGGCAGCAGTGAGCTTATATCCCAAAGGATAGGAACGGCGGAAGTGGTAGAGGAGTTAAGCCAAAAATTCGGCGATTTTAAGATCATGAAATTTGACAGAGACGAGATAACCACAGACAGAAAATTAAGAAATATGTTAAAAGATTTCAATGATAAAAAGATCGATGTACTTGTTGGAACCCAGATGTTAAGCAAAGGGCATGATTATCACGATATCTCTTTGGCTGTTATTTTGGGAATAGACAATGTCCTCTCCACTCCTGATTTTAAAGCAAGAGAAAAAGCTATGAGCCTTCTTTTGCAGATAGCCGGCAGAACAGGGCGTAAAAACGAAGGCAAAGTGATAGTTCAGACTCTAAATGAGAGTTTTTTTGGAAATTATATAAAAGATTACGAACTGTTTTTAAAAGATGAGATAAATTTTAGAAAAAACCTCTATCCCCCCTTTGTCAGACTTTTGAGAATTATTGTTTCTCACAAAAAAGAAAAGAAGGCTCTTGAAACGGCACAAAAAGCGGTAGAGTGTATAAACCGGTTTAAATCAAAAGAGGTTGAACTCATAGGTTTTGCAGAAGCGGCTATCTATAAGATCTCTTCAAAATACCGTTACAGTATCCTTCTTAGATCAAAATCTCCAAAGGCTCTTATAGAAACAGCAATGAGATGTAAATGTTCCATCTGTGAAATAGATATGGATGCTTTATCTTTTTCATAAACCTACGGTATAATATCGCCAAAATTTGTAAAGTGCGGTCTGTTTTACCGCTAAAGGTTATTAAATGATAAAAAGATACCCTACCAAAAAGATTTTTGTCGGAGATGTTGCCGTAGGAGGTGATGCCCCGATATCCGTACAATCTATGACATTTTCAAAAACAAGAGATGTTGAAGCAACAGTAGAGCAGATAAAAAGACTTCATTTTGCCGGATGTGATATCGTGCGGGTTGCAGTTCCCGACTATGAAGATGCCTATGCTCTAAAAGAGATAAAGGAAAATATCTCTCTGCCTTTGGTGGCTGATATTCATTTTAATTACCGTTTGGCTTTGATCGCTGCCGAAGTTGTTGACTGTATCCGCATAAATCCCGGAAATATAGGCAATAAAGAGAGAGTAAAAGAGGTCGTAAAAGCGTGTAAAGAGAGAAATATACCTATCAGGATAGGGGTAAACTGCGGAAGTTTGGAAGATCAGTTTGAAAAAAAACATGGTCAAAGCGCAAAAGGGATGGTGGAATCGGCTCTTTATAACATAAAATACCTTGAAGATTTGGATTTTACAAACATAAAAATCTCTTTAAAAGCAAGTGATGTGCAAAGGACGGTAGAGGCGTACAGAAGTTTAAGACCTTTGGTTGAGTATCCTTTCCACCTTGGAGTTACGGAAGCCGGAACGCTTTTTCACTCTACAGTAAAATCTTCAATCGCTCTTGGAACACTCCTGCTTGAAGGAATCGGAGACACGATGAGAGTCTCCATAACAGGAGAACTAGAAAAGGAGATAGAGGTTGCAAGAGCCATCCTAAAAGACAGCGGTGCGGCAAATAGCGGAGTAAATATCGTCTCCTGTCCGACCTGCGGAAGACTGGAATCTGATCTTGTAAAGATGGTGGAAAAGGTAGAAGAGCTTACAAAGGATATCAAAAAACCTCTCAATCTATCCGTTATGGGCTGTGTCGTAAATGCGATAGGAGAGGCAAAATCCGCTGATGTTGCGATAGCTTTTGGCAAAGGAAGCGGTCTTGTGATGAAAAAAGGTGAGATTGTCGCAAAACTCAGTGAAGATAAGTTATTGGACAGATTTATGCAGGAGGTTCAAAAAGCCGTAGAAGAGATGGATTAGAGTATCAAAAAACAGTACCCCAAAATCAGGGGTTACTGTTGGTATTTAAAACTGATACGAGAGATTTACATAGGCATATCTTCCGGGTTCATTCAGTTTGACTTTCTGTTTCCCTCCGGCTACGACAAGAGTCAGATCGTTGTAGGTATTGGAAGAGGCATAAGTTTTGTTGAAGATATTATCCACTCCTACCGTAAGATCGAGTCTGTTCATAAGCTCTCTTTGAAGCTTGAAGTTTGCCGTTGCAAATCCGTCAATCTCCTGTTCTCCGTTGTCTTTGTCATAATGAGTCCATCTCTTTTGGGCTATTATCTCAAGAGATATGCTTGTTTTGTCATCATAATCATAATTTGTCGTAAATGTCCCCCTAAGAGGTGTAATATCCGCCAAATCGGTATCGCTCTGCCCTGCCAAAGGTTCATCTTTTTCACCTCTTTGATAAACCACTCCATAATCAAAACTCAAACTCTCTCCAACAAGAAACGCTCCGCTTAACTCTGCTCCGTATATTTTTGCATCTATATTGACAAATTTGTTTTTTGGAAGAGAGTTGTTAAAATATATGTAGTTATCAAGCTTACTGTAAAACAGTTTGACTTTACAGGAGGCATTTTCAAAGTTCTTTCTAACTCCCAAGTCAACTTCACTGTTTTTTGTCTGATCCAAGTTGGGATTTCCGACTATCCCTTTTTTAAAAAAATACAACTCCCTGCCATCTGGTACTCTGTGGGAAATTCCTACTCCGGCAAAAAGATCGGTACTCTCATTCATATGAAAAGTATTGAAAATATATCCGTTTAATGATGTAAATGAAGGCTCATTGTAATTGCCCGAATTTGTTATATCGGTATCATCATACCGAAGTCCGGCTTTTAACTCATTTTTGTCAAATCGGTTTAGAGCATCTACAAAAACAGCTCTGTTTTTTGTAACAGCATTGTCCAGACTTGCTCCGGCAAAAACTCCGTTTTTGTAATATGCACCCTTCCATATTCTTTTGCTTGTATCTATACCGTAAGTGAGCAGTATGCTATCGCTTAGATCAAAACTGTTTTTAACTCTTGCCCCCTGAATATAGCTTTTCATATGATTTGTTATCTCAGGCATTTTTTTGACTGCATTTCTGTACATATTGCTCATTGGGTGATCAACTTTTGAATAGTAGTATAAAATATCAAGTTTTTTGGAATAGCTGTTTAGATTTTTTATACTGTATTCCACATTATAAAGATCGCTGTCATCCTTGAGGGCATCCATAGGGGAATTTGGATACAAAACATCATCACTTCTGTTTGCCGTATAGGAGAGTTTTAACTCTTGATCATCGGTGATATTAAAGAAAAGTTTGCCCATAAAAGATGTCTTGGTGTAAGCATCCATATCTTCATACTGCTTTTGATAGAGATTACCCGCAGGGGCAGAAGCTTTTTTGAGCTGATCGGCAAACCCGTCTCCGTCTCCGTCTTTATACTGTTTGCTTGTCTCTTTTGAAAAAGTAAAAAGGGCTTTTATCCTCTCGTTTCCGCCTTCAAGAGTAATAGAACCTTTTTTATAGTCAAAACTTCCAAGATTTAGATTTACCTCTCCTTTGAAACCTTTTTTGGGAGCTTTTGTATAAACTTTTACAATCCCGTTTAAAGTTCCGAAGTTTTCCACATCATAAGGACCTTCATCAACGGTAACATAATCGATATTGCTTGTAAGCACATGCGAAATAGGCGGATCCATCCTGTTTGGACATCCTCCGTATATCTTACCACCGTCTATAATGACATTGATATTGTCTCTTTTTTGCCCTCTTAGGATAATATCATTTGCAATACCGCTTCTTCTGCTTATCGTAACCGAGGGAACCTTTTTGGAAAGTGCCTCTCCCAAATCAGCCGATTTCAACTCCTCCCCGCTGACATCTTTGATCGTAAAAGTATCTATACTCTCCTCAACCGTTACCGTATCAAGATTTACCTCTGCCCCTTGAAGAGTCAATACAGCAATCATACTCAAATATACAAGTCTCTGTTTTTTCATCCTTCACTCCTTCAGTTAAATTTATGCTATTGCAAAATAGTATCAAGGGAGTGTTAATTTGGTGTTAAATATCAAAAAATGGAAGCACGGCTTCAGCCGTGCCGGGATATAAAATAAAGTTTTGATAACTTACAGTGATTTTACTTAATCAAGTTTTTGAAATTATTTTATCATATCATCATCCAAAGTGTTGTTATGCTTTCAACAACCTCTGATATAAAATATCTTCCAAATTTCTACTAGAATCTACAACCAATAAAATAAAAATTTCATCTTCTTGGATTTTAAAAACAATTCTCCATCTTTTATAAATAAGTTCTCTATATTTTGTAATACCTAACTGCTGAAGTTCAGGCACTATTCTTTTTCCTTTTGGAAAAAAGCAGAGTTTTTGACACTCTTTTTTTATCTCATAAAAAATATTTTTTGCTGTTTTTGTACTGTCAATTTTTATATATTCTATAATATCCTCTAAATCATAAATGGCATTTTTGCTCCATTGAACTTTATAATTTTTCATATTTTATCAAATAACTTTTTTTCAAGAGTATCAAACATCTCTTCTTGAGAAAAATAATCTTTTTTTTCTATATCATTTTCACTTTGTATTATCATTTTTAGCATATTTAGAGAGTTTTGTAAGTTCTCATAAGTTTTTATATCCTGAACTACTGCTTTTGCTTCTCCATTATGTGTTATGATGATAGCCCTTTTTGTATCATTTACCGTTTTTATAACATCAGCTGTTTTTGTTTTCAGATAACTTATAGGTTTTACATCTTGTGATAGTAACATAAAATATCCTTTTGATTTTTGATATTATACTAAATAAAGATTAAATTTGGTATTAAATTCTTTTCTTGAAAACTTTGCACTCTCTGTGAGAATACGATTGAAATCGTACTTCCAAGAAGAGTGAGATTAAGTACAAATAAGTATATTAAATTAATTATTTTTTTAATTTTATTTTGTTAGAATGTGAAAAATAAAGGTTTTTTATGAAAAGTATAAAGTTTTTGGTAGTTACTGCTTTGCTGATTTTTTCTACACTTGAGGCAAAAACCGTATATGGTACTGTTGTTTCCGTGCTATCGGGGGATAAAGTCAAGATTTTGGACTCTCATAAAAAACTTTATATGATAAGACTTTCAAATATCTATGCACCAAAAAAGAATCAAGATTTTTTTCATACCTCCAAAAAAAACCTTTCAAATCTTATCTTTAAGAAAAAAGTATATTTTATCGGTAAAAGGATAAAGGAAAACTATTATACA
>CAYVDJ010000116.1:0-24768 GCA_964450755.1 uncultured Campylobacterales bacterium
CCAATAGCTCTATTGCTTTTTTGCCGGTCAGTATTTTTATAAACCTTTGAGGTATCCCCTGTACGATATCTCTTAGTGTTCTGTCATATACGAACTGTTCTTTATCTGACAAAGTTTTTATTACCTTTTTTATTTATTATAGCATAAGAATCAGTTTTGAGAGATAAAAAAACTTCTATTAGATTCAAGACAGTTATAATTCAATACAATCTTATCATTATCTAAAAAGAGTAAGACAATCCGATATTGGTTGTAGAATCTGTTTTATAGAGATTTTTTGCGGGAGGAGTATTGTCATACTTGATCTCAACTCCGGTGGTAAAAGCCAGTTTTTTATTTAGTTTAAAAACCAGTTTTGCTTTCAAAGATGTTTCATAATCCTTGATATCATCACTGTTTGCCATAATGTACCAATCGGCACTGAAACTGTTTTTTTCGCTGAATTTATATTTATATTCCGTTGAAGCTTTGATAAATGACAATGTTTCACTCTTTTTATCATCACTGTAATTGTTATATCTCATTAAAAGACCGCCAAGCCCCAACAAAAGTTCTTTTGAACTCTCTATGATCCTGTATCCGAAACCAAAACCGCCGTTTATCTGATGTTTATATCCCTCAAATCTGTTTTTAAGATAGGATATTTCTGCGTAAGAAAAAAGATTTTTTTGATAATAGTGTTTGATATTCAGATTGGCTCTGTATCTCTCATTTGTGGTTTTACCGCTTTTTTTACCGTAAAGCAGATCGGTATTAAATTTTATATCGGTTTTCTTTTGGGTTTTATACTCCATCTTGTATTCGGCATTGACGGTACTGCTTTTTGTATTGCCGCTTGTAGAGATAAATCCGGCTTCCAAAGAGTGCTTTAACCCGTCGTCGGCTTTTAGAAAAAGACTTAAAAACGCTATTAACAAGACTGATAAGATTAATTTCCTCACAGAATACTACACCAATTTAAAATATATGAAATTTTTTCAAAAACTCATCATCAACATCTATGAGTTTTCTTTTTCTCAAACTCTCTATCACCTCTTTATCACAATCGGTATCATCCGGCCACTCCCGTTTGAAATCATCTATCTCATTTTTGTTTGTAGCGTCGATTCCTATAAACTCTTTTTCCAAAAAGATATCTCTTTTTGCATCGATATTGTTTACAACTCTCCATATAAGCATATAGGGATTGTCAAGATCGTTTTTCTTTTCATCAACAAAAACGATAAGTTTCATATACTCTTTAAAAGAGGATAGTTTATCATAAATATTTCGCATAGGCTCTTTTTTATCCACTTTCATAACACATACGGGAGTTTTTGTATGAGTTTTATACTGCTTTAGAGCCTTTATGCTTTCATCTATCAAACTGACCTTTTCAAAAAGCTCATCATCATTTAAAATGGTCTTTTTGGGAAAATGCACATTATCCTGTGTGCAATCTATACCGAGTTTGCCTCCGTAGCAGGGTGCGTCGCTTGAGTGATCCCAAGCATCACAAACACCCTCGCTGATGATGACATTGTCCACACTTACCCGATCTAGGATATAGTCGCTCAGTTCTTCGTAATTTTCAAGGCGGGGAGCATCTTCATTTACAAAAATCGCATGTTTTACAAAACTCATCTGCCCTACTCCCCAAAAAGCATGCATAAACTGTTTTGCATGTCCGGGATACATCGTTTTCATCTTGGAAATGATCAGATTGTGGAAAACTCCGTTTTCAGGCATCACATAATCTATAAGATCAGGAGCGGTTGTTTTCAAAAGAGGTAAAAATATCCTCTCCGTAGCCCATCCCATATATTTATCCTCCAAAGGAGGTTTGCCAACCACCGTTGCCAGATATACAGGTTCTTTTTTATGGGTTATACACTCAACTTTCATAACCGGATAAGGCTCTTTCAAAGTATAATAACCTGTATGATCTCCAAAAGGTCCCTCGATCTCCATCTCTTTTGGATCAACATACCCCTCTATCACAAAATCAACATCTTCGGGTATCCAGATGTCATTTGTTATCGATTTGACAAGGCGGGGATTTTTGTTTTTTATAAAACCATAAAGCAGAAGTTCAAAAACTCCGTGCGGAAGAGGTGCGGTAGCCGCCCATGTATAGAGAGGATCGCCTCCTATGGCGATGGATACCGGCATCTTTTTCCCCGCTTTTTTGTACTCATGAAAAAAATGCGCACTGTCTTTGTGGATTTGCCAGTGCATTCCAAGACGGTTTTTGTCATAAACCTGCAAACGATACATCCCAAGGTTGTTGATATTTCCGTCAAGTGATTTTGTATAAACCTGCCCCATTGTTATAAATGCTCCGCCATCTTGAGGCCATGTTGTCAAAACCGGCAGATCATACAGATTGGCTTTATCACCCTCCAAAACAATCTCCTGAGAAATTCCTCTCTCTTTTAATCTTTTTGGAAAAACATTTTTTAGATGAAAAAGTCTTGAGAGCATAGAGAGTTTATCCATAAAAGAAGAAGGCGGTTTCAGGTGCAAAAGTTCCTCTATCTCATTTGCTATTTCATCTGCCTTTTTACCCAAAAATAGTTCCGTCGCATAAAATGAGCAAAACAGATTCATCAAAACCGGGGTATCCTATCTTTTTGAAAGCCTCTTTGAAACTGGTTTTTCAAACAGAAGAGCTTTTGGATTCTCCTTTTTTATCTCTATATAAGCGATATGAGGAATCTCAAGATCGATATCCACTTCCTCTTTTACAACCCGTAAAAGATTATGCTCTTTTAAAAGCTCTATAGTCTTTTGCATCTTCCACCCAATTTTATAAAATATCTCTCAAAGCTATCTCTTCTGCTCTTTTTAGAAGTTTTATAGCGCCGTTTTCAACCATCACATCGGCAAGTTCTTTACCCACCATTTTATAATCACTCTTAGGAGCTACAACCTTTTCTCTGATAATCTCACTTCCGTCAGGCAAACCGACTATGGCTCTTGTCTGTATCTCCGAATCTCTCAACTGCGCATTTACTCCTATCGGAACCTGACAGCCTCCTTGTAAAATCTCTACAAAATCCCTCTCCACTCTTGTTTCTATATAAGCCTTTTCATCATGAAGAACGGAAACTATCTCTTTGATTTTTTTATCATCAATACTCTCTATCCCAAGTGCAGCCTGTCCCATTGCAGGGATCATCACGGTAATACCGATAGGAGTAAAATAGTTTACACTCGCATTCAGTCCGAGTCTGTTAATCCCCGCACTTGCCAAAATGATAGCATCATACTCTCCGTCTTTTAACTTTCTTATCCTCGTATCAACATTTCCGCGAAGATTTTTTATAGTCAAATCGGGTCTGACCTGCAAAAGCTGCATTCTTCTTCTCAAACTCGTTGTACCGACTACCGCATTTTTGGGAAGTTCATCGATAGAAGGATACTTTTGGCTAAGCATCGCATCTCTGACATCTTCTCTTTTTGTGATAGCACTCAAAACCAAACCTTTGGGAAATTCGGTAGGAACATCTTTCAGACTGTGAACAGCCATATGAGCGTTTCCTTCAAGCATCGCATCTTCTAACTCTTTTGTAAAAAGTCCTTTCCCCCCGATTTTTGCCAAAGGAGTATCCAGGATTTTGTCCCCTTTTGTTTTCATGATCTTTAACTCAATCTTCAATTTCGGATGAGCTTTTTCCAAAAGACCTTTTATATGATTTGACTGCCATAGAGCTAACTTACTTCCCCTCGTTGCGATAATCAGTTTTTTCATAATTTTTCTCTTTGTACTTATTTTGATTTTTTTAACAATTCCAAATGTTTCCTTCTTGAGGAATCCTTTTTACCGTTTAAATAGAGTGTCGGTGTTCCAGATATTACAAGATCTGAAGCCATTTTAGAATCACTTTTAAATCTTTTTTCAATTTCAGGTGTATGAATCTCTTTTTTGGTTATCTTTGTCTTAAAAGCTTTGTTAAATACCTCTAAAATCTTATCCTCATCAGTCGTAGGAATATCAAAATAGTGTTCATACACTTTTATCAACAAATCTGCCTGACTCATCTTTAGTTTTTTCTCAGCCGCCATAATCACTCTTATAAGAGTAGGAGAGGCTTTATGAATAACATCCAACGGAAAATGGTAATAGTACAAAGCAAACTGTTTTGGATGTTTTTTAACAAATTTTATAAGTTCAGGTACAAAATCCTGACAAAAAGGACATTCGGGATCACTAAAAACAACCAGTTTGTTTTTGGCTTTGGCACTACCTGCTATCAAATGATCTTTTCTGTAATATTTAGGTGTCAGATCAAGAGCAACATCTCTTTTTATACTTCCGCCTGTTTTTAGGTTTAGAAGGTCTTTTGCAAGATATGTTCCATCCGAAAATACCGTATCGGTAGCCTCTATAACCTCTGTCATATTGTTATCTCTGTGAATCTCCAAAAAAATCGCTAAAAAATAGGCACTCCAGCCAACCGGTTTGTCAAGTTTCTTTTTAGCTTTTATCTTGATATCTTTAAGCTTATAGGCTTTCCCTACTTTTATCGCTTTTTTAATCGCATCTACAATTTTTTCATCTGTTTTTGTATCTTTTGTATTTGATGCGGCAAACAAAAAAGTTTGCATAACAAGAATTAAAAATATAAATTTTACGGCTTTTTTCACTATTTACTCCTTTATCTATGATTTAAATTTCGGATGTTCTTCGATGATTTCCACATCAATAACATCGTTTTCTTCATTTTGCATTCCTTTTTTGCGTTTTAAATGCAAAATCTTTCTGGCAAAAAGAGTTCCAAAAAAACTAAACTGTAAAAGCACACCCAAAATATCACTGAAAAATCCGGGTATTATGAGCAAAAAAGCTCCCAAGATACTAAACAGACTCAGTTTTTGAAACTCTTCCATCGTGATCTCGCCATTTACCAAAGAACGCATACTTTCAGAAATGGTAAAGGAAGAATTTGAAAGCAGTATTATACCAATCATTGCGCTTAATATCAACTCTATAAATGTAGCCACTCCGCCTATTTTGGAAGCGATATTGACACTGACTGTTACCTCGATAAACAGATAAATAAGAAAATAGATCAATCAAATATCCCCGCTAGTTTTGCATCCAATTCATCGATAGAGATATCCTCTTTTTGAAGTGTTTTTCTATCTACTAATTGAACTTTATCATCTTTTAATCCTTTGCCGATTATCAAGGCATAAGGAAAACCGATAAGTTCAAAGTCTTTCATTTTAAATCCAAATCTCTCTTTTCTATCGTCAATTATAACTTCTTTATTCTCATTTTTCAATTTATTATATAAATTTTCTGCAAATTGTAGTTGATTTTCTTTTTTGGGATCAGATACAATGATATCAAGCATACACGGAGCCGTCGGTTTTGTCCAGATACAGCCTTTGTCATCATGATACTGCTCTATGACAACAGCTACAAGACGACTCACACCGATACCGTAAGTTCCCATTACAAAAGGTTTTGATTTTCCGTTCTCATCCAAAAAAACGGCATTTAGAGGTTTTGAGTATCTCTCTCCAAGCTGAAAAATATGCCCTACCTCGATCCCTTTTGTAAGAGAGAGTTTTCCACCGCATTTTTGGCAAATATCACCCTCCTCTACGCTTACAAGATCCGCATAATGAGGATTTTTCAACCATTTAAAGTCAAACCCCACATAATGATAATCTTTTTTATTTCCTCCGCAGATAAGATTTTCTTCGTCTTTTAGCTCTTCATCAATTACAGCTTTGAATTTTTCATTCAGAGGTCCTATGAAATAGGGAACAAAACCCGCCTCTTCAAGCTCTTTTTCATCCACATCGACAAGTTCCAAAGCATTTACGGCATTTGTGGCTTTTGTCTCCTGTAAAGTATCGCAACCTCTTATAAAAAATACAACTATCTCTTCTTTATCTTCATAGATCGCTTTTTTGGCTACCGCTTTTACAAAATAGTAGGGATCAAGATGGAAAAATCCGCTTAACTCCTCTATGGTTTTGATATTTGGAGTATGGAAAAAATCTTTGCTCATTTGGGGAGCCTCTTCCAAAGGCACTCTCTTTTTTGCTCTTTTTGCAGCTTCCACATTTGCGGCATATTCGCAACTGTGACAGATCACGATATCATCTTCTCCGTTTTGTGTAAGAACCATAAACTCCTTACTCCTGCTTCCTCCTATTGCGCCGCTGTCAGCCTCCACCGCTCTAAAATCAAGCCCCAGTCTTGTAAAGATATTTGAATAGGTTTTCTCCATCAAAGAGTACTCTCTTTTCATATCCTCTTCATCTGCATGAAAGCTGTAACCATCCTCCATCAAAAACTCTTTGCCTCTCAAAAGTCCGAATCTCGGTCTTATCTCGTCTCTGAACTTCAGATTTATCTGATAAAGATGCAAAGGAAGGTCTTTATAGCTTTTTACCCTGTTTCTGACAAGATCAACCATCATCTCTTCGTGTGTGGGACCCAAAACAAACTCATTGTCTTTTCTGTCACGAAATCTAAGAAGCTCTTTACCGTATTTGTCATATCTGCCGCTCTCTTTCCAAAGTTCGGCGGGAGTTACAAACCCCAACTGAACCTCCTGACAACCGGCTTTATCCAACTCATCTTTGACAATGGCTCTAATCTTGTCAAGAACAATTTTTCCAAGAGGCAAAAAGTTATATATTCCGCTTCCGACCTGAGAGATAAATCCTCCTCTTATAAGATACTTATGACTCGGCAAAACCGCATCTTTTGGATCTTCTTTGACGGTAGGAACAAAAAGTTTTGAAAATCTCAAACTATACTCCTTAGATATTTTTTTCTATTTGATATTCGCATTTGTAAGAATCAAGTTTCTTTTCCACATCTGTATTGAGATTGAAAATATACTGCATTGACTGAACAATCGTATCGGCTCTTGGTGAATCGGCTACATTTTTCAGATTTTTTGTAGGCCCATGCAAAAAACCGTTAAAAGACTGGTGCAAAATCTTCTCCACCTGTTTTTGATACTCTTTTGGCAGATATCCCTTTTTTACTGCTCTTTCAAGCTCTCTTTGCGAACACTCTCTTGCACGACTTCTTATCTCTTTGATCATAGGATCTATCGCAAGAGTCTGAAGCCATTTGAAAAAATCCATCGTAGCTTTTCCGATAATGGAATAGGCGATTTTTGCGTGTTCTTCCCTTAAAGCTTTATTACTGTTTACTATCTCTTCAAGATCATCCACCGCATATATATTGATATTTTCACATCCGCAATCTTCTATATCCCTTGGAACAGCCACATCAAACCAGTGTCTTTCAAAATCGATCTCTTCTACCATATCTTTTGTTATGATTGTATGGGGTGCACCGGTTGCGCTAAAAAGCAGACGATATCTGTTTAAAAACTTTTTTAGATTTGAAAAAGGCTCTACCGTAACTCTGACTGACTCGATAGAATCAGCAAGTTTTTGCGCTTTTTTTATATCCCTGTTGATGATGATAAGGTTAACTCCGGCATTTGCAAGATGTTTGGCGGCAAGTTCCGCCATCTCTCCCGCACCTACTATAATAGCGCTGTATCCCCCGATATTTCCCCCAAAAATCTCTTTTGCTTTTGCAACCGCTACGCTGGAGACGGAGATCGGATTTTTAGAGATATCGGTAGAGTTTCTTACTTCAGCTGCACATCTGAAAGCGTGGTGCATCGTTCTTGCAAGTTTCTGACCGCAAAATTTGTTCTCATAAGATAGTAAAAAAGCTTTTTTTATCTGCCCTACTATCTGGGTTTCTCCGATAACCAGACTGTCAAGAGAAGATGCAACGGTAAAGAGATGATGAATCGCGCCGTTATCTTCATAAACATCTCCTCTTCCTTCAAGCTCCTCTTTGCTTACACCCGTTAAAGCCGAAAGCTCCGTAAAAATATGATCAAGTGAATCCTGACACTCCTTAACACTTGTAATTATCTCTACTCTGTTGCATGTGGATAATATAATCACTTCATTAATACTTTGATGAGCCAATAACTTTTTATAAAATTCCTTTAAAACCTCTTCATCGTTAAAAGCTAATTTTTCTCTTACCTCAATACTCGTATTTTTATGAGAAAAACTAACCGTCAAATAATGCATCAAAACTCCCTTTCTATCATATCTTTTATAATTTTCTCCAAACCTTCATTTTTATGATCTCTAATCGCTTCTAGTGCCTCATAGCCGTACTCTTTGGCTTTTTTTACAGATTCATCAATCGCTCTGCTTTTTTGCATATTCTCTTTTATCCAATTGACCTCTTCTTGATTTAGCTCTTTTTTGTATAATGATTTTAGTTTTTCTCTGCCTTCTTGATCCAAAAAACGATACAGATAGATATAAGGAAGTGTGGTTTTACCCTCTTTAAAGTCATTTAAAGCCGGTTTTCCAAGCTTGAGACTCTCTTGGGTGATATCCAAAACATCATCTATGATTTGAAAAGCAAGTCCAAGATTTTTTCCGTATATGGAAAAAGCATTCTCGTCCAATCCTCCCAAAACCGCCGCACTTGCAGCACTTGCCTCTATCAAAGAGGCCGTTTTTTGATAGATCATATCAAAATACTCGTCAATATCGGGATTGAAAGTTTTTGAAAGTCTCACATCGTTTAACTCTCCCAAAGACAAAAGGGCAACCGCATTTGAGATGATCTGAGCTACCTTCTTTTCATATCCGACAAGTTCAAAATAGGCCTTTGAATATAAAATATCTCCAAGCATTATAGCACTTTTATCACCGTATAAAGCATTGATAGAGGCAACTCCTCTTCTTAAATCGGCATCATCTATAACATCATCATGAAGCAGACTTGCAGCATGTATAAGCTCTATAATGGCCGCAAGTTTGTAAGATATCTCATTATGCGGAGCAATTTTTAAAACAAGTTTTGCCCTTAGACGCTTACCGCTTGGAAGTTTGTTAAAAAGTTCATCTACATAAGAGCTTTTAACACTGCCGACAATAGAATGCATATAAAATTCAACTTTATCCAACACCGCTTATTTCCTTCTTTTTGGTTCTATAAAACTGACACTGTTTCCTTTTTGTGGATCACTGATAAACACACCAAGCGTTGCGATCTCTTTTTTCTCATCAAAATCTTCAAATTTCAACAACATATAGGGCATAAGCCATGCTTTTGGAGGTTTTTTATCGATAATCTGTCTGATAAAATCCCTGCCCCTTTTTCGGTACAAAACATATTGATAAGGAAACCCCTCATAGTTTGCCAAAATCACCAGACCTTCATTTTTATAAAGAGTCCATCTGAATTTGAAAAGTCCCGCATCTTTTATTTTGGTCTCTTCTTTGTTTATCTGTACTGTTGCCGTTTCATCTTTTTTCAGTTTAAAAGTATATTGATACTCCCAGTTTACGCCAAAACAAAAACCTGCCAAAAAAATTACAAGAAAAAATTTACTCATTTTGGGAAAGAATGTTACCCATACTCTCTATATAGATATTGTGCTGTCTTTGTCTGATTTTGTCCTGATTGTTAAAAATATAATTGTTTATAATAGTTTCCACATCTTTGTCTTCACCCAAAACCTCTTCCAAAAGAAGTTCAAGCGCTGACAGTTTATGAATAACATTTCCCAATTCCTGCTCTACCAAATTCCTGTTGGCATTAAAAATCACATCAAAATATTTATTCTCAGGTGTACCGCCGAATATATCGTCGTTAAAAATATCCATACTTTCTCCTAAACTCTCTTAAAAATCATAGGATTATAGCACAATAAAACTGCACTTTCCAGAAAAAAGAGGATTATTATTTGATATAATAAAATCCGTTACATAAAAATTAACTAAAAGAATATAAAAATATGAGAGAAAAGAAAATAGAAAAATATCTGAGACTCAAATACATAAGAGAGATAGAGAGATATATAAATCGTATCGTAAACTTTTTAAATACAAAAACAGATCCGACAAAAGAGGAATTTTGTAATTTTGCAAATGAAAAGTACAAAAAGATACAAGAGTGCGAGAAAATTCTTCTTACCAAAGGTTATCCTGCCGATATGGAAAAGTTTGCCGACAAAATCATCTATGCCGCAAACTCCCAAAAAGAGATGGACGATCTAAAAGGAGAGATCCTCTATGAAGCCAACCGCATCAGAAAAACAAAGAGACTAAGAAGTTATAAGAAAGACAAACATAAAAAAACAGATATTCAAGAGTATTAAAAACCGGCTATATCTCTGATTGGAACATTCTTATTTTCATATTGTGATCTGTAAAAACCAGCGCTAAAATCATCTACCCCATCCATCTTTCTCTCCACATCTCAAAAACTATGATACTCCAAAGTTTATTGATACTTATCTTTTTCCCGTCTTTGAAAGCTTTTTTCATTCCTAAAACCTCTTTTGGGATAAAATACTCACTCTTTTTTATCCTTTTCTCATCCAGATAAATATCAACCAAAAATGAGAGTTCTTTTCTCAACCATCTCTCAAGCGGAGGTTGAAAACCGCTTTTTGGTCTTTGCAGTTTTTTCTTCGGAATATATTTATATAAAATCTTCTTTAAAAGATACTTTTTTTCTCTGTTTTTATATTTTACGCAGACAGGAACTCTTGAGAGATATTCTACTATCCTGTGATCTATCAGAGGTTCTCTTGCTTCCAAAGAGAGAGACATCGAAGCTCTGTCCACCTTTACCAAAGAGTTGTCGCTAAGATATGTTATATAGTCCATTGCCATCATCTGATCAAGAAAATTCAAATCTTTTATATCATTGAAATATTTAAAAGAAAACGGTATAACCTGTTGCACTTTGCGAAGAGACAGAAGTTTATAAAGCTCTTTTTGAGAGATATTTGAACTTGCATTTACAAACATTTCCGAAAGACTTTTTGAATTTATCGCTCTTTTAAATTTATTATATTTATCTGTAATGTTTCTGTTTTTTAGACTCTGGGGCAAAAGAAGATTGATACCTTTTACGGACGAATCGGGTAACAGACCGACAAGCATTTTTAGGGTATTTTTTTTAAAAGAGTTGGCAAGAGGATATAAAGCGGAATATTTACTGTAACCGCAAAATGCCTCATCTCCGCCGTCTCCTGAAAGTGCCACTTTGACACCTCTTTTTGCAAAAGCGCAAAGAGCAACTGTAGGAATAGTCGAATCATCAGCAAACGGTTCATCATATATAAAAGGCAGATTTAGGGCAATATCGACAAGCTCTTTTTCCCCTATAAAATGATTTTGATGCTTTGTCCCAAGATATCTTGCAATATTTTTGGCATAATAGGACTCGTCAAACTCCTCCTCTTCAAAACCGATACTGAAAGTATTTAACTTTTGATCATAATTTCTCTGCAAAACAGCCGCTACAAATGAAGAATCATATCCCCCGCTTAAAAATATCCCCACATCTACATCGGCTATCATTCTAAAAGAGGAAGCTTCATACAAAATCTCTTCAAGCTCTCTTTCTATTTCTTTTTCACTTTTTTCAAACTTCTCTTTTTTATAGTACTCCAACACACTCCAATATCTTTTTATCTCATACTTATTAGAGGTGATATCATATAACATATAACATCCCTGTTCCAATTTATAGAGATTTTTAAATATGGAATTTTTGGAAGGAACATAACCAAAACGCATATAAAAAGGTAAAACATTTTCATTCAATTCTTTGACAAAAGAGGGATTTTTATGAAAAGCCTTAATCTCAGAAGCAAAGACAAACTCCCCTCCCCCATCATAGAAATAAAGAGGTTTGACTCCGGCTCTGTCTCTTGCCAAAAAGAGAGTTCCCTCTTTTTTATCATAAATGCAAAAAGCAAACATTCCGATAAATCTCTCTACACACTCTCTTCCCCACTCCATGTAGGCATAGAGTATCACTTCCGTATCACTTTTTGATCTGAAAAAATATCCGAGTTTTACAAGCTCCTCTTTGATGTCCCTGAAATTATAAACCTCACCGTTATAAACAATGACAAATCTTTTGCAATCAGACACAAAAGGCTGATGGGCGTTTTGGGAAATATCCAAAATAGAGAGGCGATTATGTGCAAGATGGATAAAATCATCTTTAAATCTCTCTACAAACAAACCACTGTCATCACTTCCCCTGTGAGACAGTTCTCTGTTCATAAGATCCAAAATTTCTTTTTGCGAGGTTTTAGAAACAAAACCCGCTATTGAACACATGCAAAACCTTTTCTTTTAGCCAAAGCCGCTTCTATCTTGTCCTTATAAACCAAAACTATCTTCTCTTTTTCAAAATCTTTCACCCTAAAAGAACCCATCTTTTTATATTTTTGCCTCAATCTCTCATCCCTCATCATTTTCTCCATCGCTTCACTCATAGCAACGGGATTATTTACAGGAACCAATACTCCGTATTTTGCATATTCTACTCCCTGTTGAAGTTCAAAATGGGTACCGCTTTGAGAAGAGAGTATCTCTCTGGGTCCGCTTTTGCAATCGGTACTGATAACAGGAACTTCACAGGCAAGAGCTTCCAAAACAACATTCGGAAATCCCTCATAATCAGAACCCAAAACAAAAACATCCGCTTTTGAAAGATATGAAAAAGGGTTGGACTGACGACCGAGTAAAAACACATTCTCACCAAGATTTAAATCCTCTATCAGATTTTCAAGTTCCTCTTTTAACTCCCCCTCCCCTATGATGATGAGTTTTGCATGGGGATCATTCAAACGGTAAAAAGCCTCTATCAACATTTTTTGGTTTTTTTGAGGGTGTAGTCTTCCGATATTTATAAAAGTAAAAGAAGAGAAAGGAAATCTGGAAGGTTCATTTTTAAGATATTCTATCTTTGTAAGATCTATGGGATTATTGACTACCTCTATAAGCTTTGAGGGAACAGAAAAATTTTCTATCAAATCCGCTTTTATACCCTGAGAATTTGGAAGAATCAGATCTGCTTTTGGATAGAGCCTTTTTATAAGATACCTGCTTACACGATCTTTTAAAGAACCCAAAAAATACTCTTTGGAAGGCGCTATTCTCTCACTCACTATACAAAGAGGATCATTACCGTAACTTTTGGCAAGAAGATTGATATAGTTTGGACGGTTCATAAAAGAGAGAGATATATCTATCTCATACTCTTTGCAAAACTCTTTATAACTGTATCCCAAAAAAGGAAGCTTTGCAAGTTTTGTTACTCCGCTTTCCTGATACTCTCCCTGATCCAAAAGCACAACTTCTATCTCTTTTGGAATCTCATAATCTATCCTCTCATGCATCAAAACAAGAGTGATCTCATAATCACTCTTCAGTTCGTTTAAGAGTATAGAGACCACTCTCTCAGCCCCGTCTCCCTCCAAAGAGTAGATCAGTATCGCCATTTTTTTAAGCATAAATATCCTTTAAAACTTTCTCATATTTTTCTATTATCTTTTTAAGAGCATATCTTCTTTCAACACTTTTTCTGATCTCATCTTTATCTAGTCTGATATTTTTTATCTCTTTTATCTTTTTTGCCAAAGCCTTTGTATCAAAAGCTTTTACGCTCCAACCGTTAATACCTTCCAAAATGATCTCATTGATTCCTCCTTTGCATTTAAAAGCCAAAAGAGGACATTTACAGGCATTTGCTTCAAGCAGCACATTTGCAAATCCCTCATATCTGGAACTAAGCACAAAAAGATCCGCCTGAGCCATAAAAGGATATGGATTTTGGATAAATCCTTTAAAAGTGATCTGATTTTCCACCCCCATATCTTTGGCTTTTTTTTCCAAAGCTTTTCTCTCTTTTCCCTCTCCCAAAATTGTCAGATGAATATCTTTGTCCTTTGTCAGACAAAGCGCCTCTATCAGCAGATCAAAACCCTTTTTATAGGTTAAAGATCCGACAGAGAGGAGATTGTATCTGCTTTTGTCAAAAAGCTTTTTTTCTGATTGTGATCTTTTTTGGATCATCTCTATATCGACCGGATTATTGATAAGATACATTCTGTTTTCATCTATGCCATAGTTGTTTTTCAGGTCATTAAACATATCGTTTGACTGGCAGATAACAAGATCGAAATTTTTATAAACGGTTTTAAACATCAGATCAAAAAGACGGGGATATTTTTCATCTTTGTTTTTCATCGAAACGATATTTGTCTCTCTTGCTACAAATTTGATCTCTTTTGGGAAAAACTTTCTTATAGAAGCGATGAGAAGATTTAAAGAACCTATACTTGAAAAAACCATATCGGGTTTGAGTTTTTTAAGCATCTTTATCAAAGGCAAAACGGAATTTCTCAAACTGTCCATACCAAGCTCAAAAACCTCTATATCCTTTGGCAGACACCCAAGAAGCTTTCCTTTCTTTTTCAACAAAACCAAAACAGGCTCAAAACTCTCTCTTGAGAGACTGTTTAAAAGTGTGCAAATGATCTTTTCTGCCCCTCCTGCGTTCATAAACGGAAGAACAAAAGCTATTTTGATCTTTTTTATCTCATCCATCTCTCATACCACAGTTCAAAAACAAATATATTCCATAAAGTTACTATTTTTTCGTTATATCCTCCAAGATAATCATCCCTCATTTTTATAATCTTTTCCACTTCAAAAATATTTTCTCTTTTTAATCTCTCTTCATTGATATACTCCAAAAAAAGTTCTCTCAAATCACCCCTAAACCATTTGTCAAGAGGGATACTAAAACCCTGTTTTGGTCTTTGCATTATCTCTTTTGGGATATATCTGTGGATAATCTCTTTTAAAATATACTTTTTTACTCCGTTTTTCTGTTTTAAAGAGGTATCTATCCTTGCCATAAAAGAGAGAAGCTCCTCATCCAAAAAAGGCTCTTTCAATGACAGATCAAAATGAAAACAGGATCGTCCGGTTTTTGTTATCTCATCATCGATAAGATAGGTCTTTATCGTAGCCGCAAGGAGATTGTTCAACTCATCATTGCTCTCATACAGCATTCTGTTTTCAAAATTTGTATTTAAATTTTTTATATCTTTTTGCAACAGGATCTCTTTCACCTCTTTAAAAGTAAGAGACTGGCTTTTGTGTTTAAGCATTCCGGCTATGTTATCTTCATCAAGTATATTTTTTAATTTTTCATATTTTGAGAAAAAATTATTAAAAGCATTTTTGTTTACTATCTCTTTTGATTCTATCAGACTCATAGATTTAACAGTAAATTTTCTTATAAACTTTGGAAAACGGCTGAATGCTCTATACTGTTTTATATCATCTCCGGTTCCAAAAACCTCATCCCCCCCGTCTCCCGCCAAGATGGTATCCACCTCATCTTTGGCATGTTTCAAAGCAAAAAGAGTGGGAAAAGCAGCTTTGTCTCCAAAAGGTTCATCAAATGCCTCTGTAAAATCATCCAATATATCTTTCATGGTTGAGGGAGAGAATAAAAACCTGTGATGGAGAGAGTTTATCTCTTTTGCAATCTTACCGGCATAGATCGACTCATCAAATTTTTTCTCATAAAATCCGACCGTATAGGTGTGGATATTTTTATCAAATACTTTTTTAACCAAAGCAGCAATACTGCTGCTGTCATATCCTCCACTTAACAAAACTCCTATCTCGGATGATGAAGATGCAACCTTTCCAAGAGAGTTAAAAAGCAGCTCCTCTGCCATGTCAATCGCTTCTTTTTCATCCATATCCAAAAGGGGCATCTTATAAAGCTGTGCCAAATCCCAATATTTTTTTTCGGAAAAAAGCTTTCTTTTTAAATCGATCTCCAGATAATATCCGGCTTTTAGTTTAAAAGTATTCTCATAGATAGTATTTGGTTCCAGCATATAACCGAATCTCAAATAAAGCGCAAGAGAATTTTGATCTATCTTTTTATCAAACTCATCAAATTCAAGCAGATTTTGCAAACTGTCGGCAAACAGAAAATAATCATCTTTGTAGTAGTAATAAAAAGGCTTTACCCCTGTTTTGTCACGAAAAACAAATATTTTATTTTCCAAAGAGTTACAAAAGATAAAAGAGAATACCCCTTCAAATCTTTTAACTATATCCTCACCCCATTTATGCAAAGCTTTCAGTGCAACTTCGGCAGAATCTTTTGTTTCAAAAGAATATCCGTAAAGTTTAAGCTTTTTTCTAAACTCATCCGCATTATAAAGCACTCCTTTAAAAAGGAGAGTCATATATCCGTATTTTAGGATTTTACCGCTCTTTTCAAACCCTATCAAGGCAAAAGGATTATGAAAAATCTTAAAATTCTCTCTCTTTTTATCAAGATTATCCTTTTGACGATAATCCAAGAATCCACTTATTTTTCTCAAAATATTTCCTTTTATCCAAAACGGAATTTTTTGCAAACTCTCTTGATTCATTCATATTCAAAGAGAGCATTCCATATCTTTTTTGAAGCTCTTTGAAATAGAGTAAAATCTCCTCCAAAAAAGAGATATTTTCATCCGTATTGACACCAAAATTGTGAGGATGCCACCACAGATGAAAAAGCTTCTTCTCTTTTGCTGCATATTCCATCTGCTTTTTTATCCTTTTTAAACGCAGTTTCTCCAGAAAAAACAGCTTCTTTGATACGGGACGCAAAAAACGGCTTGAAGGAATATTGACAGACTCTTTTTGAATATCAATCTCGTAAACATGATATCCGGTAATATTTATATAGCTGTCTATCAGTAAAAGAGCTTTTCTTAAACGGTTTTGCTTGTTTTTTTGTCCCGTCGGAGAATATATCGCATGAACAGGATTACCTCTGTAAGACAATATTCCTTCATCTTTTAAAATCTCTAAATATCTTTTGTTATATTGATCCCGCGGAAATATGATACTTTTTAACTCCAATCCAAACTTTTTAGCAATCTTTTTTGAAAAAAGAAGGTCATGATAAAAATGATCGGCATTTTGTCCTTCTTCTAAACAGTAATAGTGTGAAAAAGTATGAGAAGCAATCTCCTGATGAGAACTGTTTGCAATAAGTTTGATCAAATCCGGGGCAAAAAGAACCCTTTTATCCACACTTTCCAACCAATCAAATTTTTTATACGAAGAGTAAAAGGCATTTGTATATTCAGGTATATTTTCAGGTATATTATCTTTGAGTTCTTCCATATTCTTAAAAAATATAAATCCCACTGCCGCCCATGTGGCATGAATATCATATCTTCTAAAAATATCGAGCAATCTTATGATCGCATATCTGACACCCAGTAAATTCTCTTTGTATCTCTCCAAAGGTTTTGAATCAAGTACTCCCCAATAGAGTTCAAAATCCAAAGAAACGGTAAATATACCATTTTTCATAAATTTTTTACTCCCTGCTCTCCCATAATCAAATGGTTAAATATTATATAAATATTATATTTAATAAAACCTAAATAGAAGATTAGTTAAACTTTATTAAACTTTTAGCACAGTAGGATTTTATAATTTGGAAGTGCGCCTTCAGTCGCACCTTGGGTAATGCTTCAGCATTACCTCCAGAATATCATGGAGTAAAAAGATGATAAATAATATGAGAGTCCTTTACAACAACAAAACGACAAAAAGACTCTTTTCAAACTTTTTTTCCCTTGTACTGCTTCAGGGGATAAACTATTTGGCTCCTCTTATCATGCTTCCCTATCTTGTCAGAGTTCTTGGGATTGAAAAATTCGGTTTATGGGCATTTGCAACGGCTGCGATCTCATATTTTATACTTCTGACCGATTACGGCTTTGAATTTACGGCTACAAAAAACATATCTTTGCACAGAAACGACACTAAAAAACTTCAAGAGATTTACAATACCGTTTTAACGATCAAATTTTTATTGGCTTTGGCGGGATTTTCAGTGCTTTTGCTTTTGACTTTCTTTGTTGATAAGTTTGCCCAAAATGCCTATCTGTTTTATCTGCTTTTTGGAACGGTAATCGGAAGTGTGCTTTTTCCTGTATGGTTTTTTCAGGGAATAGAAAAAATGAAATATATAACAATCCTAAATGTCATATCAAAAATCATATTTTTGACGATGATTTTTATCTTTGTAAAAAAACCAGATGACATCTATCTTGTCGCTCTTTTTAGCTCTCTGGGATTTTTGGCAGCCGGAATAACGGCTCAATATATCATCAAAAGAGACTACTCTTTGACTTTTGGATTTCAAAAACTATCTTTGATAAAAGAGGAGCTAATCGAGGGATGGTATGTTTTTACCACCAGAATAACGGTAAATCTCTATACAACCTCAAATGTGATATTTTTGGGTTTTTTAACAACAGATACGATAACAGGCTACTATTCGATAGCTGAAAAACTGGTTGTAGCCATAGGAGGGATGTTTATACCCCTTCTTCAGACCCTCTATCCCCATTTTGCAAAAATGTATGCCGTCTCAAAAGAGAGGTTTTTTAAAGCAAACAAAACTCTCTCTTTGGGGATATTTTTTACAGCCGTTGTTTTTGTCGCTTTTGCGAATATATTTGATAAAGAGATTTTACTGTTTATAACGGGCAAAGTTCCAAACGAATATCTCATCACTCTTTTTCAAACTCTCTCGATAGTGGTTTTGGTTTTCCCATACGGAGGACAGTTTACAAGAATGCTTATAACAATGAACAAGGCAAGATTGTTAAATCGTATCGTTTTGATAGGAGCTGTTTTGGATCTGATTTTGGCACCTTTGCTTATCAGATTTTACTCGGCATCAGGATTGGCATGGCTAACGGTAGCGATAGGTTTTTATATAGCTTTGGTCAAAGGATATTTTACATATAAAAACTCTTTATGACGATATTAAACAAAAAGAGGGAAAATGGCTGTTTTTGTATATCTTTTGCTTTCTCTTATCATTATAATGACGGAGATTAAGAGAAAAAAGTATTTTACCTACGATTTTTTTATCGCTTTTAACTTTTTCTTTTTTATCTCCTATGCCATAACGCCTCTTATCCTCTCTGTGGCTGAAAATCCGAATCTCTACTTTGCAAATGATCTGACAAAAGGGGTATATTATTACGGAAACGAGGCAACTCCTTTTTTGATAATCTTTTCATATATTGTTTTTTTGATGGGCTATTACAGCCGATTTTTCAGAAACGCTCTGCCGGTACCTGTTATAGAACCGCAGTTTGACGAAAAAGCGGTTTTGAAGATATCTCCATTTATCGTTTTGATACTCAGTTTTTTTCTTTTTTTATATGTGATGCAGTTTGGAGGAGTGAGAGAGACCATCATGGCGGCGGAAGCTTACAGAAGTGATGATTATGAACCGCCAAAATACGGATTTGTTCAGAGATTTTTTCCGGCGGATACGATTTTGCTCTACTACTCCTACTATAAACTCTTTTTGGATAAAAGAGGCAGATTCAAGAGTGCTTTTTTGGCTCTTTTTGTCTTCTCTTTTGCCTTTTTTCTGTTTTTGTTTGTTCTTTACAACAGCAGAGGTTATCTCATCATCAATCTTGGGGGAATGTATATCATAACATCGATGGTCAAAAAAAAATATTATCTGACACAGGTTTTTCTTTTGGCTCTTTTTGGGATATTTATCATAAAAGTAGGAGATCCCCTCTTTTATGCCATTCCCGATCTTGTCAACAACGGTTGGGAGAGTTTTGTAACAACTTTTACCGATATCATCAAAGAGGATCAAAAAGGGGGTTTTGAAGAGTTTGTAAGCAATTTCACCCATCCTGTCATCTCCTTGGATCTCAGCCTTCAACTGTCAGGTTCGGAAGTTCCTTTTAGATACTTTTTTGATTTTGTTATCGCTGTTTTGTCACTGCTGCCTGATAAACTTGTAGGATTCAAAGACCCTCTAAGTGTCAGCAATATAAACACCATACTGAATATAGGAGAGTTAAAAGGAACGGTGCTTGTGGGGATACTCGGATTTTTTTCATACTCTTTGGGAGTTATCGGAGTGATTTTGGGAATGTTTTTTTACGGAGTATTCGGCGGTTATCTGTCGCGCTTCTTTTATGAAAATGCCAAAAAAAATGAAACGATTATAGTTTTTGGATATTTTTTTATCTTTTACTACGGATATTTTGTCTTTAGAGGTGATCCCAAAATCACTCTTGGAGAATTTTTTATCGTTTTGTTTGTTATAGGAGTTATCCTCTTTTTCTCCAAAGTTTATATACAAAAAAACTCTTTTGACGATACTAAAATAAAAATCGGAACAAATTATGAGTCTATCAAACAGTGAATCACTAAATCTAAAATCTTTTCTTTTTATATTTTCAAGAGATAATATTTTAATCACTATCTGTATATTTATAATCTCTTTGGCTCTTGGAGATATCTACTATAAACAAAAAACCCCTATGTATAAATCATATATCAGCATAGAACTGCCCGAAAGAAATATCCTGAACCGTCAGGGAGTCGGTGTCGAAAATATCATAAACAACATCACAACCCCAACCGTTACCGATGTGGAAACGGAGATAGACATCATAAAATCCAAAAACATAATCTCAAAAGCCCTTGATTATGTTCAAATGGATGTAAGATACCATATCAAAGACACTTTCAGAGAGATAGAACTTTTTGAACCTCCATTTAAGATAACCGATATTAGTCTTAGAAATATGGATAAGATAAAATTTGAATTTATCCCTGTGGATGAGAAAAGATTTAAACTCAAAGTTGCATCATCAAAATCAAAATACAACATCTATAATTACAACGATAAAATATCTCTAAATAAAGGGAGTTTTATCATCAAAAAAACCAAAAAGAGCATCCCAAAACAAAAATACTATTTCAAAATAACCAACAAACAAAAGATCATAAAAGACATTCAAAAAAGGATGAGTGTTACTCCCTCGTCTTTAAGATCATCTTTGCTTGTCATAGAGTACAAGGACACCAACCCCGACAAACTGCAAAAATTTCTAAATACTTTAGGAAAAGTCTATATAGAAGAGAATATCAAAAAAAGAACTCACGCCGCCTCTTCAACTTTGAAATTCATCAACGAACAGCTCAAAAAGGTAAAACAGTCTCTTGAAAAATCGGCTCTTGTTCTAAAAAACTTCAAAAAAGAGAACAGTATCATCGATATAGCCACAAAAACAAAAGAGCTGATAGAGAGTTCCATAAAAACAAAAGAGGAATATGAAAAAGCAAACATCGATCTAAAAGCCTTTGAGAGCATAAGAAAAGAGTTTTTAAAAGGAAATTTTTCGGCTTTGGGAGGAATGGGAGTCAGATACCCTCTGCTTGATACTCTGATAGAGGAGTTGGATAAAACAAGGATACAAAGAGATACCCTTCTTATCGACTTTACCAAGATACACCCAAATGTCGTCAAACTGCAAAAAAACATCAACCGTCTAAAATCCTCAATCTCAAGAATCATAAAAGGAATAGAAAAAGATCTGAAAAAAAGAAAAGAGATTTTACAAAAAAGAGTTAATTTTTATAACTATCAGATAAAAAACCTTCCTACAAAAGAGCAGACTTTTGCCAATCTGCAAAGGGATTATCAGGTAAATGAGAATCTCTACTCCTATCTTCTTAGAGAAAAATCCCAATTTTCCATAGCAAAAGCCGCCAGAGTATCCGATACCAAGATCATAGACTATGCAGAGAGAGTTTCAAAACCGTTCAGTCCCAATAAAGCACTTGTTTTTGGTGTCAGCGCATTTTTGGGACTTTTGTTTGCCATGTTTGTCCTTTTTGTCAAAGAGAAACTTGATCCGAAAATAAAAAACCTGAATGATTTTTTCAGATTGACAAACCTGCCTGTTTTTGGGATGATACCCTATATCAAGGACAAAACACTCTATAACAAAGTCTATGTGCTTTATGATCCAAATTCAAAAGAGAGTGAAGTATATAGAAAAATCCGTACCGAACTTGAGTTTATACAGACAGAGGGAAAATGCAAAACCATACTTTTGACATCTTTTGTTCCAAATGAGAGAAAAACCGTCGTATGCGCAAATCTAGGAGCAATATTTGGAATGGGACATAAAAAGACACTTGTTATCTCTTTTGATTTTACAACTCCCCAACTGCACAAAAAATTTTCAATACCGAATATTGAAGGTGTCTGTGATATTTTGGAAGGAGGTATGAAGTTAAAAGATCTGATTTTTGAACATCCTCTGTTTCCAAAACTTCATATACTCCCTTCGGGAGCCATGCCAAAAAACCGCTATGATCTTGTCAATTCTGATATTACGGATAAACTTCTAAAATATTTAAAAACAAAATATGATTTTATCATCATCGACACCTCTCCTGTCGATGTAGTACCGGATGCTCTTTTGCTGACCAAATACGCCGATATCAATATCTTTGTTGCAAGAATGAATTATTCCAAAAAAAGCTATATAAAAAGTATCAATGAAACAGTTAAAAAGTACAAAATAAAAAATGCCGGTTTCATTATAAACTCTATAAAATCAAAAGAGTTAAACTCCCAAAAATATGACAAAGGATATCTCTATTATGCAAACTATTAGATTTATATCGATTTTTCTGCTTCTTTTTTCAACCCTTTTTGCAAAAGTTTATTTTGTATCTTTAAAGGGAGACGACAAAAACAAAGGAGACAAAACCCATCCTTTCAAAACCCTCCAAAAAGCCATCGATACTGTAAAAGCGGGAGATAAGGTTTTTGTAAGAGGAGGGATCTATCCTCTAAAAGGAGAATTTACAACAAACGGCACAAAAAACGCTCCGATAATTTTTCAGCCATACAAAAACGAAAGAGTGATTTTTGAAGGAGAAAGAAAAAAAGAGGATAAATTTTGGCTTTTGGGTTCCTACCTTGTTTTGAAAAATTTTGAGATAAGAAAGGGAGAAACGGGAATAGTTTTTTCAAGATACAAAGATTTTAAATCTTCTCACAATATCATAGAAAATATAAACTTTTACAATCATATATTCGGAGGAATACTCATAACAAAAGGCGCTTCTTACAATCTCATCCTAAATTGTGATTCACATGATAATTTTGATCCCAAAAACGGCGGAGAACATGCAGACGGATTTGCCGCAAAAGGATTTTTGGAAGACAAAATCCCATATATCGGAAAAGGCAACAAATTTGCAGGATGCAGAGCCTACAATAACAGCGATGACGGTTTTGATCTGTGGGATGCCGGAGAAGCCGTAGTGATAGAGAGGTGTATGTCATATTCAAACGGTTTTGACAGATGGAACTTTGAAAAAAACAGCGGAAGAAAATTTCAAGGAGACGGCAGCGGTTTCAAACTCGGTCGCTCACATCCAAACATCCATAACGATACCCACAAAGTAACAGACTCCATAGCATGGGAAAACGCCTATGCTGGATTTGATTACAGTGAAAATTACAATACTCTTTATATCTATAACAACAAAGCCTATTTAAATCCGATAAACTACATCTTCAACAGCAAAAAACACATCCTCAAAAACAATCTCTCTCTTTTACCGATAAACAGACACTTTAAAGGGATAAAAAGCAACCTTTTCAAAAATTCATGGGAAAAATACAGCGATAAAGAGATAAAAAAACATATCGTCTCTTTTGACGATACAGCTTTAAGAGGAAAAAGAGATAAAAACGGCAACCTCACAAAAAATGATTTTTTAAAATTTAGATAAACGGATATAGGATTTTTATAGCAGGACAAAAAAATCTTATATTGTCTTGAAGTTTAAGGATATTTGGTATAAAGTATTTCATTTACACGATAATGATAAAAAAAGATAAATTTAAACTTGTAAAAATCAGCAGGTATTTAAGGTAAAAATGAACAAAACAGCTATAATCGGAGCAGGAGCGGCAGGAATCATGGCTGCCGTTATCGCTTCTGAAAATACCAGAATCGATCTTTTTGAAAAAAATTCCAAAATCGGCAAAAAAATATCCGTCTCCGGCAACGGCAGATGCAACATCTCAAATGCCAATCTCTCATCTGAAGATTATTTTACACACAATCCCGCTTTTGTAAAATATGTTCTAAAAAGATTCGGTTTTAAAGATTTTGAGAGATTTTGCAAAAATATTGCTCTTACTTTGACAAAAGATGAAGAAGGCAGAGTCTATCCCCTCTCAAAGGATGCCAGATCGGTTATAACTCTTCTTGAAAAAAAACTCCGTGAACGAAATGTCAAGATATACACAAACAGTAAAATTATCGATATAAAAAAGCAAAAAGAGGGTTTTATCATTCAAACGGAGAGTAAAAAATACCAATTTTACGATAAAGTGATGTTGGCGGCAGGATCAGCGGCAGCTTCACATCTTGGCGGAGGAGTGGAAGGATATGAGATCGCCAGAAAATTGGGGCATGATATAAAAACTTTATATCCCTCCTTGGTTCAGCTTGAGTTAAACTCAAAAACCGCCTCCAAAATGGCAGGAGTAAAAAAATACGGAAAAATCAGCCTCTATATCGACAGTGAGAAAGTACAGACGCTAAAAGGCGATATCCTGTTTACAAATTACGGAATTTCGGGACTTGGCATTTTGGATATCAGTCAAAAAGCCTCTTTTGCCCTCAAAGATAAAAAAGAGGTTGAGATCGGACTTGATCTGATGATGGAATTTGAAAGAGCCGAATTTGAAAACAGAATAAAAAATTTTTGCAAAGAATTTCCAAAATATGATATAGAAACGATTTTATACTCCTTCATATCCCCCAAAATAGCCTGTCATTTTCTAAAAGATCTAAACATCGATCCAAAAAAAAGCGCTAAAGAGATAAATCAAAAACTTATCAAAAAAATCTGTTACTATCTAAAAGATTGGAGATTTAAGGTAAAAGATACACACGGATACAGATATGCGGAAGTTTGCGGCGGAGGGATCGATCTCTCAGAAGTAAACGAAAAAAACATGGAATCAAAACTTGTAAAAGG
>CAYVDJ010000117.1:0-5508 GCA_964450755.1 uncultured Campylobacterales bacterium
CTCACTACGCCTTTGCAACAATTTAGCGGCTTAAGAGGCCCTAAACTTGCTTTTTTTTAGGAAGGAGAAGCAATGAGTAAAATAATAAAAAATTTAAAGCAGTTTTCCACATCAAATGAGAGATTGGAAGGTGCCCATCTTTTATGTCCGGGATGTGCGCACTCTATTATAGTCAGAGAGTTGATGAATTGTACTGAAGATAATTTGGTTCTTTCAACTGCTACGGGGTGTTTGGAAGTTAGTACGGCGGTTTATCCTTATACTTCATGGGATACTTCTTGGATACATATAGGATTTGAAAATGCTGCTGCGGCTATTGCCGGTGCAGAAGCGATGTATCAAGCCAAAAAGAGAAAAGGAACTTTAAAAGATCCTGATGCTCCTGTCAAATTTGTAGCATTTGGAGGTGATGGCGGTACTTATGATATCGGTTTTCAGTCTCTAAGCGGTGCAGTTGAGAGAGGTCATGATTTTACATATATCTGTCTTGATAATGAAACTTATGCAAATACAGGTGGTCAAAGAAGTTCTTCAACACCTATTGGTTCATCTACCTCTACTTCTCCTGCCGGAAGAGTAAGTTATGGTGAAAAGAAGATGAAAAAGGATATGGTAGCTATTATGGCGGCTCACGGGGCGCCTTATGTGGCTCAAGTAGCTCCCAACAAATGGAAAGATATGATTGCCAAATTGCAAAAAGCACTTAATACAGAAGGTCCTTGCTATATAAATGCAATGAGTGCCTGTACAACAGAGTGGAAATTTGCGCCTAATGAGACTATCGATGTTTCTGATTTGGCGGTTGAGAGTTTGGTTTTTCCTCTTTATGAGATAATCAACGGAACAAAACTGAATATCACTTACAGACCTAAAAATAAAGTTCCTGTAAGAGATTATCTTGGATGTCAGGGAAGATTTAAACATCTTTTCAAAAAGGAAAATGAGCATATCATCGAAGAGTGGCAGAAAATGGTTGATGAAAAATGGGAGTATCTCCAAAGGAGAGAAGAAGCTTCGGTATAAAAGGCTTTTTGCCTTTTTGCCGAAATCAGGTGTAAATGAACAGTGAAAATTTAATAGCCTATCAAGGTGTTGAGGGTGCCTACTCTCACTTAGCCTGTAAAAATGCTTATCCCTCAATGGAGCCAAAGGCATGTGATTCTTTTATGGATGCAATGTGGATGGTAGAAGAGGGAAAAGCAAAGTATGCGATGATTCCTCTTGAAAACTCCACTGCCGGACGGGTAGAGGAGATCTACAGATTGATTCCCAAAATGTCTTTAAGTGTTGTTGAGGAGCATTTTGAACCGGTAGTACACTGTCTTCTTGCTCTTCCCGATGCTAAAATAGAAGATTTAAAATATGTCTCTTCACATCCTCAGGCATTGGCTCAATGTCATCTGAATATCCGATCTTTGGGGCTGAAAGCAGAAGCAAAACTCGATACGGCAGGTGCTGCAAAGGATATTTTAAAGTATAATGACAAATCACACTGTGCTATTGCTTCCAAGTTGGCGGCAAAACTTTATGATTTGCAGGTTGTCAAAGAGCATTTTGAAGATGAGAGGGGAAATGTAACAAGATTTTTTGTTCTTTCAAGAAAACGACAGATTCCAAAATATGAACAAAACAACTCATATATAACTTCCTTGCTTTTTCAGGTGAGAAATATTCCCGCGGCTCTTTATAAGGCGCTTGGAGGATTTGCCACAAACGGAATAAATCTTATTAAACTTGAGAGCTATAATGTAGGTTCAAGGATACAGGCAAGTCTGTTTCATGCCGATATCGAGGCTCATCCTGATATGAGACCTATGAAATTTGCACTTGAAGAACTTGCATTTTTTGCAGAAGATGTTAGAATACTGGGTGTGTATAAAAAACACCCTTTTAGGGAAAAATTTGAAGGAGATTACTGATGCCGATGTTAGACAGTTTTATGGTGGATCATACAAGGATGATCGCACCTGCGGTAAGAGTTGCAAAAAAGATGAAAACTCCGTGCGGAGATACGATAACGGTTTTTGATCTTAGATTTTACAGACCAAATATAGAAAAGATGGGAGAAAAGGGAACTCATACGCTTGAACATCTCTTTGCCGGTTTTATAAGAGATCATCTAAACAGTGATGATGTGGAGATCATAGATGTTTCTCCTATGGGTTGCAGAACAGGTTTTTATATGAGTGTTATGGGTGAACCTGATGAGAAAAGAGTAGCCAAGGCATGGGAAGAGTCAATGAAAGATGTGCTTAATGTAAAAAATCAAAATGATATTCCCGAACTGAATATTTATCAATGCGGAAGCTGTAAAATGCACTCTTTAAAAGAGGCAAAGGAGATAGCAAAAGATATTTTAGACAGGGGTATCGGTGTTATGAGTAATGAAGAACTTAAATTGAATGAAGATTTGTTAAAGGGTGCAACCTGTTAGTTTTAAATTTTTGACGCGGTACGAAAACCGCGTCAAAATTCTCCCTTATATAGCAGTGGTTAGTTAGAAGCAGCCTCTTTGGCAGCATTTAGAGCTTTTTCATACTCCGGTTCGGCAGTAATTTCAGGTACAAGTTCTTTATAAGTTATTGTTCCGTCTTTTCCTACTACAAATATAGCTCTTGCATTAAGACCCTCAAGCGGACCTTCAGCTATCAACAAACCGTAAGCATTTGCAAAGTCTTTATTTCTGTAATCACTTCCTGTTTTAACATTTTCGATACCTTCTGTTGTGCAGAATCTTCCGGCAGCAAAAGGTAAATCCATAGAGATAACGGTTATCTCTATACCGTTTATCTTAGAAGCATTTTCATTGAATTTTCTTGTTTCAGCCGCACAAACAGGAGTATCAAGAGAAGGAACCGCTACCAAAAGCTGAACTTTGTCTTTTGCCCCTCCAACTTCGATTTCACTCAGATCTGATCCTACAACTTTTACTTTTGGAGCTTTATCCCCTACATTTACTTCATTTCCTGCAAGATTTACATCATTGCCTTTTAATTTTGTCTTAGCCATTTTCATCCTTTTTCGTCTAAATTGATTTATATCAATGAAATTATAGCTAAATAGGATAAAAGTTGTCTTAATTAAATTATTTTTCTGTCGGTAGTTTATAAAAAAGCCATCCTTCTCTCATTAAAAAACCTTTTATGACATTATATACGCTGCCAAATCCGCTTTTTCCAAGAATTTCTGCTGCGTAAGCTGATCTTGCTCCACTCCTACATATCAAAATAATTTGCTTATCATAATCATCTTTGGCAATATATTCAATTTGTGCTATAAAATTTTCATTAAACTCTCTTCTGCCGTTTTTCTCTTCAAAGATAGGAATATTTACAGAACCTTTTGCGTGAAGACGCTGAAATTCCTTTTTTGTTCTGACATCTATCAGTAATGCTCCCTGCTGTTGTAACTTATATGCCTCATTGCTGTCAATGTTTTTATATAAAGAGGCAGCCGACAAAATGCTTGAAAAGAAAAAGGTAATGAATAGAGATAGAAATATTTTATGAACTCTCTTTACCATTCCTTTTTCCTTGGTTCAACGCTCTCAAGAGGATTTAACTCTTCTTCACTTAAATTTTTTATTTTCTCATAAGCAGGAAGTTCCCCAACACAGACTGCATCACAAAACGGACATATAACTTTGAAATCTTTGACCTCATCTATATTATAGACAGTACTTGCAAATTCACTTTTACAGTACCAGCATATAAATTTCAATTTTTTAAATACCATTGATAATCCTTTTTTGAAGTAATGAAATTAGACAGTTATTTTATCATAAAAAGAGAGGAGTCTTAAAAGAGAGGGAAAATATCCCTCTTTTTGAAGTTCTTATTTTTAACCGGCTTCTCTTATGCCGTAGTCTTGAGCCAGTTTTTGAAATTCGGGAGAGTAAATAAAAGAATCTATAAGCTTTTGTCTGTCTATTGAACCGTCAGCCAATTCGCCAAGCCAATAGTCATAGCCGCTTTGATCTGGTTTTCTTCCCATAATGGTCTGATAGACTCTGTCCAAAAAGTCTTTGTCGCTTAACTGTTTGTCTGTAAATTCTTTTGAATTAAAAAAGCTGTTTGCAACCTGTTGGGCGCTTTTTCTTCCGGCTAACAGCTCTTCAGTCCAGTAGTTCATTCCACCCTTTTTTGCATTTCTGCCAAGTGCTTTTGTGTACATTCTTTTTACAAAATCGGTTAATTTTTCTATACTCTCCTGAGCTTTCAGATTATCCGGGTCTATTGCTTCTATACCGTTTTGATCGGCTATTTTCCCAAACTCTTTTGAGTTTGCCAGATAGTATGGGAGTTCTGCTTTTGAGATTTCCATGGATGATATCTTTTTGTATATATCATCAAAAGTTGATTGGTCAATCTCTTTGCCAAAAAGTGCCGTATAGATCGTTTTTATAAATTCCTCGTCATTGTTATAGGTTGGTAAAAACTCTTTTTGTTTGGTCATATCCTCTATTATCTGGATGATGCTTTTACCTTTCTTTAACTCTTCTGACCATTTCTTGATATCCTCATCCGTAGCTTTTTGGTTTAAAAGGATCTCTTTTGCTTTGGATAGATACTCCTGGGTATTGTTGCTTTTATCAAAAATATCTATTTCACTGATTATCGCTTCTCCCTCCCTGTCTCCGAAAACAGGAACTATTTTGTATTGGTATTTTTCTCCGTCCACAATATCACTGTCTATATATTTTGTGGAGTCGGGAGAGAGAGTGTTGATGAGTTTGTCATCTTTATAGATATTCCAGCCTGTTTCATCATCTTCCATATCTACCCAAAACAGTTTGACGGCTTTACCGTTATTGAGTGTAAAAATATCTCCTTTGTCTTTTGGAAAATCCGGAAAATTGCCAAAATGAGGAATTTTATCATCCAAAATTCCGTTTCCGTAAGAAGGTTTCTGGGGTGATGAAGGCAACTGAGGCTTTAGGGTATCGATGGCGGGTAGTTCGTTTTGAGTTGTTTTCTCAACACTTGGTATTTGTGGTTTTTCTACATTTGAAACCGTAGGAACTGTGGGTTTTGACGGCATTGTAGGTATTTTAAATCTTGTATCAGCACCATTTGCACCGAACAGACAAACATTACTTATAATCATGAATGCTATTAATGATTTTTTTGGTTCCATGAGAGGTTCCCCTTTTTTTAGAAAAATGTTTACAATATATTATACAGTTTACTCTTTTTATCCGTTATAAAAAATTAATTTTATTTTACACTATAAATTTTCTATGAATAAAATAAGTTTTCATTATATTGATATTCGGGATTTTTTTATAAGAGTTGATTTTTAATATATAAAAGAGCCAAATTACAGTATTTTATATAAACAGGAATAATTATTTTTAAAAATATCCTAAAGAAAGTATTTAAATATTAGAATAATAAATACCTTCTAACTGACCTTACGCACTATATCGTATCCATAGTAAAGAGAGAAAGTATCTAATGCAAGGCGGTTGTTTTTTAGCATAGCCAAAGCTATGGTGAAAGACAACCA
>CAYVDJ010000118.1:0-60050 GCA_964450755.1 uncultured Campylobacterales bacterium
GTTGCCTGTAAATCTATCCTTCTTCAAAAGAGTTTGGAACTTTTTTTAAAAGATTTTATATCTACATACAGATATTGCGATTTTATGATAACAGATCGTAACATCAATATGGATAAACCTCTTTTTTTGATATCAAAAGACAAAGAGGCAAATATCAGTGTTCCTTTTTCCAAATCGCAAATCATTTTGGAAACAAAAGCTTTTTACCAATCACTACAAAACAAAAACAAAACGACAAAAGGAGTTGATTTTACTCTTCTTGAAAAAAAGATAGAACTTCTTTCCAAAGAATTTACCAAAAATATTATAAAAGCCGTAAGAGAGCATTATGAACAATAAAAATCTTTTCATATATATAGAGGGAGGCAAATATAAAGGCAAAAAACTCTTCCTGCCTTCATCCAAAAGTACAAGAAGCACAAAAAGTATCGTCAAAAACTCCTTTTTTGATACTGTTCAGTTTGAACTGTACGGCAAAATATTTTTTGAGGTTTTCGGAGGAAGCGGCTCTATGGGACTTGAAGCGATAAGCAGAGGAGCGGATTTTGCATATTTTATAGAAAAAAACAAAGATGCCTACAATATCCTTTTAAAAAACTGCTCCCTGATTGACAAAAACAAAACAGAAGTCTTTTTAGACAACAGCTTTACCCTTTATGATAAAATTATATCTATGATAGAAGAAAAAGAGAAAAAAGCCTATATCTATCTCGATCCTCCTTTTGAGATACGAGAAGGTATGAGCAATGTATATGAAGAAGTTTACAAACTGATAGAAAAAACACCAAAAAATACAGCAAAAATGTTCATCTTAGAACACAGAAGCGCCATAAAAACACCCGATCAAATAGGCAGTTTCAAAAAGAAAAAAACCAAAAAATTCGGAAAAACCTCATTGAGCTACTGGCACTGAAACAATATTTTTCAATCTTTGGAATACTTTTTGCTTTTGGAGTTATAAAACATCTCTAAAGGCAGCAAAGTTGAAATTTATCAAATACCTGATTTTGTGCATTGTTTTATTTTCACCTCTGTCGGCAGAAAAGATAAAAGATATCGCCAATATTGTGGGAGTTAGAGACAACCAGCTTATCGGTTACGGTTTGGTTGTGGGACTCAGGGGAACGGGAGACGGCAGTTCTTCAAAATTTACTCTAAGAGCTCTTTCAAACCTTCTCTCTACCGTCAATGTCAAAATAGATCCGAGTGAAATCAAATCAAAAAACATAGCAGCCGTCATTGTTACGGCAAAACTTCCGCCTTTTGCAAGGCAGGGAGACAAGCTTGATGTAGTTATCTCATCCATCGGGGATGCAAAATCCCTTCAGGGAGGAACTCTTCTTTTAACTCCTCTAAAAGCGGTGGACGGTCAGATATACGCCCTTGCACAGGGTCCTGTTACGATAGGAGGCAAGAACGGAAGAGGCGGGGGACTCAACCACGCAACAGTCGCCACACTCTTTTCGGGAGCCGTTGTGGAGAGAGAAGTTTTACAAAATATCTACAAAAAAGATTACGCAGAACTCAGCCTGAAACAGACCAATTTCTCTAATGCCGTAGCCATACAAAATACACTGAATGACTACTTTAAACAAACGGTGGCGGTTGCAACAGACGCAAGAGTCGTAAAACTGAAAAAACCAACCAATCTTTCTATGGTTGAATTTATCGCAAAGATAAATGATTTGAATATCAACTATACAAAAGAGAAAAAAATAGTCATCGATGAAAGAACAGGGACGGTGGTATCGGGCATAGATATCGTTATAGATCCGGTTGTGATCACACACGGAGATCTGACTATCAAAATATCTCCGAAAGACACTATGCCAAAACCGGCAAAAAGTGATGTTGATATGAACGAAGGCGTAACAATAGGTGTGGCAAACAATATCGTCAAAATGAAAAAAGATGAAGTAACGGTAGCAAATCTGGCAAGAGTTCTCCAAAAACTCGGAGCAAAACCAAAAGATATCATCTCGATACTCGAAACCATCAAAAGAGCCGGTGCCATCAGTGCCAAACTTGAGATCATATAAAGGAGTGCCATGCAAATAGACAGTTTCTCTGCTTTGCAAAATTTGGAAAAAGCAAAATACGATATCTCAAAAAATGTGGACAATGACAAACTAAAAGAGCAGACTGACAAGTTTGAAGCATTTTTATTAAAGAAAATTCTTGATATCTCTATGCCAAAAGAGAACAAACTTTTTCCAAAAGATGCAGGAGACAAAATATACAAATCAATGTACAATGATGCAATAAGTTTATCAATAAGTGGAAAATTCGGATTTAGTGAGCTGTTATATAATTTTTTACAAGAAAATAATAAATAGCACTATTTGTCAAAATAGAAAAATTTATATGATATATTTTCTAAAAAGGTATAATAAACTTTACTAAATTAGTTAAATGTTATGAAGTTTTTTTAAGCAACTGTCGATATAATCCTTAGTAAGCAAAATTTAACTAAAGGATTACAGCGATGGTAACAGAGATTCAAAAACCTGTAACAGAGACTAAAGAATACCTGAAAAAGGACGATATAACTCAAAAGTCCGAAAATAAAACAGAAGTTTTAAACAAAGATTTAAGAGAGCTTGACAAAGTCCAAAAAATCAAAGAGATGATCAAAAAGGGCGAATACAAAATCGATATAGAAGCAACTGCCCAAAAGATAGCGGAGGAGCTTTTATAGAAGATTGAAGGCTCTTTTATCTCGTAATAAAGGAGCAATTATGCTTAAATATTATCTAAACGGTATCATAAAAGATATCGAGAATCTCATACAACTGACAAAAGATGATATTGAAGAGATCAAAAAGGCAAATCACGAAAAGATTTTTAACTCTTCAAGACTGAAAGATGAGCTTGTTGCTTCATTTGAAAACAAAAAAATTATTATAGATGATACTCTCATAAAACTTGTCAATGAAAACCGGGGCAAAGAGTTGGAAGAGATTTTGGACGAAGAAGACAAATCTCTTCTTGAGATGATGAGAATAAAACTTTTCGATCTCAAAGAGATAAACAAAGAGTATGCACAGATGGTTATATATGTAAGCGAATTTTACAACTCTTTGCTTGATGAGATGTTTCCGAGAGAGCTTGAAGGTTATACAAAATTAGGTCCGAAAAAAGAGCTTCTTTTTAGCGCAAGTATCTGAAAATGAGCCTATTAGACACTCTAAATGTTTCAAATTCCGGTCTTAACACATCACAGGTCGGAATGAATGTCGTCGGACACAACATAGCCAATGCAAACAATGAAAGTTATACCCGTCAAAGAGTAGATCTAAATCAGACAGTTCCGTTCCATACAACACCCGGAGATATCGGAACCGGCGTCAAAATAGCACAAATCGTCAGAATACATGATGAGTTTGTTTATACAAGACTAAAATCAAGCTCTTCAAGACTGGAATATGACAGTTTCTCAAAAACCAATCTTGAAGAGGTTGCAAAATACTTTCCTGATCTTCAGGAAAAGGGTCTGTATAATGATTTGAAAAACTATTTCAACTCATGGAACGATCTTTCAGCCCATCCTAACGATTCCGCACAAAAAACAGCTCTTGTTCAAAACATCAAAACTTTCAGTACAAATCTGAAAGATTCAAGACAAAGAGTCCAAAAACTTCAAAACTCCATAAACGATCAGCTGAAAACATCGATAGACGAAGTAAATCGTCTAGGAAAAGAGATAGCAAACATTAACAAAAAAATATCACATACCGAAATAACAAATGACAACAGAGCCAATGATCTAAGAGATCAAAGAGACAAATTAGAATCAACTCTGCAAAAACTTCTCGACATATCGGTTCTCAAAGGGAGCATGAAAAGCGACAGCACAAAAGATCAAAGCATCACAGACGGCGGTAAAATGTACTATCTGAATATCGCCGGACACTCTTTTGTTGACGGAGTTACCTTTCATCCTCTGAAAATCGACAACAAAGACGAACCAAACGGATTTTACACAATAAGCCATGTAAGTCAGGATCTCTCTTTGGTTGATCTGACAGGCAAAATAAAAGGCGGCAAGATAGGCGCTATGCTTGATCTTAGGGGAAGAGATATAGACCCAAAAACACACAGCCCAAACGACGGACTTTTGCAGGGGTATCTTGATGATCTTGATTCGTTTGCAAAAACATTTATCGATAAAACAAATACGATCTATGCAAAAAGCGCAAAAGAGAGTATGCACAGCAAAGAGATGAAATATTATGACGATGACGACAAAATCACATATCTTGATGAGATCAAAGAGGGAAGTTTCGATGTAGTTGTTTATGACAATGACGGAAACGAAACTGCAAGAAGAACAATACAGATCACAAAAGATACAACAATGAAAACGGGAACAGACTCCATAGTGGAAAAATTCAACGCTGATCAGGATGATAATGAGGATAACGATTCCACAAATGATCTTGATGATCTTTTCAGCGCAAACTATGTAAACAATGTCCTGACAATCACTCCAAAAGATGGAATCAGCGGTTATACCATCGCAATAGAAGACAATGGGACAAATTTTGCCGCCACTGCCAAAACAGGCAATCTTCTTGAAGGAGAGAGCGCAAAAGACATCTCTTTAAAAAACGAATACGAAGAAAACCCCGATAAACTTCAGGCTTACAAAGCACCTGTAGAAGGAAACAACGAAGTTGCCAACGAAATGGTACAACTTCAATATGACAATATAGACTTTGAGAGAAAAAACAAAGAGAGCGTAAATGATACAATTTATGGATTTTACAGTTTTGTAACAACAAATATCGCCACAGACGCACAACACGCAGATCGTAACAAAGAGGCTTCCACCGCCCTTTACAACACTGTTTATCAGGAATTTCAATCAATAAGCGGCGTAAATATAGACGAAGAGCTGACAAATTTGATAAAATATCAAACAGGATATACAGCAAACGCCAAAGTCATCTCAACAATCGACAAAATGCTTGATGTATTACTTGGGATAAAACAGTAAAAAAGTACTTTTTTGGAAGTGAAGCTTTAGCTTCACCTAAGGTAGGACTAAAGTCCTACTTCCAAAGAAAGCCCTGAATTTAGACTATTTATAAAATATTTTACTTTAAAAAAATGGCATTGGGTTGAAACTCACTAAATCTGTAATATCCATTAAATTTAAAATTATAATTTAGAGGTTTGTTTAACAGGAGATTTTTAGATGAAACCACCCTATTTCAGTATCTTTTTTTTGCTTTTTATCTTTTTGCTCTCCTTTTTCGGCGGATATTTTTATCATCTTTCTCCTTTTGAACTGAACAAACATGCCATTTTACTGCCTCCCTCTTTTGAACATCTGATGGGAACGGACAGGCTGGGAAGGGATCTTTTTGCAAGGATTATGGAGGGAGGAAAGATATCTTTGATTATCGGTGTGGGAAGTGCGGTTATATCAAGTCTTATAGGACTTATCATCGGTGTAACGGCAGGATTTTTCGGACGCAATGTCGATAAAGTATTTGTCGTAGTTGTTGATCTCTTTTTGACATTTCCTACATTTTTTCTTCTTTTGGCACTTATCAGCTACATAAACGCCTCGGTATGGGTTTTGATATTTGTCATATCCGTAACAGGCTGGATGGGAATGGCAAGAATGATAAGAAGTGAAAGTTTTGCCATAACAAACAAACCTTTTATAAAAATCCTGAAAATTGCAAAAGTAAACAGACTAAAAATCATTTTAAAATACTACACTCCACTTTTGGCTCCGATATTTTTTATCAGTTTCACTTTCGGAGTGGGAGGGGCTATATTGGCTGAAAGCGGACTCAGTTTTTTGGGTATCGGTATCATGCCGCCTCAAATCAGCTGGGGAACAATCATCAGCGAAGGAAAAGAGGTGATCGACATAGCATGGTGGGTAAGTTTTTTTCCGGGATTTATGATCTTTGCCGTAATCTTTTCTCTGATAAACATCTCCGACTATATGCAGACAAAAACCAATCAGAAAGAGTCTTTTGCATAATTTTGCCAAACTTAAAGCCCTTTTGGACAAAGAGGCTGATTTTAGAAATTCAAAAGATGAAGTAAACCCCGATAAACCCGATCCGATCCTCATAGCAAAAAAATACAAAGAGGAGTATATAAGCCTTATCTGCTCTCTTTTTGCCTACGGAAACGCAAAACAGATAGTAAAATTTCTCTCATCTTTTGATTTTTCTTTGTTGAAAGAGAGTGAAGAGAAGATCAAAAAAGAGCTTCAAAACCATTACTACCGTTTTCAAAAAACCAAAGATGTTACGGCTTTTTTCATAACCATCAAAAGACTGCAAGAAACAGACTCTTTGGAAAATATCTTTCTAAAAGGATACAAAAAAGAAAATAGAGTCATAGATGGGATAAAAACAACGATAGAGAGTATCTACAAAGTAAATCCTTACAATTCAAAAGGATATACCTTTTTGATAGGTAAGCCCCCCTCAAAAAACCCATCTTCTCCATACAAAAGATGGAATATGTTTCTAAGATGGATGGTAAGAGAGGATCATATCGATTTTGGACTCTGGAAAAAGGTAAAAAAAAGCGATCTCATCATCCCGCTTGACACCCATACATTCAAAGTTTCCCAAAAACTTGGACTTTTAAAAAGAAAAACCTACGATTTCAAAGCTGCCGTTATGTTAAGCGAAACTCTGAAACTTTTTGATCCCGACGACCCGATAAGATATGATTTCGCCCTTTACAGAATCGGTCAGGAATCAAAGATTTTGCTACTCTATCCCACTCACCTTTAAAAGAGCTTCGATATCGGGTTCTTCTCCTTTGAAACTTACAAAAGACTCCATCGCTTTTCTGCTTCCTCCTTTTGTCAGGATTTCACTGTAAAAGCTCTCTGCTATTTCATCATTGAATATTCCGTTTTCTACGAACATATAAAAAGCATCAGCACTCAAAACTTCCGCCCATTTGTAGCTGTAATACCCTGCGGCGTATCCTCCTGCAAAGATGTGGGCAAATCCCCATTGAAATTTATTGTATTTTGGAGGTTTGATAACGGCTATCTCCTCTCTTGTCTCATTCAGGATATTTTGTACCTCTTTGGCATTATATCGCTTTAGATGAATCAGCATATCAAAAAGAGCAAACTCTATCTGTCTTAGCATTGCCAAAGCTGATTGAAAATTTTTGGAGATTTTCAGCTTTTTTATCATCTCTTTTGGCAAAAGTTCACCTGTTTTGTGATGATGGGCAAACATCTGCAAAACACTCTCTTCATAGGCGAAATTTTCCAAAAACTGACTCGGAAATTCCACCGCATCCCATTCCACACCGTTTATTCCGCTTACAAACGACTCCTCCACTTTGCTTAAAAGATGATGAAGAGCGTGTCCGGCTTCATGGAAAAGAGTTTCAACATCATTTGGTCTCAAAAGCGAAGGAGAATCTTCAGAAGAAGGGGCAAAATTTGCCACGATATAGGCTATGGGAAAAATCTTTTCTCTCCTTTCGTTTATATGATGAGTTACCCACTCATCCATCCACGCACCGCCTCTTTTATCCTCTCTCGCTTCAAGATCAAGATAGAGTCTGCCTATCAGATCACCGTCTTTATAGAGTTCGTATGTCAAAACTTTCTCATCCCATACCAAAGCGGTTATCTTTTTGAACTCTATCTTAAAGAGTTTTTTTACAAATTCAAAAAGACCGTTTACAACTCTGTTTTTTTCAAAATACGGCATATAGTCTTCATCATTTACGCTGTATTTCTCTTTTTTCAGTTTTTCAGAATAGTAGGATAGATCAAACGGTTTTAATTCCCCGTCAAATCCTTTCTCTTTGGCAAAATCTCTCAACTCTTCAAACTCTTTCAAAGCCTGTTTGCGGCTCTTTTTTGCCAGTTCTTTCAAAAAGTTTATGATGGTTTTTGGATCTTTTGCCATCTTTTTTGCCAAAGAGAGTTGGGCATAGTTTGAAAATCCCAAAAGAGAGGCTTTTTTGTAGCGAAGATCCAAAATCTCCTCTAGTATCTTCTCGTTCTCCGGCGCTCTTGTTACATAGGCTTTATAGAGTTTTTCTCTGTTTTCTCTGTTTTTTCCGTAGGTCATATAGGCTATGTAACTTGGCTGTTGAAGGGTAAAACGATAGAGATTTTTTCCCTCTTTTTTCACTTTTGCACTCTCAAGATCACTTTTTGGAAAATCCTTCAACTCTTCCTCATCCTCTATGAACATTTCATAGGCATTTGTAGCATCCAAAAGATTTTGGGCAAATCTGTTTTGCAGATCGCTTAGAGATATCATGATCTCTTTGATCTCTTTTTGTTTTTTCTCTTCCAGCCCTACTCCGCTTAGTTCAAACTCCAAAATCAGATCTGTTAAAACCTTCTTTCTCTCTTTGTTTAAAGAGCTTTTTTCTTCTTGATATATCTCTTTAACCGCTTTGTAAAGCTCCTCGTTTTGACCGAGTTTCGCATAATATTCGGTCAAAACAGGAAGAAGGGAGGAGTAAATATCTTGAGTCTTTTTGGAATTTTTCACACTGTTTAGATGAGAAACGGGAGAGAAATAAAATCCAAGCTTCTCGTGCATAAGCTGATAGGGAGTTATAAAATTGTTATAAGTTTTCTCTTCTATACCTAAAAGTTCCTCTATCTTTTTTTCATTATCCCTGATCGTTTGTAAAACTCTCTCTTTTTGTTCTTCAAGATTACTCTCGTTTATATCAAATTCTCTAAACAAATCTCTCTCCTAATGCAAAAAGTGTCTGACACCGGTAAAATAAAGAGCGATGTTATGTTCATTTGCCGCCTCTATCACCTCATCATCTCTTATACTTCCTCCCGGTTCTATGATCGCTTTGACTTTTGCTTTTGCCGCCTCATCGATACTGTCTCTGAAAGGGAAAAAAGCTTCACTTGCCATCGCCGAACCGCTTACATCCAAACCAAGCTCGTTTGCTTTTTTCAAAGCGCATTTTGCGGCATCAACTCTGCTTGTCATCCCCATCCCGATAGCCACCATCGCCGCATCTTTTACATAAACGACACAGTTTGATTTTGTCAAAGCGGCAACTTTATAAGCTATCTCAAGATCCTTTAACTCCTCTTTGGTCGCTTCTCTTTGACTTTTTAGATCTGCATTTTTTATCTCTTCATCATCGACTCTGTCCGCATTTTGAAAAACAAAACCGCCCTCTATATGTTTAAAATCATACTCATCATCGCTGAGTGTCAGATAATCGCTCTCTTGAGTAAAAATCTTTATCCTCTTTTTCTTGGCAAAAACTTCCAAAACATCCTCATCAACATCAGCCGCTATAATCACCTCTACAAATATCTTATTAATCTCTTCTGCCAACTCTTTATCGAGTCTGCCGTTTATGGCTACAACTCCGCCGTAAGCTGAGATTGGATCGCATTTTAGAGCTTCTGTGTAACTCTCTTTCAAACTTCCCTTTATGGCAAAACCGCAGGGGTTGGCATGTTTTACGATACAAACCGCATTTTCTTTACCGAAATTTGCAGCTATTTTGACGGCTGAATTGATATCGGTCAGGTTATTGAAACTTGCTTCGCCTTTTAGAGTTTTGAAATGTTTACTAAAAAAGTCTTCAAACTGATAAAGCGCACCTTTTTGATGCGGATTTTCTCCGTATCTTGTATCAAATACTTTCTCTCCGACGATAAATCGTTTCTTTCCAAAACCATCTTTGAATCTCTTGTTCATATAGTTTGCAATCATAGAGTCATAAGATGCCGTATGTTCAAATGCTTTGATCATAAGTTCTTTTCTAAACTCCGTATCATTTTTACCCTCTTTTAGAGTTTCCACCACTTTCTTATAATCGCCACTGTCAGTTACGATCATCACCGAATCAAAATTTTTGGCAGCACTTCTTACCATCGCAGGTCCGCCGATATCGATATTTTCTATGATCTCTTCAAAATCATCCGTTTTTGCGATAGTCTCCTTGAAAGGATAAAGATTTACACACACAAGATCAATGCCCTCTATCTGATGTTCCTGTGCCGTTTTTTGATGTTCTTTCAGATCCCTTCTGTATAAGATGGCTCCGTGTATGTAGGGATTTAGCGTTTTTACTCTTCCGTCAAACATTTCAGGAAATTTTGTAACTTTTGATATCTCAACCGCTTTTATACCGTTTTCTTTCAAAAGCCCGTAGGTTCCGCCTGTGGATATGATCTCATATCCCAAAGAGACAAGCTCTTTGGCAAACCAAACTATATCTTTTTTATCACTGACACTCAAAAGCGCTCTCATGGTTTTAGTCCTTAGAAAATTTTTTTGCAATTGTAACGAGAATTTGTTTAATAGTAGATTTTAGGAAGATAAAAATAAAAATCCATCTTCATCCAGATATCCCTCCTCATCTGTCAAAATCCACTCATCACAAATATAGCTCTTTATCCATATCCGCCCTTTTTTCATAAAATCCAGATTCTCACCCTCATCATCGGCTATCCTGACACTTCTGCCGGGAAGTGGCATACCGACACTCTCTTTTTTGTATCCCACCTGTACTTTCCAGTAACCTGTTTCCAAAACATCAGGAAGATTTAAACAGACAAGCCCTGTTTTTTTGTGCGAATATCCCTCATAAACCGTTTTTTTAAATCTCTCTTCAAAGGCATTTTTGATATTTTGAGAAATCTTTTCAACAGTTATGATATATTTTAAACTCGAAAGCATCAGAGGATGGATCTTTTGATTTTGCACACTCACTTCCAAAAACTCTTCATTGGAAAAGAGATATTTTATATCTTCTCTTGCCACTCTTTTGCAAACCTCCATATAATCTTTTTTCTCATAACAGCAGAGAAATTTTATCTTTTTTGAAAAAGAAAGGATAGCATTTAGCAAATGGCGGGGAGGCAAAAGAGAGATGATTTTTTCATTTTTCTCAGCATTTAACAGATCCAAAAATTTTTTATTTTCAAAAGATTTAAATGACGAACTTTTTTTATACGATTCTTTAAAGGCTTCAACAGAGAGATGAAAAATTTTCTGCTTTAAAAGCGCCTTTTTCGTCAAACGAGAAAGCGGTTTTCCAAAAGCCACAACAATCTCTCTTCTTAGTATCAAACCATCCTTTACAGCCGATCTCGAAAAAACACTTCCCCTTATCCCCTCTATATAAAAAGGAACTATCAAAGTATCTTCCATATCTTTGAGTACCCTTTCAAAACCGCCTTTAAAAGTACCCTGCTGTGAGTTGTAACTGATCGTGCCTTCAGGAAAAATGCAGACGATTTCACCTTTTTTCAAAGCTTTTTTGATATTTTTTATACCTTCTCTGGCACTTTTTGACGATATCGGTATAACACCAAGCAGATCCAAAAGCCATCTGTGAAAATCAAGCATATAAATCTCTTTGTGCATAACAAATCTGATACAACGATGACAACTCATCTGAAGTATAGCCCAGTCTATCCAGCTGATATGATTTCCAAGAAGCAAAACAGCCCTGTTTTCAGGCAGATTTTTCATCCCTGCAATCTTTATCCTGTATCTCAAATGAAAGGGAAAAAGGATGATATGACAAAGCAGTTTTTTTAAAAAAGGATTTGTTATCTTCATATTGAAAGTATATCCTAAAAAAAGCTTTCTTATAAAGAGCAACTTAAAAAAATGACAGAAGAGTAAATATGGGCAGCTCTAAAAACTTATATAGCCCATATAATGTTGTTTAAAAAATATTCTACTTATTCTTGAAATTTAAAGATATTTGCTATGAAGTGTTTTATCAGCTGATGTTACGCATAAAACAATTTTACAATTGACACTTCGTTTACCTGCATACTTGTTGTCTCTATATCATTTAATCAAAAACTAAACTTTAGGTTGTTATAATTATCCGTATAATTATAGTCAATAATACAAGGATACAAAATGGTAGCATATTCTCAGGATGAATTAGTTTCATCAACAGATATATCAAAACAATTTGGTTATTATCTTTCAAATGTATCAAATGGTGTTGTTGAAAAATTGGCAATTTTGAAAAATAATAAAATTGAAGCAGTGATGATACCAACAGCAATGTATGAAAGCTTAATGGACATGCTAGATGAAAGAGAAAATATAGAAATTTTAGAAACTATCGAAAAAAGATTAAAAACACCGAAAGAAAACTATCTTGATGGTAATAAAGTTTTAAAAGAATTAAATTTATCTTTAGATGACTAATGTATAATTTTAAATTTCATCCAGATGCTTATGAAGAATTACAAAAGCTAAATAAATCTATCCAAATTCTATTTACAAAAAAACTAAAACAGATTTTAAATTCACCAGAAATTGGAATTAAACTAGGAAATAAAAATAATCTAAATTTAGCAGGATTTAAAAAAGTGTATTTTAACAATAAAAAATATAGGATAGTTTATGGAATCATTGAAGAAGAAATTATAATTTATATTATAGCAATAGGAAAAAGAGAAGAAATGGATGTTTATAAAAAAGCTGTCAGCAGAAAAAAATAATTTATTGGTTGAAATATTTCAATTTTAAAATTTTTTACTATCATTTTACCAAGGAAAACTCATCTTAAAAAAAGGTTATACCACGGGTGTTCATACTCTTTTTGCTTTTAGATGCGCACTTGAGAGTTATTTGCGCTTATCCCAAAAAAGCTGGTCAAAAACCGTTAAAATGGACAATGATGATCTTGATGTGACAAAAGGGTGTGAGATCATCGTAACCGTAAGCGATAAAAAAGATGATCTTGTTTTAAATCCTCTGCCTCAAAAACCCCATATCCTCCAAAGCAAAGACAATATCCTCTGCCTCTATGCCGGTAGAGGTGTGGGAGTAGTAACAAAAAAAGGTCTAAAAACCAAACCGAACTTTCCTGCCATCAATCCGACCCCTTTAAAAGAGATGCAAAAAATTTATAAAAGATTTATGCAAAATCACAAAGCTCTTATCCTCTACTCTTGCGTATCAGTCAAAAATGCAGAAGAGATCGCAAAAAATACAGCCAATAAAAAAGTGGGTGTTATAGGAGGTATATCGATTCTTGGAACAAGCGGTTTTGTAAAACCCGTATCATCAGAATCTTACCTTGAATCTATAAAAACAGAGATAAGATTTGCAAAAGCAAACGGTTGCAAAAAGATAGTTTTCACTATCGGAAATAGCTCTTATACAAAGGCAAAAAGAGTTTATGATGAAACAGACATTATTGAAATAGGCAATTTCGTTTATGACTCTTTTAAAATAGCCAAAGATGAGAATATAAAAGATTTTATCTTAATTGCCGGTATAGGTAAAATAACCAAAATAGCTCTTGGATTTAAAAATACCCACAACAGATTTGGTTCTATCGATTTTGATGAGATTCAAAAGTGGGTAGGAAGCGATTTTGAAGATATCGTAACTGTTAAAGGACTTTGTGAAAAACTCGACAACAGATCAAAATGCTTTTACCATACAGCGGAAAAAAGAGCAAAAGAGCAGATAAAAAAGTGGTTTAAAGAGAGTAAAATTTCTATAAATATCTCCGAAATCTTTAGCTGTCCATCTCCAAGCTCATAAGATACATATCCTCCCCGTCTATTACATCAACTTCTATACTTTTACATTGTGGGCAGCAGTATTCAAGCTCTTTTAGTTCGCTTTTTGTGTTGCATTTTCTGCATTTTATCACAACTTTTTGGATATTTATGACAAATTCACACCCCTCGCAGATAGTGTCCTCTTTGAAAGTGTCAAATGCCGTTTGCAAAAGATCAGTTTCAACCCCGCTCATAACACCTATCTTGACAACCACTTTTGTTATCTTTTTGGCATTATGTTTTATCGCCTGTTCTTCACACTGATTTAAAAGTGCCTGAACTATACTGTATTCATGCATCGATATCCTTTAATCGCTTTGGAGTAAAAATCGGACAGATTTTATATACAAACTCTCTTCTCAAACGATGAAAAGAACTGTTCTCATCCCAAAATTCGGGATACATTATTTCAAGTTCTCTCTCTTTGCAGGAGTTTATATACTCTTTGTTCTCATCCAAAAAATCCTGTTTGTCATAGATAAAATCATCATATTTATCCTCATCTTTCAAAAGATTTTGACAAAATGTATCCAAACTCTCAAAATAGTTCTCATTTTCAAAAACTTCATCAACCATTGAAATCTCTTTTGCTCTTTTGACACTTACAGGAAGAGAGTCATCTTTTAACTTTTTGCTCATCTTTTCTCCAACTCTTTTTGGAAGTGTAAAAGTGTGATATTCACTTCCGCTGAGTCCCAAAGTTTTATAATGTGGGTTTAAAACAACTCCATCTCTTGCTATAACATAATCACAGGCCAGTCCCAAAAATACACCTCCCGCTCCGGCATTTGCGCCAAATGAGGCAACAGTTATAATCTCATCGCAAAAGAGAACGGATTTTATCAGATCATTCATCGCATTGATGTTGCTCCAGCCGTCTTCTCCCTGTTTTTTGCTGTCTTCTAGGATATTTAGATGGATACCGTTACTGAAAAAATCTCTCCCTCCCATCAAAACCAAAACCTTGCACTTTTGTTTCAGATACTCTATCGCATATTTGAGTCTTATACACTGTTCACTGCCCATGGCTCCGTTATGAAAATCAAAATGAAGATAAACGACATCTCCCGCCTCTTTTGTATAAATCTCATAAAAAGTTTCATAACTTTGATCAAATATCAAAGGAAGTCTATGCTCTTTTACACCTTTTAATCTCTCTTTTAACACATAAGTTGACGGGAGTTTAAACCTTTTTGGCTCTTTTAGATGAGATATCCAAACAGCGGCATCTTTTGTTCCCACACAGACAGCCCCGTCTCGTTTTGCCAAAATCTCTTTTACGCCGCCTCTTAGTTTCTTTTCATAATGCGCTCCAAATAGATAACATTCCATCCCCAAAAATTCATCTTTCACTCCGGGATAACTGTCAGCAGCGTTTATCTTTCGTATGATATCTTTCGTAGAGTCATTGAACCAGTCAATCTTTCTCTCTTTTTGGGTTAAAATTTTGTGAACGGGATTTAAGATCTGTTTTTTGGGTTTAAAAGAGGGATCTTTGATATTTTCCAAAAGCTCTTTTAACATTTTCACCGCACTGTCGCTTACCTCTTTTCGATAAAGAGAACTTTTGGGCGCTTCTCTTACAGGAAAAAAACTCTCACTGTAAATATCCCCCGCATCTATCTCTTTGTCGGCTTTCAAAAAAACAGCTCCCCATATCTTTTCCCTTTTTAACAAGGCATAATCAAGAGAGTTAGCCCCTCTGTCTCCTCTTATACCCGGATGAAAGATAAAAACAGGTATATTTTCATAAATCTCTTTTGGAACATACTTTTTTAAAAAGGGAGAGAGTATCAGATCGGGTTTGAAACTTTTTGCGGCTTTTATCATGCTCTCTTCATCAATGGCAAACTCTACGGAGAGTTTATGCCCCTCATCTTTCAGATAGCAAAAAACCTTTTGAGTCAGAGAGTTAAAAGAGGAAACGATAAAAAGGATTCTCATCTAACAGATTCTCGGTAACAGCTCACCTGTTGGAGTTTCCAAAAATCTTCTTGTTCCGTAAGAGCTTTTCAAAAGTACCTTTCCAATGTACTCATCACTTACTTTTCCTATAACAGAGGCGTTTTGATTGAACTCTTTTAAAACTTCAAAAGCGATTATCGCATCTTTTTTATTAATTGCCAAAACAAAAGTTCCCTCGTTTGCCAAAGAGAGAGCCTCAAAGCCAAGCAGTTCACAGACTCCTTTTACCTGTTCACTGACAGGTACTTTATCTTCTTCTATCTCTATACAGACACCGCTTTGTTTTGCCCATTCGTTTAAAACGGCACTGATTCCGCCCCTTGTGGCATCCCGCATGGCTGTTATCCTGATACCTTTGTCTATCAAAGCTTTTACAATCGGAAACAAAGAGGCACAGTCACTCATAAGATCACTTTGTATATCTATCCCCTCTCTTGCCGTAAATATCGCCGCTCCGTGGCATCCGATATCACGACTTACAAGGATAAGATCATCTTTGCCCAAAGCGTTGGCACTGATATCAGAAACCAAAATCTCTCCGATTGCAGAAGTGTTTATAAAAATCTTATCAACACTCCCTTTTGGAACTACTTTGGTATCTCCGCTTACGATCACGGCAGAGTTTGTCTCCAGCTCTTTTTTCATACTCCTTACGATCTTTTGCAGTTCTCTTGTACCAAATCCCTCTTCAAGTATCACCGAAAAAGTAAGATAAAGCGGTTTTGCTCCCATCATCGCAAGATCATTGCAACTGCCGCAAACAGAGAGTTTTCCTATATCACCGCCGTTGAAAAAAAGAGGTGTAACGGTAAAACTGTCGGTTGTAAAAGCAAGTTTTCCATTCTCTATAACCGCCGCATCCTCACTTTTTTGCAAAATGTCATTTTTGAAAGCTTTGTAAAAAACCTCTTTTATCAGACGGTTGTTCTCTTCCCCTCCGTTTCCGTGAGCCAAAGTTATCTCTTTATCCATTCCTCTTTCCCTGTTTCAAAAAATTTCCGTATTTGTAGTATGCCGCACATGCTCCCTCACTGCTGACCATACAACTGCCTATCGGGTTTTCCGGTTTACACGCAGTGCCAAAAACCGTACATTCTGTAGGTTTTGCCATACCTCTTAGTATATCTCCACAGATACAGAGCTTATGATCTTCTATCTCTTCAAGAGGCAGGATATCTTTATAGATATATTCGGCATCATATTTTTTGTACTCATCTTTTAGTTTCAGAGCGCTTTTTGGGATATTTCCCAAACCTCTCCACTTAAAAAGCTCTCTTTTTTCAAAGTACCTGTCTATCATCTCTCTTGCTCTTATATTTCCTTCAAAAGTTACAACCCTTTTGTACTGAATCTCAAGTTCGCATCTGTTTTGCAAAAACTGTTTTACGATCATAGAGATACCCTCCATCACATCAACCGGCTCAAATCCCGCTACAACAACGGGACGATTATAGGATTTTGGAAAAATCTCATATATTCTGCTTCCGGCTATCACACTGACATGGCTGGGACCTAAAAATGCATCTATTTGATTGTTGTAACTGTCCACATGGACATCTCTGCTGTCTATCAACTCTTTCATAACTTCGGGAACCGTTACATGATTGATATGAAAAAATATGTTTTTTATATCTCTTTTTATCACGATATCCAAAAGTGCCGCCGTCATGGGAGTAGTAGTTTCAAATCCTATGGCAAAAAATATAATCTTTTTATCAGGATGCTCTTTTGCTATCTTCAAAGTATCCATCGGAGAATAGACAAATCTCACATCGGCACCCTTGCTTCTTGCTTTTTGCAAACTGCCGTTACTGCCGGGAACTTTTATCATATCCCCCAAAGTAACCAAAATAACATCTTCTTGCATACTGAGGATATAGGCATGATCTATCCTCTCTTTTGGCATGATACAGACAGGACAGCCCGGACCGTGTATAAAATCGATATTTTCAGGCAAAAGCTGCAAAAGTCCGTATTTCATAATCGTATGGGTATGACCTCCGCATACCTCCATGATATTTATATCTCTTTTGAGTTTTTTTGCATCTTCTTCTATAATCTTTGCAAATGATTTTATGGTTTTTGGATCCCTGAAATCATCATAAAGATTTTTAAGCTCCAATCTATCCATCAAAATCCATCTTTTCCAGAATCTCTTTATAAACTTTTATAGACTCTTTTGCATCCTCCTCATCTATTTTGTTCATAACAAAACCTATATGCAAAAGTACAAAATCCCCCTCTTTTACCTCTCCCTCCTGCATCAAATCCAAACTTGCTTTTCTTTTAACTCCCATCGTATCAACAACGGCGATATTTTTCTCCTCATCTATTTCAACAACTTTTGAAGGTATGGAAAGGCACATTATCTCATCTCCATTTTAAATTTTATCCACTCAGCCACTCTTTTTAGACTCTCTTTGTTTTTGATACTGACTTCTAAAATATCTACATTTGGCTTCAGTTTTCTTGCATTTTGTTTCTCTTTTTTTATATCATATTCAAAATATGGCAAAAGATCGGTCTTTGTAAAGAGAACAAGATCGGCTTTTCTAAACATAACCGGATATTTTATTATCTTGTCTTCTCCTTCGGGAATACTTACAAGAACGATATTTAGATGAGCTCCCACATCATAACTTGCAGGACAGACCAGATTGCCCACATTTTCTATAAAACAGACATCTATATCTTCAAGAGGCAGATGATGAAGCCCCTTATGCACCATAAAAGCATCCAGATGACATGCCGAACCGGTTTGAATCTGCTGTGAGGGAATACCTTTTTTGATCAGTCTCTGGGCATCTTTGTTTGTTTCAAGATCTCCCTCTACAACACCGAATTTAAAATCACAAACATCGCTTAAATGTTCAAGAAGAGTTGTTTTTCCGCTTCCGGGGCTACTCATGAGATTTATAGCCAAAACATTGTGTTTGTCAAAATGTTCTCTGTTGTGTTTTGCTTCGTGATCGTTTTTATCAAGGATTTTTGTTATAACCGAAATAGTTTTTTCATCATTTAGCTGAGGATTTGAATGAATCTGCTCAAGTGATCCTTCATGGTGATGATGTTCATGTTCGTGGGAATGTTCGGTGATGCTGCAACCGCAATCTTTACACATTTTATTCTCCTAATGAATGATTATTCATATATTAAGGAAAATAAGATTAAAGAGAGGTTAAAAGTAAAAATCAATCAACTTTTATATCGCTTATACCGTCTATAAATTTTCTGATAATCGGATTGTCGGTTGTTTTAAAAAATTCGGGATTATCTGCCGCTATGATTTTGCCTTCATAGATCATAGCCATCTTATCGGCTATCTTGAAACTCTCTTTGATATCATGACTGATAACGACCGATGTGGTTCCGAGTTCATGCTGAAGTTTCAATATCATTCTGCTTATAAGATCGCTTGTTATGGGATCAAGTCCGGAAGTCGGTTCATCATAGAGTATGATTTCGGGATTTAGGATAATGGTTCTTGCAAGACCGGCTCTTTTTTGCATACCGCCGCTTAATTCGTCAGGATAGAGATGAGCCACCTCATCATATTTAAGTCCCACCATATCAAGGCGTTTTCTTACCTCGTACTCTATCTCTTTTTTACCGAGTTTTGTATGCTCTTTTAGAGGAAAAGCGGTATTTTCAAAGATATTCATACTGTCAAAAAGCGCTCCGCTTTGAAACAAAAATCCAACCTTCTTTCTGACTCTGTATATATCATCTTCATTTGCAGAAGCAACATTGATCCCGTCCACCCAGACATCGCCGCTGTCTGGTTTTAAAAGACCTACCATATGTTTTATGACAGTTGATTTTCCGCTGCCGGAAGGACCTAAAATAACCGTCGTTTTTTTAGGTTCTATCTCCAGATCGATACCTCTTAAAACTCTCTTTTTACCAAAACTCTTATGCACATCTACCAATCTAATCATAAACTCTTCTCTTTGAAATTTATAACAAATCCTCTATCCAAAGAGGCCAAATCTTTATAAAAAAAATACTCTTTTATACCCTCTTTTTTAAAAAACTCTTCCATACTCTCTTTTTGATCATATCCCATCTCGCAGACAAGATGTTTTGCCTCTTTCTCTTTTGCAATTTTTACTATCCTTTTTAGCATCTCATCTCCGGTTTTACCACCATACAGTGCCTCTTTTGGCTCTTTTTCAACACTTTTATCAAGTTTGAAATCATCGGCTATATAGGGAGGATTTGATATGATGATATCAAATTTTTGCTTAACCGTATCCAAATAGGGTCTGTTTACAAAGCTTATCCTCTCTTGCACTTTATACTTTTTGGCATTGATCTTTGCGCATTTTATCGCTTCTGTTGAAATATCGGTAGCGGTAATTTTGATATCATCCGTAAAAAGAGCAATTATCACGGAAATTATCCCGCTGCCGACTCCAATCTCCGCTATATCGGGAGGTTTTTTATAGCGTTTGATGATATCAAGAACATGATCGATCAAAAGCTCCGTTTCGGGACGGGGGATCAAAACCCCTTTTTTTATATAAAATTTTCTTGAATAAAAAGAGACCTCGTTTGTTATATATTCAAGAGGTTCATATTCCGCTCTTCTTTTTACAAGTTCAAAATACTCTTTCTCTTTTTCAAGTTTTTTGTTTTCGTTTACAACAAGATCTATCCTGTCCTTTTTTAACAAAAAAGAGAGAAGTATCTGAGCTTCAAGATAAGGTCTTTGCATATCTTTTAAAAGCAAAGAGGCTTCCAAAAGAGCCTCTTTTATCGTAAATGTTCGCAACTGCCTTCCATTGCCTCTTTTTCTTCCTCTTTTGCAAAATCGTAACCAAGCCGTTTCAATCTCTCAAGAAGAGGAGGATGTGTAAAATAAAAAAAGATATACAGCGGATGACTTCGTGGAAAACTCTTGTTCTCCTCCGCCAGTTTCATAAGAGCTGTTGCAAGGTCTCTTTTGCTGACACTCTCCGCCCCGTATTCATCGGCTTCAAACTCGTTTTTTCTGCTGACAAGTCCCATCACCGGAAGAAGAACAAACATAACAAGGGGTGATAAAAGCAAAAATATCGATATAACTCCATAAGGAGTATCTCCTGTATTGAACGCATCAAAAACACTTTTTGGAAGATTTCCAAAAATCGCAAACATAACAAAAAGCAACAAAGCGGTTATAAAGATGTTTTTGTAAATATCTTTGTGTTTAAAGTGTCCGAGTTCATGCCCCAAAACCGCCAAAAGCTCTTTTTTGTCAAGCTTTTTTATCAAAGTATCAAACAAAACAACTCTTTTTGCTTTGCCTATCCCTCCAAAGTAGGCATTTAGGCGGTTGTCTCTTTTACTCGCATCTATCGTAAAAACTCCCTCACTTTTGAGTCCTGCTTTTTTCATCAGATCCTCTATTGCCTCTTTTAGATCCATATCTTCCAAAATCGTAAATTTGTTGAAGATAGGCGCTATGAGAGTGGGATAGATCATATTGATAAAAACAACCACTGCAAATAAAAAGACAAAACCCCACAGCCACCAGTTTGAAAAATTGAGCATTATCAAACTTATGATCCAGACAATCAACGATCCAAATATCAAAAACAAAATCCCGCTTTTTAGAGTATCGGTGATAAAAAGTTTGACACTCATATTGCTAAAACCGTATTTTTTATCCAATACGAAACTTTTATACAAAGAAAAAGGAAGAGATGCAAGATAATTGATGATGATAAAAAGATCGATAAAAACAACTGATTTTAATGCAATATCTTTGATATTTATCAAATTATCAAGCCAATTTAGACCAAATCCCATCCAAAAAAGAAACAGAGCATAATCAACAAGAAGAGATAAGATCTCCATCCTCTCGGTTGATATTTTATAATTTGCAGCTTTGAAATAACTTGAGGGTTTTAAAATAACAGCCGTCATATTTTTGGCTTTTGCCACATAGCCTATCTCCATAACAGCTATATAAATTTTTAACAGAACATAGATAAAGTATATTATTCCTATCGTAAATACCATGATTTCCTTTCCGGTTTTTAAAAGTGGCTTATTATAGCATATTTAGGAATATGAAATTCTCGACACTATGACAAATTTAAGATAAGGCCGTTTAAAACCACTGTTAAGAATTTTAAACGACCTATTTTAATTAGTTGTATTTATCTACCAACACACCAGATTCCAAGGCAAATTTTTTAAATTCATCAGATTTTAAAAACTGATCGATCATCTCATCTCTGCTTACACCGCTTTGAAGTTGATTTAACCAGTATGTTTTTCCGGCATCATCGGCATCTCTGCCCATCAAAGTTTCATAAACAACAGAGATAAACTCTTCATCTGTCAAATTTTGATTTTTAAATTCATCCGAGCTGAAAAATTGTTTTGCCACCTCTTTTGCGCTTTTTCGAGCCTCTTTCAACTCTTTTGACCAATAACCGCTTCCATTTGGATCGGCATCTCTTTTTAAAGCTTTTGTATAAAATCTCTCTACAAAATCTTTTACTTTATCACTGGACTCTATATCGTATGATTTTGCAAGAGCATCAAATTCATTTGCATCCAAAAAACTGTTTAAAAGTTCATCTCTGCTCATACCTTCATCAAGTTTGGTTTTCCAAAAATCAACACCGGCATCATCAGCCTCTCTTCCCATGATAACTTTATAAACAATTTTTACAAAATCTTCATTGTTCAGATTTTTACTTTTAAATTCATCAGAATTAAAAAACTGTTTTGCTATATCTTTGGCACTCATATCCTTGCTTGAAAGCTCTTCTGCCCAATAGTTATATCCACCCTCTTCGGGGGTTCTTGTCAAAAGTTCTGTATAAAATCTTTTAACAAATTGTGCAACTTTTTTGCTTTGATCTCTTTTTTGATCCTCATCACCGTTTAAAGCATCATCGATATTATCGCTGTTTACTTTACTTTCAAAATCATCGGAAGATATCACATCATAAAACATCTCTTCTCTTGTCATATCCGCATCCTGAAGTTTTTTTACAAGTGCTTCCGTCTCCTCCTGAGTCAACTCCTGATCTAGCAATACATCATAAAGTTTGGTTACAAACTCATTATCACTCAATTTTGCTCCATCATCAAAGAAAAGTTCTTTATAAACTTCACTCAATGATTTTCCATTTTCATATTTTTTCATTGAATCTTTTAATTTATCGGTATCAAAATCATCATCGAAAAATTTTTCCAAATGATCTTTTAAATGATCCTCCACATGAGAAGTATCCGCACTTTTTGTCGTTACAGTTTTGGTAACACCGTCTCCCTCTCCAAATTCGTTAAAAGGTTTGATCTCATAGGTATATTCTTTACCGGCTTGTAAATCAGTATCTCTAAACTCGGTACTGTTTGGAGGAAGAATTTTGATAAGTTCTCCATCTCTGAATACTTTATATCCAAGTTCGTTATCAGTATTGTCTTCCCACTTGAGTTTTACACTTTTTGTTGATTCTTTTGCATGAGAAAAGTCCGGTTTTGAAGGAGGCTTATGCTCACCAAAATCTGAATGTTTGCCACTTTGTTCACCGTCATTATCATCATCGTCATGAGGATTGTCAGGCATTTGCGGAGAGTGTATTGCACCACCGTTTCCATCGTCATTGGAAGAGTCTCCACCTCCGCTCCCACTCGAAGAGCCATCACCACTGCTGCTTCCACCGCCGCTGGAATGTGAACTTGAACCGCCACTTGAACCGCTTGAAGAACCTCCGCTGCTGCTTCCACCGCCGCTGGAATGTGAACTTGAACCGCCACTTGAACCGCCACTTGAACCGCTTGAAGAACCTCCGCTGCTGCTTCCTCCTCCGCTTGAGTGGGAACCTGAACCTCCGCTACTAAAACCGCTTCCTCCAAATCTGACATCTGCATTTGAAGAGCTTACCAAAAATGCGCAAAGTATTGATGATAATAAAATTTTTCTCATAGAAATTCCTTTAGTTTAATTTAAAGTGAAATATTATTTTACTCTAAAAGAGTTAACTAAGTGTTAACACCCTGTCCAAGAAAAAGTTCCTGTTAACGCAGAGTTAACATTTATATCGTATAATCATTACATCTTAAGTATTACAATAAAAGGAGAATTTCAAAATGAAAAATATAGTAGCAAGTTCGATCCTACTTTTAGCTATTTGCAGTTTTGCAACTGAGGGAAGTAAACTGTTTGATCAAAAATGTTCAATATGTCATATCAAAACCAAACCGACACCACAGATAAGACAGACAATGGTAGCCCCTCCGATAATGGGAGTAATGTTTCATATCAAGGAAAAGTATTCAAACAAAGATGAAGCTGTTAAATTTATATCCGATTATGTCATAAATCCTTCAAAAGACAAAGCTCTTTGTTTGCCAAAATCTATCAAAAGATTTGGTCTGATGCCTTCTCAAAAAGAGAATGTTACCAAAGAGGAACTAAAAGAAATCGCAGAGTATATATACGACAACTTCCCTCCAAAAAGTTATAAACATCCTAAAATGATGAAATAATTTTTTGACTACAAAACGAAGGCTTTAAGCCTTCGTTTTATTTATGTTCATTTTTGAAAAAAAGCAGATAAAACCCCGGTAAAACAAGTAGTGTAAGGATAGTTGAACTAATAATTCCTCCTGTTACAACAACAGATAACGGATATTGTATCTCACTACCGACACCTTTTACAAATAAAAGAGGAAGTATCCCAAAAAGTGTGGTAGATGCCGTCATTAAAACCGGTCTCAATCTAAGAAGTGTAGCTTCCTTTAAAAGGTCAATCAATTTGACATGTGGAAACTTCTCTCTTAATTGATCAATAAAACTAACTAAAACAATACCGTTTAATACCGCTATTGCAAATATTATAATAAAACCTATAATTGCCGAAACGCTAAGATATATATCTCCTATAAAAATTGCGATCATACCTCCAATAAGTCCCAAAGGAATACCAATTAAAATAAGCAAAGCTTTTTTCAGCGAATTAAAAGCCGTATAGAGAAGTAAAATAATTAAAAGAATGGTGGAAGGAATAATAATCATCAATTTTTTTTGAGCTTCCTGCATATTTTTAAAATCTCCCGCCCAACTAATATAATATCCAACCGGCAGTTTAATATCCTTTTTTATTATTTCATTTGCTTCCTTTACAAATGAAGCAATATCCCTGTTCTCCACTTCCATAGAGATAACCATATAACGATTTAAATTTTCTCTTTTTATAAATGAAGGTCCTTGCAAAATTTCTATATTACAAATATCCAAAAGCTTTACCATTTTACCGCTTTTGCTTCTTATCATTGTATTTTTTAAACTATCTATATTTTTTTTAGCATTTTTTAATTTTGCAACTACTCCAAATCTTTTAATCCCCTCTATTTTTTCCGTAATTTTTTCTTCTCCTATCCCCTTTCTAATAAGTTGCATAATATCTTCTATAGTTATTCCATATCTTGCCAATGCTAAAAAATTGGGAATTATTTTAATTTCGGCTTGACCGAGTTGAGATTCGGTTTCAATATGCTTAAGACCTCTTATATTTTCCAAAGCTTTTTTAATATCGGCTGCTATAATATTGAGTTTTTTCTGATCTTCCCCAAATATCTTTATGGCAAGTTCCGCTTGAATACCCTCCAAAAGTTCTTCTATTCTCATAGCAATAGGTTGAGTCGGAACAAATTGAATATAAGCAAATTTTTTAGAAAGGTCTTCAGTTATCTTATCATCTAATCTTTCTATATCAATTCCTTCATTCAATGTAAGCAATATTTCCATATAATTTGACTGTGCCGTTTCACCCTTTTCACTTCTTCCTATCATCGCCAAAACACTTTTAACCTCATCATAATTTTTCAAAATATATTTTTCTATCTCTTTTGAATTTTTTACATTTTGAGAAAGAGATGTTCCCGGTATCGCTATAACTCTATACATAATGGATTCTTCATTGAGTTTGGGTATAAACTCTTTTCCTACCATACTCATCTGATAAAGAAGAATAAAAAATATAAAAGAGATTAATGTGATTATACTTTTTGTATATTTTAAACAAAAAGTCAAAACAGGACTATATATCTTTTTTATAAATATCATAAAGGGACTTATCCTGTGCCGTGTCGGCTTTAGGAACAAAAAGGAGACAATAGGAACCATGATAAGAGCAACAACCAAAGATCCAATCATAACAAAAACTATATTCATAGCCATTGGAGAGTAAAGTTTTCCGGCAAGACCCTCAAGACTCAAAAGTGGTATAAAAATTGCCATAATAACCAAAAGAGCAAAAATAACCGGCTTTACAACCTCTTTCGTACCTTTACTTATAATCTCTAAAAGAGAGTCGTTTTTATTTTCATGAATAAGCCTAAAATTATTTTCAACTACTACAATTGTTGCATCAACTATCATTCCTATTGCAATAGCAAGACCGCTTAAACTCATGAGATTTGCACTTATCTCAAACCATTTCATCAGTAAAAAAGCTATAAAAATAGAAAAAGGCAGAGATAAAACAACGATAAAAGCACTTCTTATTTCAAATAAAAACAGTACCAAAACAGCAACAACCAAAATCGAACCGCCTATCAATGCATTTTTCATTGTATCGATTGCCTTTCTTGTAATATTGCTTCGATCATATATGATCTCTATCTCGATACCCTTTGGTAAAGTAGCATTTATAAGAAGAATCCGTTCTTTTAATTTTTCAACTACTTTGGCGGCATTGGTACCACTTCTTTGCAAAACCATTCCAAACACTGCCTCTTTTGCATCAACTGTTACTGCACCAAATCTCATCTCTTTTGCCACTTTGACTTCTGCCAAATCTTTTATCGTAACGGCTTTTGCATCTTCTGCTTTTACAACTACATTTTTTATATCTTCCAAATTTTTAAGAAGGCCGACTCCTCTTATAAGATATTGCTCTTTATTAAATTCCAGATACTGTCCTCCCGCTACCTGATTACTTTTAGATAGCGCTTCTACAATCTCCTGGTAAGTTATACCCAAAGCCTGAAGTCTTTTAGGTTCAATCAAAACTTCATACTGTTTTTTAAAACCTCCCCATCCTATAACCTCTTCCACACCGTTAACCGATTTGAACATAGGAGTTATTACATAATCTTGCAGTTCTCTGAGTTTGGTTAGAGAAAATTTTGAATCTTTAGTTCTCAACCGATACCATAAAATCTGTCCAAGACCGGTAGTATTAGGACCAATAGACGGTTTCCCCCAGCCCTTTGGAATATCAACATTTTGAAGTCTTTCTAAAACCTGTCTCCTTAAAAAGTAAATATCATAAGCATCATCAAAAAAAACAGATACATAAGAGAGTCCAAATAATGAGTTGGACATAATAGATTTAATACCCGGCAATCCCGATAAAGAAGATTCTATAGGATATGTTATAAGTTTTTCTATATCTTTTGCCGAATTACCGGGACTTTCAGTATATATAACCACTTGTTTGGGTGTAATATCGGGAAACGCATCTACCGGAATATCCCTATAAGCTTTATATCCAAAAACCACGATAATTGTAAAAAGGGTTAAAATAAGAAGTTTATATTTTATAAGCTGTTTAAAAAAAGTTTCCATTTTTACCCCTTAATGACCATGTTCACCAAGCTTTGATTTTAAAATCAAAGACTTCACAAAATAGACTCCCTCACTTACATACTCTTCACCGCTTTTTAACCCTTTGATAATCGCTTTATCTCCCAAAAATTCCACTACCTTTACAACTTTTGGTTCATATAATATTTCATGATGTTCCTCTTTATGTTTGTGAAGATGATCTTCTTCATCTTCTTCTTTCGGTATAAACACAACCCAATTTCCTTCCATCATTGTAAGAGCTGTTTGTTTGATAACTTTTTCTCTTTTATAAGGTAAAACCTCTATCTTCATAAGAGCATATGCGTTTAGTAAAAAAGGTTTTTCTCCATTTTCAATGCTAAATAGGAGTTTTGCCTGTTGTGTTTCTTCGTCAACTTTGGGTAAAAGCTGTAAAAAGGAGCATCTATATCTTTTATTTGATAAAATAAGTTCTCCTTTTATATTTTTTGGAAGATTTAATGCTTCATCTATATTTAAATAAGCCATCGCAAAAAACTTTTTATTACCAAGTACTGATACAATAGGAGTAAAAGGATCAACATTACTATGAAGAGATATAAAAATCTTATCTACTCTTCCCTCTGTATGGGCTTTAACTATAAAAGTATCAATAGCAGAATCCAATTTTTCTATCCCTAAAGTTTTTAGTTGCATTTTTAAACTAAGATATCTTGAATTTAAATTTTCAAGTTTCATCCTTTCTTGCTCCAAATCCCTACTTGCCGTAAGCCCTTTTTCAAAAAGTTTTTTCAAATTTTCAAATCTTTTGTTTTGAGATTGAAGCTCTTTTCTCAATCCCAAAAATTCAGAACTCATTTTTGAAATTGTTAATGATTTTATTTTAGCAACAGGAGATCCTTTTTTTACAAAATCCCCCGTATTTATAAAATACTTTTCAATATGCCCTCCTATTTGAGATACAATATTTTGACTTTGATTATTAAGCTGAATAATTTTGGCATTTGTTTTTAAAATTTTTCCAATCAGCTCTTCTCTAACCGTATCTGTTTTTATTTCACTTGCATACAGGTTTAAAATCAAAAACAGTAAAAGTAATATTTTATTCATTATAAGCCCCTTGTAAATATTTTAATTTGATAATTTCCAGATTTAGATAAAAGAGAGTATCCAATATAAAACCATCTATTTTTAAAAGATTGTTCTTTGAGAGTAAAAGCTCTATCAATGAGCTTTTATCTATTTTATATCCCTCTTCATATAGATTTAACAGCTTTTTTTGATCTCTTTTTAGTTCTGTCAAAGAGTTATACTCTTTTTTTAAATCCAAAACTTTCTCTTTTAAATTTCTAAGAGTTATTTTCAGTCTCTTTTTTAAAAGTTCCTCTTCATATTTGACTTTTTTTGCATTTATCAAAGATAACTCTCTTTCCTCTTTCTTTTTGTTAAATATGGGTAAAGGAAATGAAACACCGATCTTTATTACATCTTGATCCGGCTCTTTTTCAAATTCACTAAAAAGTTCATAATTGTCAATCGTATGAGAATTTACCTCCACCTCTTTTAGAAAATAATCCCTTTTTATTCGGTATATAAGGAGTTCCTGATTTTGAAGCTCCCTATTTTTAAAATCCTCAAAAGTATATAAAAATGATGAACTGTCCAGATCAGCATCAACATTTGCATACTCCAAAAGTTTAAAATATGCTTTTTTTACAACTCTTTGCTGCATCAAAAGCTGATTTTCAATTCTCTTTTTTTCAAGAGCCAATTTCAAAATCTCTGCTTTTGTTTCATTCCCTCTTTTAAATTTATCTTTCACTATATTTAAAAGAGAATCTGCTATTTTTATTTCATTTTTCAAAAGAGAAATTTTTGATTTTTCATAGATATATTCAGTATATAATTTTTCCAAAGAAGCTATAAAAGAGGCCTTTTCTTTTTTATAAATACTCTTTGTCAAATTGATATCTAATAACGAAAGTTTTTTAGAGTCATCTTTGAAACTCTTTGGTAAAACCGACATATTGATTGATATAGCATATCCTAAATTATAAGATTCATTTTTGGATTTAAATCTATTCATTTGAAAATCCAATTTTGGATTATTGGATCTTGTTTTGATCCTGTTTTGAATAATGCTTTTTTTTATCGATAAAGCTTTTGAAACAAAAATATTTTTTACAGCTTTGTCTTTAAATTCTTCAAAACCAATCCCAAAAAGGAACAAAGGAAACAGAAAAACTATAAATTTTTTCATCTGTATTCCTTAGAAAGCACTTTTGCATTAAAAGCATTGATTTTGATTTTACATGACTCCGTAAAAACCACATAGTAAAGCATAAGTCCACAATGCGTTAGAAACAGACTTTTTATTTTTTCGTTATGGCAGATTTTGGAAGCAATTTCTTTTGCTTTTTGCTCATCTGTTTTACATAATCTACGCATGTTTCTCTTCTTTTTCATTTTAAGAGCAGGTCTGTTATTTGCATTGTGTATTCTAAAATGTTCAGAAAAACTCATTTTTTCCTGCGCAAAAACCAAGGTTGAAAGCAGTATCAACAGGTATAAATATTTCATTGCATATCCTTTTTTAATATATATGATTTTTTTTATGATAAATTGTGATGAATTAAAAAAAGTTATGCTTTTGGAGGTTTAAACAAGAGAATTATAATCTTAAGCTTATAGAGTTTATCATGATAATTAATTGGAGTTTTTTTATAAAAATATCCCAATTGAATTTGAAAATTTTCAAAAATCGCACTTAAATGAAAAAGGTGGTGAAAATCACACAAATCCCCATGTTCTACGGGTTGAGAAACTTCTACAACATACTCTTTCAGTTCTGTTTGATGATCTGTATGGTGTATAAAATAAGGATGAATGACATTAATAAAAACAGAAAACAATAACATAACAACAATAAGCTTTTTCATAATAAAAAATTATATCTAAATTGTAAAAAAGTTGCAATGATTAAAAAAAACAGCACGGAGTTATAAAATCTCCATCCCCCTTGCATTTGTGCAGATATTTATCTCTGGTGCCGTGCTTTTAAAGCTTTGATTGATGTTTCTATTTTAACATCCATCGTTGATTGCTTCTTCCATGACACGGCCATGTGATTAGTTTGGCACCAGGAGATGAATTTGATTTGGCTATATCTATGCAATAATTATTTAAGCGAGATTTTAATTCTCCGTTATCATAATACCACTGTTGATTACTTTTCCCATGACACGGCCATGTAATAAGCTGTGCTCCCGCTGATGAATCTGCACCGGAAATATCTATACAGTATCCGTTTAAAGCAGATCTAATCTGTCCGTTGTCATAATACCACTGTTGATTGCTTTTCCCATGACACGGCCATGTGATAAGCTGCGCTCCTGCCGATGAATCTGCACCGGAAATATCTATACAGTATCCGTTCATTTTGGAGACAATCATTTTAAAATTGTCAAAGACGGGAGGATTGGGAGAAGGAGACGGAGGAGTATAATCATCAATAACCGTTAAAGTAAAACTGTCTTGAGAAGATAAATCATCATTATCGGTTACAGTCAGTTTTATCTCAAACTTTCCTACTGAATCAGGAGTAATTTTCAACTTTTTTTCATACCCTAAAATATAATTATCCACGCTCCATTGATATTGCACAATATATCCGTCAAGATCCATGCTATTTGACCCGTCAAGGATAACACTTTGTCCTATTTTTATCTGTTTGTCACTTCCTGCATCAGCAACAGGAGGCTCTTTTACACTTTTTAGAGGTACTATAACAGTAACCTGTTCAAGATACAAAGGATTATAACATCTGTTTCTATCTTTTTCCCATCCTGTTTTGACACAGAAATAGTCATTGTTATCATAAATATCATCTATATATTTATATGCAACGGCAGAATGAAAGAAATTTTGTGACAAAATAACGATACTTGCCAAAATCGGTCTGTTGGAATATATTTCCCTCATAAGTGTCATCCATGCACTGAAAGGATCTTCTCTCACAGCGATATAGGCATAAGATTCAGGATATCCCCTCTCTTCCACATAATGAATTCCCTGCGCCATATTTGAACGGGGAGTTGCTCCACTATCATCGCTATCGCAAAATGTACCCAGATATTCTCTCAATCTTTCGATCATGTACCTTACATCCGGATCAGATGTATTTATATTGTCATTATCATAAGCACTTCCTACCATTTTCGGAAATCCGTTTCTATCCCAATATTCTAAAAGTATAGCCCATGCTACAGGAGAACATCCCGCAACGCAATATCCGTTGTTTGACCAGTTTCTATACTCTTGGTAAAAATCGCTGAAATTATACCTTCCCATATTTTTTGTATTTCTCTTTTTCTCAACAGACTTTATCGATTTTACTTTAATATCTTTAAAAAGATCTTCCCCTTTTCCTTTTAGCAATTTCTCTTTTAATTTTACATTCTCTTTGATAAACTTTAAACTTCTTCTTTTTTGATTATTTTGAAAGTATTTTACTTCTTTACACTCTTTTAACGGAGAAAAAACAAACCACCCATTCTCTTTGGAAACACCGTTTAAAAAACCGATCTCTTTATCTACCTTAAATCCAATCCCATAACATACAGGAAGAGCTATGAAAAATCTACTCTCAAGGACTTTAATACCCGCTTGTTTGAAATTTTTTCTTAACTTTTTCTCATAAGACAAGAGGTTTGCGCTTATAGATTTGCCATTTTCCAAAACAATTGGAATCAAAGGAGTATTTTTATCATTGCTTATAAAAAAACCTCCGCTCTCATTTTCCAAAGATACTTCATATCCAACAATATTTCCCTCAATATCATAAAATTTTTCGATATTAGATATATTGGCTTCTCTCCATTCCTTAAAAATATTTTCCTGCACTCTTTTTTTGTAATTTTGTGCTATCAAAGTAGCTTCATCAAACTTTATGAAATCCTTTCCGTTTAAAAAACCTGCAATTAATACCAATATCCAGATAATTCTGCCCATCATCACTCCCTTAAAAAAACCTCCATACTGTTTATCTTATACTATATCTTGGATAAATAAAAAATATCAATTTTTTTTACTAATAAAATTTAATTTTACAGCTTACAATCACAATTTGATATTTAAAAATTAAAAACAGTTAAATTGATTTTAAAATAGAAAAGTACCTACAATCAATATCTTTTACAAAGAAAGGTTAAAAGTAAAATTATGAAGAAGTATAGAAATATATATTACAACTTATACAAATCTATTCTTTTTGTGCCAAAAATTCCCTGGCCTGTCTTATCCATTCATCTCTTTCGATTCTTCCGGGAAATTTTAGATAGGTATCGACCTTTGCGGCATCCTCTTTTGACCAGTTGGCTATCTGTTTGAAAGTATATACGCCCAAAGAATTTAAAAGTTTTTCAAGTTTTACACCTATACCTTTGATCTGTTTGAGATCATCAGCCTGTGCCATCCCCTCCTCTTCATTCAAAGCATTGGGAACTATTCTTCTGGCTATCATCGCACTTTCATTTTCAGCCTCATCTGTATCGAGAGTTTCCGTATTTATATTCTCATCCGAAAATTCTTCACCGGGGAGTTCTTCCAGAGGAGATTCCTCTTCAGATTTTTCAGAATCTTCTTCACTGCATACATAAAAACATCCCATGCACATAGCTATCAACAAAAACAGAAGGAAAAAACCCAGGATAATAGAGGAACCGGAAAAATTCATGACAAACCCTTTAAAAATAGAACTTATATTATTGTAATCTAAGCTCAATAAAAAATAGATTAATCCCTTCTATTAAATGATATTTTTATTGACAATAAAACCGCCTATCACCTCAAAGAGCGTTATCAGAGCCGATCTCAGGCTTTTGCCAAAAACCATTATCCCCTCTTGATGTCCGCTCATCACAAATTTTGGATTTTCAAGAGGATTTATGTCTTGATATATCCTTTTAACCTCTTTGATCATCTCTTTGGAACCGTAGGGAACATCTTTTGTTTTCAGATAATCGCCCTCTAACATAAATCTCCACAAATTCAAAGAGTGGATATGTATAACAGCGTTTATATCCTTGTCAAGGTTATAGATCGTAGCATGGGTGAGGCTTTCACTGCTTGGTTTTATCATTCCGCTTGATTTGAGATAGAACTTTTCATCTTCAAAATCCTCCACAAGAGTATAGTCGTTTGCATCCAGACTTTTTTTATCTCCCGTTTGGGTACCTGTTATGACAAAAGATTTTTCACCCTCCCTTTTGCTGATATTGCCGTATCCTATACCATCTTTCCAACCGATGAGTTTCATGGCAAAAAGCTCTTCTCTGATCTTCTCTGTCTCTTCCCAAAGTTTTTTATCCAAAGGAGAGGTTTTTGTAAATTGAAAATCATATTTTATAATTCCGTCTTTCATTTGAAAATTTCCCTTTTACTGCACAAATCCTCAAACATCTCTTCTATCTCTTTTTGATCTGCCTTGCAGATTCCTCTCTCGGTAATCAGCCCTGTTATCAGTTTTGCGGGAGTTACATCAAAACCGTAATTCAAAGCGGGTGAATTATCCAAAACTATCCTTATCTCTTTTAGCTCACCTCTCTTATCAACCCCTCTTATAAATTTCACTTCGTTTTCATCTCTTATCTCGATGGGTATCTCTTTGATCCCGTCTATGATCTCAAAGTCAAATGTCGAAGCCGGAAGAGCTATATAAAATGGTATATTGTTCTCTTTTGCCGCAAGAGCTTTCAGGTAAGTTCCTATCTTGTTTGCCGCATCTCCTCTTCTGCTTACGCGATCCGCTCCTGTGATACAGACATCAACCATCCCTTTTTGCATCAAAAGTCCGCCGGTATTGTCCGCTATGACCGTATGGGGGATCTTCTCTTTTGAAAGTTCCCATGCCGTCAGATTTGCTCCCTGATTTCTCGGTCTTGTCTCATCTACCCAGACATGTATATCAATACCTCTGTTTTTCAGCTCATAAATCGGTGCAAGTGCTGTTCCTTTATCGATAATGGCAAGATATCCGGCATTACAGTGAGTCAGGATATTTAACTTTTTGATCCCTTTTTTTCTCATGATGTTTTCAAAAAGATCAGCTCCGAATTTTGCGATATTTTCGCTTCTTTTTACATCTTCGTCACATATCTTTACAGCCTCTTTTTTCAAAACTTCCTCTCTTGAGAAAGTATCACACTCTTTTGCTTTTTGCATCATGCGATCCACCGCCCACATCAGATTTACGGCGGTCGGTCTTGATTCTCTTATCGATTTTGCTTTTTTTTCAAGTTCTTTTATGTCTCCATTGCACTCTTTGGCGGCAAGATAAACCCCAAAAGCCGCCGTATTGCCTATCACTCCCGCACCTCTTACAGTCATATCTTTTATGGCTTTTATGCACTCTTTTGTATTTTTGATAACAACCGTACTCTCTTTGAAAGGAAGATATCTTTGATCCAAAACCTCAAGATATCCGTCATCTCTTAACCAAAGCGCTTTATATTTCACAGTCTCTCCCTTACAGCTTCTGTAAATTCTTTTGGAGAGTTTATCTTGTTATGGGATTTGACCATCATTACTCCTATATCAAGGGCTTTTCTTTCTGCTTTTTGTCTTAGGGTTTTATCTTCTATCCCCCTTATCTCTTTGACTCCTGCTATTCCGAACACTCTTCTTGCCATTTTGCAACCTGCAAAACCGATACTCTCTTTAAAGATATTTTGCATAAACTCTTTTTTGAAAAGAGAGAAATTTTTTTCATCTATAAATCCCTCTGTTATCAAAGCGCTGTTTTTCTCTTTGTCCCAAAGAGCCAAAAATTTCTCTTCAAACTTCTCATAAATCTCAATAACCGTTTTATAAATCCACTCCTGATAATCGTTGTCTTTTGTTACGATATGATGATAGATGGCTGCACTAAAGAGATTGGCTATGATTGCTCCGATATCAAAACCAAAAGGACCAAAAAATGCAAATTCGGGATCGATAACAAAAGTCTCTTTTTCATTTATCATGATGGAGCCGGTATGCAAATCACCGTGTAAAAGAGCGTCGGTATGGGTCATGAATATATATTTCAGTTTTAAAACCTCTCTTTTAAAATCCATATCTTTAAACAGTATCTTGGCATCCTCTTGCATCCCCTCATCGATAAAATCGGTCTCATGATCCATATATGGAAATGTAAAAACAAAATCCTCAGTCAGTTTGCAAAGTTCGCTGTTGTTGTTAAAACGAGACATCATCTCTCTTTTTTCCTGACTTGAGAGATGTAAAGAAGAGGTAAGAAAGAGGGTATTTGCCAAAAAAGATGAGATATGTTCGCTAAAAAGAGGATACTTTTTGCCATCTATCAAACCCAGACGCATGATGATATGATTTGAGAGATTTTGCATAACGACAAGACTCATTTTCTCATCGGCATAATAGACTTTCGGTACAAAATCCCCTATAAAATCGCCGTATGTTTTGAGCGCTCTTATCTCATAGGACATTCTCTCTCTTGAGAGCGGATACTCCTCTCCCGCACATCTTAGATACGGAACCGCCTGTTTTATGATAAGAGATCTGGTGGGATCATCTTTGCTTACAGCCAAAAAAACAAAGTTTACATTTCCGTCTCCAATCTCTTTTATATCCAAAGAGGAACCCTCAAAATAGCTCTTAATCTCGTTGATTCCCAAAAGAAATCTCTCCAAATTATCAACACTCAGTATCTCATAGCCCATAAAACACTCCTAAGTTTTTTATCAGATTATGCAGGATATTATATCACACTTTAGAGATGCCCTTTAAAAAACAAAAGTGTTATTTTGTAAGAAAATCAGCTATGAGAGGAGCATGATCGCTTGGAGTGGGTTTTCTTCTTTTTCTCGTCCACATATCAACTTTTATATCTTTGAGTTGTTCGGACAAAGAGGAAGATGCCAGAATATAATCTATCCTCATCCCCTCATCTCTGAAAACTCCGGCAGTTCTGTAATCCCACCATGTAAAGCCCCTCTTGAGAGGATGTGCATATCTGAAAAGGTCGATTAGACCTATATCCAAAAACTTCTCAAAAATCTCTCTCTCATCATCCATAAAATCTGTTTTTCCCTGAAAGAATACGGGATCGTAAACATCAATATCCTCTCTGGCAACATTCAAATCTCCTACGATAGAGATTTTTTCATTTTCAAGATCATGTTTTTGTTTTATAAATTCTCTCAGATATTCAAAAAATTCCAATTTATACCGGTGTTTTTCACTTCCCTCCTCACCGCCGTGGGGAGCATAGACATTATAAACTATTATATCTTTGATTTTTGCTTTTATCATTCGCTTTTGAAGATCAAATCTCTCGTCTCCAAAACCTTTTTGGATATCACTCATAGGATATTTTGAACAAATCGCAACACCGTTATAGGCTTTTTGTCCAAAAACTGCACATTCATAGCCCAACTTTTCAAACTCTTCAAAAGGAAAATTCCGTTCTTCGCATTTTATCTCCTGAAAGCATAAAACATCTATCTTGACCTTTTCCTCAAGCCATCTGATTATCAGATCTTTTCTTGCTTTTATAGAGTTTACATTGAATGTTGCAAGAGTCAAATCAAATCTTTATGCCACGGAAGAACACGCTATATGCATTTTTTTGTGTTTTACCGGTTTTTTTATCCTCACTCCCTTAACACTTAAAAGAGTGATATCTTTTGAGAGATATCTTGCTTTTACCGGCTCTTTTTTAAACAGATCCGTACTTAGATATTTCTTGTTGTCATCTGCAAAAACCGTAACTACCGAAGCATTACCGCCCAATCTCTCCTGAGCTATCAAAGCTGCCAGAAAATTGGCTCCCGAAGATATACCCACACCCACACCAAGTTCAGATGCCAGTTTTTGAGCCATCAAGATAGCATCTCCGTCATCAACCGCCAAAACCTCATCCAATGAACACATCTGTACGATAGAGGGAATAAATTCATCAGATATTCCCTCTATCCTGTGAAATCCCACTTTATGCCCTGTTGAGAGAGTCGGAGAACTTGCAGGTTCTACAGGATGGAGTTTTATAGAGGGATTTTTCTCTTTGAGATACTCTCCGGTTCCCATGATAGTTCCGCCTGTACCGACTCCGGCTACAAAAGCATCGGGTATGACATTCAGTTCTTCCAACTGCTGCCAGATCTCAGGACCTATCAGGGAATAGTGAGCTTCTATATTGTCTATATTTGAAAATTGCCTCGGTAAAAATACATTATCCATTTTTGCCGCCATCTCTTCGGTTTTATTGATACTTCCTATAAAACCGCCCCCGTTTTTATCGACAAGATGAATTTCCGCCCCAAAAGTCTGGATCAGTTTTACTCTCTCTTCACTCATCCAGCTTGGCATAAATATAATCACTTTATGCCCCAAAGCTCTGCCTATTGCCGCAAAAGAGATACCGGTATTGCCGCTTGTGGCTTCGGCAATGATATCATCTTTTTTAAGTTCTCCTTTTGAGTAGGCTTTTTTGATGATATGAAGTGCCATTCTGTCTTTGATACTTCCGGTAAGACTAAAATACTCCGCTTTTGCGTAAATTTTTCTTCTTCTGTTTTTATACAAAAACTCTATAACCAAAAGAGGGGTATTACCTATAAGATCTTCCAAACCTTTTATGAGTTCTTCTCTCAAAACATTCTCCCTAATAAACTTCGAGCGTATTATTACATTTTTAGTTTAAGATTATAATTAATATCGAACTTTTAACGATAAAATTTATAATTTTTTATCCAAAATATGATTTACCGCCTATAAATGAAAAGAGTAAAAGAAAAAGTAAAAAAGAAAAAAGTCTGATATAAGTTTTTTTATTGAAAAGTATGGAGATGATAAGTCCCGCAAGTACGCTTAAAAGATATCCTATGAACAAAAACAGAACGGTTTTTATCTCATTTTCGGGAAAACCGAGAATATCGGGATGTACGATAAATGTCTGTAAAACCACCGAAGCAGCCCAGGTATATAAAAACACGGCTGTAAAAAAGAGAATCAAAAGATATCGTTTTATTCCCATCTGTTATCTCTCTTCATAAAAACCTATATCGGGAGATTTTCCTTTAAAACGGTGATTTTTTTCAACAGCAATTCCGGCATCAATACACGGTGAAGATGATTTTAAATGCAGATCTCTTTTTTTGACATCCATAAACTCAGGATCTTTTTGAATATTATTTGATATTTTATCTACTTTATTTATTTTATTAAATTCTTTGACAGTTAAAAACTTTCCTTTGTAAAAGATGATTTTTCTGCTTGTTGAGCCGTTATAAATACAGTTATTTAAAAAAGTGTTGTTTTTTACAGATTTGTGATTATCTATAACCAATCCCATTCCATCCAATTTGTCTTTTGAATTGATACCGCAGTTATATATGATATTGTTTCTTACAAAATTGTTATATTTGTCATTTTCACCGGCTCTTATCCTTATACCGGCCTCTTCGCAATCTATGATTACATTGTTATCAATGGTATTGTCATGACTTACATAATTTTTCCCATACCCCTGTATCTCTATACCCTGAGCCGTTCCGTAAGGTTTGATGGGAGAGTTTTTAACCGTATCAATGATATTGTGATGAAAACGGTTATGATCTCCGTTTAACTGACTTCTTACGGTCGTATTTTTGATAATGTTATAAAAAAACTCGTTATGATGCGCTCTGTTTTCCACTCCGTCTATTCCTATGCCTCTTGAGTAGGATAGATTTTCACCTGTTATATAATTACTGTAAAATTTATTGTTATAAACTCCGGGATTTTGTCTGTTTAGGGCTACAATGTTTATGCCGGTATGTCCCCAGTCTTTTATACGGTTGTTTCTGACGATACAGTCATGCGCTCCGCTGTTTAATAAAATTCCGTCTATTGATCCTCTTGTGGAGGGAGCTTTATAGCCTTTGAAATGAAATTTGGAATCAACAAGACAGTTTTCTACGATAACATCATGAGAAGGAACAAATCTGCTCTCTTCTTTGTTATCCATGATTTGAAGTCCCATTCGCGAATAACCGCCTATAGTGCAGTTCTTGACAACTATATCATGTGAACCTCTTATCGCCAATGCATAACCGTTTCCGCCTTGAATATCAAGATTTTGAAAAATAATATTATGTTTGTCTTTTACCAAAACGGTCTCATAGCGGATATTTATCTTTATAGAGTTACAGCCAAAAGCCGGATTTTGTTCACTGTACACATAGAGTTTATTGTTATTCCAAAACCATTTTATCTTCCTGCCGTCAATCTCCAAAGGCATTTTTCCTGCTCTTAGAACCTCTTTGTCATCGATTAAAATTCTTTGGGGATTAAAATTGAGATTGAATGACCAGATATTTTTACCATCTACATTTTCCCAGTTTTCAGGGATTTTACTGCCCGGCAACTCCTTCATTGAAGTTATAACGGGTAAATCTCCCTTTCCGTAAGAGGTAAAAACTATGGGTTTGTTTTTGTTTCCTGATGAAGATACGATAAAATAACCTCTAAAAACAGAACCTCTTTTAAAAGATATCGTATCACCGGGCTTAAATCTGAATCCGTTAAGTTTTTTTATGCTTTTCCATGCGCTTTTGGGAGATTTCCCGGAAGAGAAATCGTTTCCATTCTCAGCATCAAGATAATAGATATCCGCATTTGAAAAAGTTATAAAAACAAAAAAAAGTATCCAAAATTTTGTCATAATCTACTTACTCTTATTAAACAGTATATATAATTTTACCAAAGCGGGGATTAAACCTGCATTATAGCTGATAGAGACTTCATTTGCTATATAATCATCTCTTTTGTCTTCATAATCAAAATCATCCAGACTCTTAGGTCCTCCCACCATGGCACCTGTTAATTCATAAGTGTTGTTTTTTGGAACATCTATATCATCTGTTTTTGAATGATGAGCGTTTGCATGATGGGGATTTTTCGGAAAATTTCTGCCAAATCCTATCAGATAACTGCTCTGTCTTGGATTTTTACCCAAAATATAATCTATCTGACTTTTTGCAAAACTGATATATTCTTGTTTTTTACTCTCTGAGGGAACAAAATCTGCATAAACAAGAGCAGTAAAAGCCAAATTTGCAGCATACTGAAGGGAACCCCATTTATCTGCAAATACCAATCCTCCTTTGGTTCTTTTTTCTTTATGTATCCAGTGATTTAGATGCTGTTGCACCAAATTGTGATAGAGAGGTTTATCTGTCAAAATCGCCAAAAGCAAAAAGACACTGTTTTGCATATCTCCCCAGTTTAACGGCCAATAGATATCATCTTTGTCCAGCTTGGATGCAAAATTCACGGCATCCAAAAGATATTTTTTCTCTTTTGTGGCAATATAGAGCCATAGCGCACTATAAGAGAGTTCATCAATATATCCCGAAGAGTCATAAGCTCCTTTTGCCATCTTGTAACCGCTGTTTCCCTGAAAAGTTTTTGAAAAGAGATAAAGCCTTTTTGCCCTTGTCAAAAGTGTATCGGCATAATCTTTGTCACTGTTTTTAAAAACAAGATATCCTATCGCCAAAGCCGCCGCCGTTTGCGCACTTACTTCACTGCAAGGAGAGGAGGAAGTACAGTAAAATGAACTTCTTTGATAGTTGATATCTTCCGCGCTCATCCAGTATTTGTGATCGATTGCAGGATCACCCACCTGATAGAAAAAAATATCATCTTTTATATTTTTTTTGATTTTATATGCTTTTAGAAAATAGTCCAAAACATATTTGAGATTGCTTTTTGCATAATCATAGAGTTTCAGTTCCTTAAAAGCCTCCGGAGAGAGGAGAATACTCCATCCCGTCATTGAAGCGCTGTATGCCATCGGCAAACCAAACTTCACATAGTCTCCGGCATCATACCATCCGCCGCTTAGATCGACTCCGTTATCTTTACCGTCATCCAAAGCGGAGGATTTTGGCCAGTTTAATTTGTATATATATTTATCTGTCTCTTTTTTACCGGATCTTTGGGCTTCATAAAAAAGAAACGATTTTTTTAAGGCATCACCGTAATCAAAATCTTTTGCCATTGCACCTGTTGAGATCAAAATCAAAGATAAAAAAAACAGAGATATCTTTTTCAAAACAGTCCTTAAACATTAAATCTAAAGTGCATCACATCACCGTCAACAACGATATAGTCCTTTCCTTCAAGTCTCATTTTACCGGCTTCTTTTGCTCCGGATTCTCCACCGCAGGAGATAAAATCCTCATAGGAGATAACTTCGGCTCTGATAAAACCTTTTTCAAAATCATTATGTATGACAGCGGCTGCCTGAGGCGCTTTAGTTCCTTTATGTATCGTCCAGGATCGAACTTCTTTTACTCCTGCTGTAAAATAACTTATGAGTCCGAGTTTTTCAAAACTGGTTCTTATGATCTGCTCAAGTCCAGATTCCTCGACTCCAAGCTCTTTTAGAAACTCCTTTTTTTCATCTTCTTCAAGAGCCACCATCTCCTCTTCTATTTTAGCGCAAAGTTTTATAACATCGGAGTTCTTCTTTTTTGCATATTCAAAAACTCTCTTTACATACTCGTTATCTTCCAAAAGATCATCCTCCCCCACATTTGCGCCGTAAATAATCTCTTTTGCCGTTAAAAGTCTTAGATCTCTGTTTAGAGATTTAAACTCCTCACTCTCTCTTTTTTCAAAATTTGCAGCCGGTTCTCCGCTGTTTAGATGATCCAACAAAGAGTTTGTCATATCCAAAAGGGGTTTTATCTTTTTGTCCGATTTTGCCTGTCTGTTTAATCTCTCCAGTTTTTTTTCAAGAGACTGAATATCTGCCAATAAAAGCTCTGTCTCTATGATCTCTATATCTCTTATCGGATCGACTCCGCCTTCGACATGAGTTACATTCTCATCTTCAAAACATCTGACGATATGCAAGATTATTTCACTCTCTTTGATATTTCCCAAAAACTGGTTTCCAAGTCCTTCACCTTTGCTTGCTCCCTTTACAAGACCTGCAATATCAACAAAATCGATTGTAGAGTGCATAACCCTTTGGGGATTTACTATCTTTGAAAGCTCTTCAAGCCTTGGATCCGGCACCGGCACAACGGCTTTGTTCGGCTCTATTGTACAAAAAGGATAATTTGCAGATTCTGCATTTTGAGCTTTTGTCAAAGCATTAAAAGTTGTTGATTTTCCCACATTCGGAAGTCCTACGATTCCTACACTTAAACCCATTATTTCTCTTCCTTCGCTAATTTTTGCATCCAGTAAAGAGCAAGTCTTACCCCCGCTCCCGTAGCTCCTTCTTTATTGTATCCCCACGCTTTTTCCACATAAGCGGGACCTGCTATATCAAGATGAAGCCATTTGTCTTTATACTCTTTCTTTATAAAATTATCCAAAAACAAAGCTGCCGTAATGGCACCGCCGTATCTTGAAGAAGAGATGTTTGAAATATCTGCAACAGAGCTTTTTAAAAGTTTTTTCAGATATCTGTTAAAAGGAAGACTCGAACAAAGCTCCCCGCTCTCTTTGGAAGATTCTATGATAGAGTGTTTCAGTTTTCCGCTGTGTCCCATAACTCCTATCGTATATTCTCCAAGAGCCACGACACAGGCACCCGTCAAAGTGGCAAGATCTATCAGATAGTCTGGTTTTTGTTCCTGCGCATAGCACAGACAGTCTGCCAAAACAAGTCTTCCTTCGGCATCGGTGTTTCTAACTTCTATCGTTTTGCCGTTTTTGGCTGTCAATACATCATCCGGTTTATAGGCATTTCCTCCTATCATATTTTCGGCGGCTCCGATGATAGAGTCTATCTCAAAAGGAAGCTCCAATGCCGCTGCTGTTTTTATGATGGAGATGGCCGCTGCCGCTCCGCTTTTGTCCGATTTCATCGTAACCATAAAATTGCTCGGTTTCAGGCTCAAACCGCCGCTGTCATAAGTAAGACCCTTTCCGACAAAAACAAATTTTGCTTTTGCCTTGTTTTTTGGTCTGTATTTTAGATGTATCAGTCTCGGAGAATGGGTACTTGCTCTGCTTACCGCCAAAAAAGCCCCCATCTTCTCTTTTTTCAAAAATTTCTCATCTCCCACAAAACACTTGATATTTTCATACTTCTTTGCCAGTTTTTTCGCTACTTTTGCCAGTTTTTTGGGTGTCATATCATCAGGCGGAGTATTTACGATATTTTTTGCAAAATTTGCTCCTTTTGCGATGATTGAAGCCTCTTTTACCAAATCTTCGATCTCTCGCTCGTCTATCGTCTCCTCTTTGTATCCTTCGGTGGAGATGACAAGAGTCTTTTTGTTTTTGCTCTCTTTTTTTGATTTGTATCTGTCAAATTCATACTCTCCAAAAAGCGCTCCCTCTACGATAGCTTTTATACACTCTTTTGAATATCCGCCTATTTTTACTCTTTGGTATTTTGTTTTTCTCAAAGCATTTACAGCTTTTGCCACCGCAATCCTTATCTCATCACTCTCAAAACTTTCACATCCTGCATAAATTTTATGACAATGCGGCAAAAACGCCGTCTCTTCAGAGTTTGCTTTGAAACTCAGTGTTTTTAGATCCTCTCTCTCTTTTACCCATTTGTGATCAAAGTTTTTTTCCATTACCAAAATAATTTCACAATCACTCTGTATCTCTTTTAATTTTTTATTTTCTATTAAAAACTGCATTTTTTTTCTCCTCCAATCTTTTTTCTACACTGTGGAAAAAGTACCAGACACTTCCCAAAAATATTCCGGCAATCGGAATTGCCAGATACCAGTGTTTTTTTGCAACCTCTATAATCTGTAAAATCTCTTCTCCAAACAGATAAGCCGGAGTAATGGTTATGGCTGCCCACGCCCATGCGCTCAGAAGATTGATAAAAGCAAATTTGTATCCAGAATATCTTGTAAGTCCTATCGACATAGGTATAACGGTTCTTAATCCGTAGAGATATCTTTGAACAAAAATGATAGGCCAACCATATTTTTTTAAAAGCAAGTGAGCAATGGCAAATTTTCTTTTTTGGTGTCTGAATTTTTTATAAATGTAATCTTTATTGTACCTTCCGATATAAAAATAGATCTGATCTCCTGCAAATCCTCCCAGACCTCCTATAAAAATAGCCATATAGTGATTCATATCTCCCGTATGGGATAAAACTCCCGCCATAATAAGCCCAAGTTCTCCCTCCATAATACTCCATATAAAAAGTATTATATAACCATACTCTTTTAGTAAATCTATGAAAAATTGTTCCAATGTAAACCTTAATCAGTCAAAATGAAGTAAATCTTTGGCCTGGATCATATCTTTGTCTCCACGCCCTGAAAGGTTTACAATAATAAGAGAATTTTCTATCTGCTCTTTTGGCATCTTTTTAAGATATGCTATGGCATGAGAACTTTCAAAAGCCGGAATTATCCCCTCTTTTTGAGAAAGCCAGACAAAGGCATCTATCGCCTCTTTGTCCGTTATAGAGTTATAGTATGCCGCTTTTATATCTTTTAGATAGGAGTGTTCAGGTCCGATTCCGGGATAGTCAAGACCTGCCGAAACAGAGTGGGCTTCAAGTATCTGTCCCTCTTCATCCTGCAAAAGATAACTCATCTGACCATGCAGTACACCGGGACTTCCCTTTGCCAGACTTGCACCGTGTTTATCAGTATCAAGTCCCAGCCCTCCGGCTTCTATACCGATACATTTAACTTCATCCTCTTCCAAAAAGTGGCTGAATATCCCCATCGCATTGCTTCCGCCTCCGATACAGGCTATGATATAGTCTGGAAGTCTGTTTTCTTTTGCCATAATCTGGGCTTTTGCCTCATAACCGATAATTGCCTGAAAATCCCTCACCATCATCGGATAGGGATGGGGACCTGCCACTGTTCCTATGATGTAAAAGGTATCTCTTGCATTTGTTACCCAGTGTCTTATCGCATCGTTCATCGCATCTTTCAAAGTTCTGCTTCCGCTTTTTACGGAGTGTACTTTTGCTCCCAAAAGTTTCATACGAAAGACATTTAACTCCTGCCTTTTTACATCTTTTTCACCCATAAATATTTCACATTCCAATCCCAAAAGCGCAGCTATCGTTGCCGTAGCCACTCCGTGCTGTCCTGCACCGGTTTCGGCTATAACTTTCTTTTTGCCCAGCCTTTTGGCAAGAAGTCCCTGGATTATGGTATTGTTCACTTTATGAGCACCTGTATGATTTAGATCTTCTCTTTTTAGGTATATCTTTGCATTTAACTCTTTTGAGATATTTTCGGCATAAAACAAAGGAGACGGTCTTCCCACATAGTCTTTTAGATAGTAGCGAACTTCTCTCCAAAAGTCTTTGTCAAAACGGATTTTTTCATACTCCTCTTCAAGCTCCAGCAAAACAGGCATCAGAGTTTCAGGCACAAACCGTCCTCCAAATATCCCAAAATGTCCATTTGAATCGGGATCAAATCCCGAAGGTTTGGGAATATACATCTAATCTATCTCCAATATCGAATAAATTTCAGTCATTTTTACCAATTCTTCATCACCTTTTAGAAATTTTAGATTTATCAAAAAACATCCCTCTATGCAGTTGGCACCCGATTTGTTTATGAGATTTACGGCAGCTTTTGCCGTACCTCCGGTAGCTATGAGATCATCTATCAAAAGAACATTGGGTTTTTCTTTATCAACTGTTTTAAAAGCGTCTATATGAATCTCTATCTCATCAAATCCGTACTCCAAAGAGTACTTCTCTCCCACCGTCGTATATGGAAGTTTGCCAACTTTTCTTATCGGAACAAATCTGTTACCCAGTCTTGCCGCAAGTGCCGCACCGAAGATAAAACCTCTGCTCTCAATTCCCGCGATGTAATCAATCTCTTTTTCTTTGTATCTTGCCTCAAGATGATCCATCAATAAGGAAAACGCCTCTTTGTTATTCAAAAGAGTAGTAATATCCTTGAAATTGACTCCGGGCTTTGGAAAATCTTTGATAGTTCTAATCGAGCTTAAAAGATAAGCCCTGTCTTCATCTCTTAATATTTTCATATTAACCCTTATTTAAAAATTGCAATTTTCAGATATATGAATATACCAAAAAGCAAAGCAAACCCTATGTAAGATACCATCTCTATTCCCATCACTTATCCTTTATAAAAGAGCTTCTATCTTTCCTTCTAGCTCATTGATTTTTCTGTTAAGTTTTTCGTTTTCAACTCTGTATTGAGAATTTCTTATACGAAGAGCTTTTATATCATTTTTAACTTTGTTGAGTTCATTATTTAAAAGATCGATATCTCCTAACGATCTTTGCAGTTGCATCTGATATTTTCTTATCATTATCTCCGCATCTTCAAGTGTCGTTTGGATAATTTTGTTGTTTTTTCTCTCCTTTTTCAGAAGGGACTGCGTATATAACATCATAATCAAAAGATATATAACGGCAAATACAAAAACGGTTAGAATAAACCAGTTTAAAAACATCTAGTCTGTTTCTATCTTTTTTACTCTGTCAGCATGTCTTCCGCCTTGAAATTCAGACTCACACCATGCTTTGCAGATAGACTCTATGACTCCGAGTCCTACCACTCTTTGTCCAAAACACAAAACATTGGCATCATTGTGTTCTCTTGCCATTTGAGCGGTATAGGCATCATGACAAAGAGCCGCTCTTATGCCTTTGTGTTTGTTGGCACTCAGACTCATACCTATTCCGGTTCCGCAGATGAGTACTCCAAAACTCCCCTCTTCTTCCAAAACCCGACGACTCAGTTTATGGGCAAAATCGGGATAATCAACTCTGTTGGATGAATCGGGTCCCAGATCCGTAACCTCATTTCCCAAACTCTCCAATATCTTTATAACATCATCTTTTATAGCAAAACCCGCATGATCCGTTGCGATATAAAATCTCACTTTCAACCTCTTGTTTTAGTTTTATGAGATTATAACATATTTCTTACTTTTTTTATATGCAAACCAAAATAGCAAAATTATTGAATTTAATAATAAAAAAGTTATAATATGCTTAGATAGTTTAAAAGGATTTTGCTATGAGAATAATATTTTATATTTTGTTTATTTTAAATTCTATTTTTGGCTCTGTTTACACCGTTACCAAAAGTTCAGATACCAACGACGGTATCTGCGACAAAGACTGCTCTTTGAGAGAGGCTGTTGTAGCTGCAAACAAACATGAGGGATTTGATGTGATAAAAATTCCCGCAGGAGAATACAGACTCACTATAAAAGGTCTAAAAGAGCTTTACGGAGAAAAAGGCGATCTCAATATCAATGATGATCTCTATATCATGGGAGACGGAAAAGATAAAACCGTTATCACGGGAACAAAAGATGACAGGGTATTTTATATAGATACCTTTTCAAAGGGAAAGAGGGTCAAACTCTTTGGTCTTACTGTCAGAAATGGCAAAAGCGATTACGGCGGCGGTATATTGAGCAATGGAGATTTGACACTTGAAAATGTCAAAATCACAGACAACGAGGCAAACAACGGCGGCGGCATACTGAGTTCATCCTCATTAACTATCCAAAACTGCGATATTTTAAACAACAGTGCAAGAACCACCGGTGAGTTAAGTAACGGCTTTGGAGGCGGAGTGTTTGCAAAAAATCTCATCATTATCAAAAACTCCATTTTAAACAACAACTTTTCAGACAGAGACGGAGGAGCGATTTACGCCAAAACAGACAGCAATCTGACGATAGAACAATCCTCTTTTATCCAAAATACAAGCTCTTCCAACGGAGGAGCGATCTTCACAAATGCCAAAGCACTCATAACAGATACGGTTTTTGAAAAAAACGAGGCAAATGACGGTGGAGCGATAGCCGATCACCAAAAGGCAGATATTACGATTAATAACGGCAGATTTTTACAAAATCATGCAAAAGGGGAAGACCTCGGCGGTGGAGGAGCGCTTTTTAATTATCAAGGAACCATAACGATAGACAGATCTCTGTTTGATGCAAACAGTGCGCTTGGAGAGGGTGGCGGAGCTATCGAAAATACCGGAACTTTGCATCTTTTTAACTCTATTTTGAGAAACAATGAAGCTCTTTTTCACAGCAGCTCTTCACTGCCTGACAATACAAGCTACGGTTTTGGAGGAGCGATGCTGCTCATAAAAGGATCTTCCAATATACTTGAAAATATAAGATTTACAAACAATACCGCCAATATAAGCGGAGGTGCGATCTATAATGATGTAGAATCAGACTTAACGATAGAAGATTCTTCGTTTATCCAAAATGAAGCTTTAAACAAATATGGAGGAGCCATAATAAACGAAGGCTTTTTAAATATCAAAAGATCCCTCATCTCACAAAACAAAGCAAAACTTTTGGGAGGCGGAATCTCTACAAGCACGGCAGAAGCCACACTCACAGATACAACCATACAGGATAACAACAGCTCCAAAAACGGGGGAGGATTATACAACTCGCCAAAATCAAAACAGATGAATTTATACAACTGCAAAATTTTATCAAACAATGCCAAAGAGTATGGAGGAGGAGTACTTAACCAATCAAAACTCTATATGATCTTTTGCAATCTTGAAAAAAACTACGCTGTCAAAAGCGGTGGAGCCATCTATAATGATATGGAGAGTTTTATCGATATAAACAGCTCTCTCATCTCTCAAAACAGCGTCGATACAAACGGAGGAGGGATATGGAATCTAGGTACCATTTTCCTAAAACAGAGTCAAATCACCGATAACAAAGCCTCACAAATCGGAGGAGGTATCGTAAATTCAAGAGGAAAATTAACTCTGATACAATCTACTCTCTCCAAAAACAGCGCCCAAAGCGGAGGAGCATTTGGCAACTATCACGGAGCTGTTTTAAATATAGAAGACTCTACGATAAATTCCAACTATGCGATAAACGGCTACGGAGGAGGAGTCATAAACTCCCAAAGTACGCTAAATATCAAAAATTCAACGATTACTCTAAACAGTGCCAATTTGGGAGGAGCTGTCTCAAACAATGACAAAGATGCAAATATAACTCTCACTCATGTAACGATTGCTCTAAATTCAGCCACCCAAAACACAGGCGCTCTTTTAAATTATCAGGGAAATATAGATATAACAAACAGTCTGATAGAGGGAAAGTGTAACAATCAAGGAGAGATAAACTCTTTTGGAGGAAATATCGAATCTCCCTCAAATACATGCTCTTTGAATAACACAGATGATCTGTACGAAATATCCGAACTTCTTTTAAAAGGGCTTGAAAACAACGGAGGTTACACCAAAACAATGGCTCTTGATGAACAAAGTATCGCACTAAACAGGGCAAAAGAGTCTTACTGCCTCTCTGCGGACGAGAGAGGAGAAAAGCGTATGGAGTGCGATAGCGGAGCTTTTGAGATGACGGGGGATTTATCAAAACTCTCTCTTTTTATGAGCTACTCTTTGAAAAACGATGCAGACAAAAACGGAAAAATAAGTAAAAATGATACCGTTCACTATCAGGTAACAATCAAAAATATTTCAAACCAAAATGCCAGAAATGTTGTCTTTGAAAATCCCATCATCGAGGGTTCAACTATTCTGACAGACAGCATAAAAAGTGATGAAGGAGAGACGGAGGATAAAGATTTTTTCGTAAAAGTCAGATTTTCAAAACTTACTCCTTCCAAAGAGGTTACAATCTCTTTTGATACGACAATCGATAAAAGAGATGAGGGAAATATAACAAATCAAGCGATACTTTCAGCCTCAAATGCCCCCAAAATCGATTTTTCCTTGAATATTCCCGTCTTTAGAGGCGATCCTTTGGAAGCTTTTATAGAGCGTTTTTATAAAAATATCCTCTCAAGAGAAGCGGACAAAGAGGGACTTAACTACTGGGTATCGACTCTGAAAAGCCGCTGCGCATCTTTTGTGGCGCTTGGATTTTTCAACTCAAAAGAGTTTACGGACAAAGGGTTGAACAATGAGGAGTTTGTAAAGATACTTTATAAAACCCTGTTTGACAGAGAAGCTGACGGGGAGGGGTTGAGTCATTGGGTTTTTATGTTGGAAAACGGCAAAACAAAAGAGGATGTGATGAGAGGTTTTTTTGCGGCAAAAGAGTTTAAAGATTTGACAGAAAAGTTCAATGTAAAAGATATAGAAAATGAAGCCCAAAAAGGGGGAATAGAGGGATTTATATCAAGATTTTACACTCTTGTTTTAGGAAGAGGAGTTGATAAAAGCGGTCTTGCCTACTGGATAGATCAGATAAAAAGTTCCCAAAAAACACCCGCACAAGCAGCAATCGGTTTTTTTGCAAGTAAGGAGTACAGCGACAGACATCAAACCGACGAAGAGTTTATAGATACACTCTATCACACCTTTTTTGACAGAAAAGCCGACGAAGGCGGTCAGGCATACTGGAGTAAAAAGTTAAAAGAGGGAGAAACAAGACTCGATATCGTAAAAGAATTTACATATACCAAAGAGTTTGGGGATATCGTGGAGAGTTTTGATATAACTTAACCGATTTTAACACTCCTGTTTCAATCATTAAAAAAATTGGCACGGCTTTGGCCGTGCTTTTATATCAAGACAACATCTCTTTGACGATGGTATTAATCCTTCTTCCCTCAGCGGCACCGGCTGTTTTTTTGATAACTGCTCCCATGACTTTTCCCATATCTTTCATGGAAGAGGCACCTGTATCTTCTATGACACTTTTTACTATCTCTTTTAGCTCTTCATCATCCAACTGTTTTGGCAGATAGGATTTCAAAAATTCAGCTTCTTTTGTCTCTTTTTCATAGAGATCTTCTCTTTGCGCCTCTTTGTACTGTTTTGCGGCATCTTCTCTTTGTTTTACAGATTTTTGGATAAGCTTTTGGATATCTTCATCGCTTAACTCTCTTCTTTCATCAACTTCCACCTGTTTAAGCGCACTCATCAAAAAACGGATCACATCTCTTTTAAAAATATCTTTGGCTTTCATGGCCTCTTTTAGATCATTTTTCAACTGTTCTTTTAAATTACTCATTTTTTCTCCCTTTTGGAACTTTATTTGCTTGTAATTTTATTACAATTGACTTTAAACGGAGTAAAAATGAAAAAACTTTTTTCAATTATAATGATAAATTCCATGATATTTCTCTTTCTGGGTTGTTCCGTGCATCCTGTTGATCCCGTGATCGATATGAAACCTCCAAAGTATGTAGAACAGATTCCTCCCCGCATAAACAATAAAATACTCAATAACGAGGGAAGCCTTTTTGGCAAAGGAGACAACCCTCTCTTTTCTGACAGAACAGCCATGCACATAAACGATATCGTAACGGTTGTTATCAATGAAAATATCGCCCAGTCCTCCACCGGCAAGAAGAAACTGCAAAAAAACAACAACAACCAGTTGGGAGGCGGTTTGATGACTCCAAATTCCGGTGGTATAGCAAGTTCCATAGCAAATACAATCAACAGCGCTGCAAATATCGGCTTTAAAAGCAATTCAAGCAATATTTTTTCATCTTCGGGAGTTAATACCAGAAACGAAAAATTCACTACAACAATAACTGCAAGAGTTATCAAGATACTTGGTAACGGAAACTATTTTATCGCAGGAAGCAGAGAACTTTTGGTAAACGGCAACAAACAGATCATCAAATTAAGCGGAGTCATAAGACCCTACGATATAGATCAAAAAAATACGATAGATTCAAAATATATAGCCGATGCGAAGATTTTATATCAGACAGAGGGAGATATCGACGCTTCCACCACAAAACCATGGGGAGCGAAATTTATAGAAGCTGTTTCACCTTTTTAAAAGCGGTGCAAAATACACCGCTTTTTTTAATATAAACCGTATTTGTTATCGCCTCTTTTGTAAAGAACGCGAAGTTTGTTGTCAGTATCGTTGAAAACCAGAAATTGTCTGCTGTCACTTTTTAAAATCTCCAAAGCCTCTTCTATATCCAAAGGTTTATAGAGATCCAACTCCATAGGGATTATCTCATCCACTTCATTATCAAAAGATTGTACAGAGAGTGTACCTTCTGTTAAAACTTCAGGTTTTACATGTTTTTTATCTTTTATCTTGTCATGATGTCTTCTTAGAACTTTTTTGGCTCTTTCAACTGCCAAATCGATAGCGGCATAAACATCTTTGTCTTTTTGTCTGATAACAACACTGTTTTTTTGCGGAAGATGGATAGTAAATTCTATACTGTATCCTTTTTTCCCGTTTTTTTCATCGGCAGATACTATAACTTTGGTAGATATAATATCAAGATTATATTTTTTCAAAGACTCTACGGCACTTTCTATATAAGATTTGATAGAATCGGTAAGTTCAAACTGTCTTCCGACTAAACTTAAGTTCATCATATATCCTTTCGGTTTGATTTTATATACATAAATATATCAAAAATTCTCTTAAAATGTTGTTATGAAAAAACCTGAAGCCTTTCTATCTGGTAATATTATAAGAAGAGGCTATGTTGGAAAACTCTTTTGAATCTATAAATTCTTCTATCAAATCGTTGTGGGTCATATCATTTTTCAGTTTGTCTTCCCAGTATGAACGACCCTGTTTTTCGGGTTCTCTGTTCAATAAAGTTCTGTATGCAACATCTATAAACGATTTGTCATCAAGATTTTTGTTTAAAAATTCCGGAGAATTAAAAAAATCTTTTGCTATATCTGAAGCGCTTTTTACTTTTTCTCTCAGTTTTTCCACCCAGTACTCTTTTCCCTGCGGATCAATCTCCCTTTTTAGAACAAATGAGTAAAATCTCTCTACAAATGCCTCCAACTGATCATCTCTGTCAAAAGGGGTGATTTTATAGTGTTCTTCGCACAGTTGTTTAAATTCATCGGAAAATATCACACTGTTGAAAAGCTCGACTCTTGGAACATCTTTGTTCTGTATCTGATCAAGCCAATAAGCAAGTCCCTGGGGTTCTACATCTCTGTTTAAAAGAGCTTTGTAAATGCTTTTTATAAAATCCTCATCACTGATATCACTCTTTTTTATTTCATCACTGTTCAAAAAGAAAAATTTTGCCACATAAGCGGCTGTTTTTCCGTTTTTCAGCTGATTTACCCAATAGTCAAAACCCTCTTTGTCATAATCTCTTTGGAAGAGGTATTTATAAAGCGTCCATATATATTCATCTTTTGGCTCTTCAAAAGTCGGAGGAGCGGTTTCGTTATTATCTCCCTGTGCAGCCAGAACAGCTTTGTAGGCATTGACTCTTCCATATCCGTAGTGATCGTTTCTGCCGTTGATATAGGACATATTTCCTATTTTATCGGCACTTTTTTCCAGGATTTCTATCACCTCTTTGGCACTCAGATTTGGATTTGCACCAAAAACCAAAGCCGCTACTCCGGCAACGATGGGAGCTGAAGCGGAAGTACCGGCAAAATCAAAAGTATAGTTGTATCCGTTATAGCCTTTTGCTCCTGTTACATCTGTTGTAACTATCGTTCCGTATTCGGATCCCGGAGCCAAGATATCCAGACTTTTGCCAAAATTGCTGTAACTTGTTACAAGATCCTCTTCGCTTGAAGCACCGACTGAAAGAACATAGGGAGATTCGGATTCATCCTGATAGTACGGAGAGTCAAGATTGTATCCGTCATTGCCGGAGGCAAATATGATCAAAACGCCTTTGCCTCCCCTCCCTTTAGTATAAAGATTTTTAAAAGTTCTGTTGAGGGCATCATCAAGACTGTATGTTCCCCAACTGTTTGAGATAACACTCACCCCCTGCGAATCCAGCCAGTTAAATGCTTTTATGCTGTCGGAGATATAAGGTCCGTCTTTTACCGCATAAAGTTTTGCTTTGGGTGCAACACCCACACTCCCTTTTGAGTTTTCAGCCGCCACTATCAGTCCAGAACAAGAAGTTCCGTGCCAGTCGCCGTTATAATCCCCCGCCTGTGCCGTAGGAGATGGGTCATCCGTACCGTAATCGGCATAGTTTTTGTATCCTGCGATATTTTGCTTTAAATCTTCGTGATTTATATCTATCGCATCATCTATGATACCTACTTTTACCCCTTCACCTTTTGTAATCTTCCATGCATCTTCCACTTTGATATCGGCATCTCTTTTATATAAAACTCCATTCTTTTCACCACCTTTGTTTTTCAAATGCCATGCTGAAGAAAAGAGAGGGTCAAGGGTTCTTTTTCTTTTTTGTTTGATAAAATCAGGATGAGAGAAATCAACACCTTTTATTTTATATATTTCGTTTGATATATCAAGAGTTTTCATTCTGTCGGGAGTTTGAAAAACATAGATATTATTACCAAGCTCTTCTATCATTTTCAGATGATATCTGTTTAAAAGAGTCTCTTTTAAACTCTCATCTTTTAAACCTACTATTATTCGGTTGGAGATACCTACCAAATCATTGTTTTGTGTTCTGTAGTATATCGCTTTTATATTTTTTGCGTTTTTTGGTATAAAGTTTTTTACTTCATATCTTGAAAATTTAGCTATCAGAGGCTGTTTATGACCGCCACTGTAGTAAAAAAGCTCTTGGGAAAAAACCGAAGATATCACGAAGAACATCAAGAGCAATATTTTTTTCATAAAATAATCCTTTTTATCTTAAAATAATTTTTACCGGATAGATTGTAATATAATATATCGTAATTAATATAAAAGTTTAATAAAATGAAAATTATTTTATCATTTGAGGAAAAGTGGCAAATAAGATTACTTATTTGCCACTCCGTATTCATAAGAAAGGTTTTGAAATTCTTCTGAAGATACAAATTCTTTTACCATATCAAGTCTGCCGTGAGTTTTCAAAAAATCTCTCCAATAGCTTTTGCCGCCCTCATCAGCTTCCCTGTCCATCAATGCCCTGTAGGCAATATCTATAAATTCCGCATCCGATAGATGTCTGTCTATAAATTCTTTGGAGCCGAAAAATTCCATCGCGATATCCTGAGCCGTTTTTTCACCGCTTTTTAATTTTCCTGCCCAAAAATTGACTCCTTCAAGATCGGCATTTCTGTCAAGAACCAAAAGATACATTCTGTTTAAAAAGGCTCTGAGAGCATCATCTTTTGAATAAGCTTTAATATTATATTTTAAAGCCAAACTTTTAAATTCATCAGACATAATAAATTTATAAAAAATGATATCTCTTGGAATCCCTTTGTCATCAATCATCGATTTCCAGTATAAAAGTCCCTCGTTATCGGCTGTTCTGTCCAAAAGAGTTTCATAAGTTCTTTGCAAAAACTCATCTGTTGAGAGGTGAAATCCTCTAAACTCGGCACTTTGAAAGAAAACTTCCGCCACCGACGCTGCACTGTCGTCATTTAAGAGTCTTTGCAGATAATAGTTCAATCCCTCCTCATCATAGTCTCTTTTCAAAAGTTTTGTATAGAGTCTTTTTATAAAATCTTCTATCTGTTTGGCAAAACTCATCTTGTATATATCTATCCCGTAACCGTCATCACAACTGATGATATAATCTCTAATAACACTTACATCTTCTACGCTTTTGTTTGCGGCAAAATGTTTAAAAAGAGATGGATGCTCTTTGTCGGAAATATCAACTATCGCAAAACCGAAATCTTTATATGCCAAATAGGCATAACTGTTTTTTACATCGACTCCCGTGGCATGATCCGCCGAAGTGCTGCTGTTTAGATCAAACACTGAACTGAGTTTTGGATCGTTTGGATTTTTGGTATCTACTATCTGCAAACCTATCGAAAAATTTGCGATATAGGTATAATCCCCGCTGTTTACGACATCCATCGCATAACCGCTTGTGTCTGTATCATAAGTTCCTGTTTTTACCGGATTTTTTGGATCTGAAATATCTATCACACAAAGAGTATCATTATAGTCAGCCAGATAGGCATAGTTGTCTTTGACATAAACGCCCATCGCATAGGCTTCTGTGGGAGTGTTTGCTGTGATTGACGGATTTTTGGGATCTTTTATATCCACTGTCTGCAAACCTTTGGATCTGTCTGCGATATAGACATAGTCTCCTTTCACTTTGACATCATAAGCTCTTCCCTCTGTTATGAGAGTCGAGATCATTTTGGGATTTTGTTTATCCGAGATATCAACTATATGAAGTCCCTGACAAAAGTCTGTTATATAGACATACTTCTCATCTTTACTGACATCTATTGATTCGGCTATACATCCAAGCTCAATATTTCCTGTTACTTTCAAAGAGGAGGTATCGGAAAAATCAACGATATCCAAACCGCCGTAAACATCTGCGATATAGATGGTATCTCCCTTTGCCACCGCTTTTTTGGGATGAAAAACGCACTCATGTGAACCTGCTCTTTTTGCATGAAATTTATCGCTCACATCTATAACCTGAATACCCGTATCTTTATTGGCTATATAGACAAGATCTCCCTCTCTTGCCATTGCTACTGCTTCGCCCAACTGTTTGTATTCCGAAGCCAGATGAATATTGTCGGGTGTTATAACATTTGCTACTTTAAGACCTGTTGTTTTATCCAGGATATAAGAGGTTTTGCCGTCACTTGAAATATCTATATCCATCGCATGACAGTAATGACTAGGTCCGTCACAGTCAAAAAGCAAAGAGGGATTGGAAGGATCGCTTATATCTATCACTCTAAATCCGGCCGCTCCATAGGAGATATAGGCTTCATTATTGACAACAGCTATTTTGTCAGCGGTTGAGTTTGACTCATAACTTCCTATCTCTGTTATAGCTCCGGAATGGGCTATCTGCAAAACAACCAGACCGTTCTCACCGTCTGCAATATAAGCTTTGTCATCTCTTACCTTGACATCTTCACTGACTCCCGATGTTGTAAAAGATGTTACAACATTGGGCGAAGTTTTGTCATATATATCGATAACTTTCAATCCCTCACCGTCAACAGCATAGATATAGCTCTCTTTTACATCCATCCCTTTTATCTCTTTGTCCGAAGCCAAAAAGGATAACTGCTTAGGAGAGGTGATATCTGATACATCCCATATATAAAGTCCCTTTTTGCCTCCTATATACAAAGTTTTTCCGTCGCTGTAGATAGAATTAACTTCATCATTTAAAGAAAAAACACTTTTTTGCTTCATATCTTTTGGATCTGAAGCATCAAAGACCACTATTCCCCTGTTGGAAGCGCCGTAAACTATATGATTTTTTACCGCAACTTCATAAAAAGACTCATTTAAAGTCCCTACTTTCTGCACTTTAAAGTCTTCTGCAAAAAGGTTTGAGAAAAGAAGAAATAATATTAAATATAAAATATTATTTAACTTATACATTAACTATCCTTTCTAAAGTTTAGATTCAAGGTATTATATAATAAAGAATATTATTTAAATATTAAAAAAAATGAACCGATATATATCAATATTTATGATAATATTATCTTTATATTATCCAAAAGGCTGTTTGTGTATATCTTTTCCGACAAACTCTACAGAAAAAATGAGATCAGATTGGACGATGAACAAAACCGTATAGTTTTCAGCAGGATTTATAATGAAGAGATAATAGAGTGGATGACTCAAAACGGTTTTCCCGAAACCTTCATAGAGGATATTCAAAATGAAGATCAAAGTGTTACATACGAAGAAAACGAAAATATCAAACTTCTGATTTTAAAATATTTTATTCCGGAAGAGGAGAGCGAACTTTTATACAAAGATGTCAATATAGCTATTATTTTTATCAAAAACAGATTGATATTTCTGACAAAAGAGGAAAAAATCATAAAAGACATCGTCTCAAAACTCTACAAAAGATATAAACCAACCGACAGAATCGAATATAATCTCTATAATATTTTAGATATCCTGATAGACAGCACAATGGCAATTATCGACTATATCGATATAAAACTAGAAGAGATAGAAGATGATATCTTCAATGAAAACCTTGATGAGGAGGAAGTACAAAAAGCACTCTATTTTGCCAGAAGAAGTTTGAATAAAATCGCTAAACTATCTATCCAGGAAAACGATATTGTAAACAAGATGTACAATCATTTGCCGACTGTAACGAGAAAAAAACTGAGATATGAATTTATAGATCTAAAAGAGCATTTGACATTTTTGATAAATGAGTCAAAAACCTATCTTGACAGAACAGGTTATTTGCAAAATCTTTTGATGGGTTTCCTCTCAAACAGAATGAATCAGGCTATGCAGAGACTAGCGGCCATATCTTTGATATTTTTACCTCTTACATTTATCGTCGGAAATTACGGAATGAATTTTAAATATATGCCTGAACTTGAATGGAAATACGGATATGAAATAACATGGATACTGAATATCGCCATTGCATATTTTATATACAAGTGGCTGAAAAAACAAAAATGGATATAGGAGAATGATGATGAAATCAAATATTTACAAGATTTTGGTTGCTGTTGTTATAGCATTGATATTTTTTGCAATATCTCTGCCCTTTTTTACCCAAAAACAGAGTTTTCTGATAGGACTTGTAGCTTTTATGGTAACTTTGTGGACAAATGAAGCGATCTCTCTTGGAGTTGTCTCCCTTTTTCCGATAGTCCTGTTTCCGGCATTTGATATTTTGAGTACAAATGCCACTTCTATAAACTACTCAAAATCGATCATATTTCTCTTTTTGGGAGGATTTTTACTTGCCATAGCGGTTGAAAAAACAGATCTGCATAAATTTATGGCAGATAAAATACTATCCGTTTTTCCTCCGACACCAAGAGGAATCATCTTTTCTCTTTTGATAACTTCGGCAGTTTTGAGTTCTTTTCTTTCAAATACGACAACCGCTCTGCTTTTGTTGCCTGTGGCAATGTTTTTGAGTGATGATTCCTCTTTGAAAATGAGATTTGTTTTGGCAATCGCCTACGGCGCAAGTGTGGGAGGTATCCTTACACCCATAGGCACACCACCGAATCTTATACTTTTGGGTATCATGGAAGACAAAGGTCTTTCTCTCATACCGTTTATACAGTGGATATGGATGATTTTGCCGTTGGCTTTTGTGATGTTGCTTTTTACGGGATTTATTCTCTCATGGGGAGTCAAAAAGATATCTGTCGGTATGGAAAAAACATCCAAAACACTGAACTTTGAACAAAAAAAGGTTGCATTTGTTCTTATAGCTCTTGTAATTTTGCTTTTTGTAAATGCGCCAATCAAACCGTTTTACAGCGGACTCGGACTGAATGAAAAAGGTATTTTACTGGGATTTGGACTTTTGATGTTTCTGCCTCCTTTTAATATACTAAAATGGGAAGACAGTAAAAAAATTCCGTTTGAGATTATTTTCCTTTTTGGTGCCGGTTTTTCGATAGCAAAAGCCTTTTCAAAGACGGGACTTGACAAAGCGATAGCCGACTATCTGATGCAAATCAGCGATCTTTCGCCCTTTTTACTGCTACTTGCCATAGCCGCTCTTATAACCTTTACAACCGAGATCACAAGCAATACCGCTCTGACTGCTATGATGCTGCCGGTTATCTATTCGTTTACGACGATGGAAGGAAGCGGTATAAATACAACTCTCTTCTTACTTGTGGCAACCATCTGCGCAAGTTATGCCTTTATGCTGCCGATAGCCACACCGCCAAATGCCATAGCCATGTCTTCGGGTGCCATCAGGATAAAAGATATGGCAAAAATAGGATTTATTTTAAATATAGCAGGAATATCATTTATCAGTGTGATAGCATTTTTGTTCTGGGCAAAAGTTTTATAGGAGAATTTAAAAGTCCCCATGCAAAACATGGGGACAAGAGATTTAAAAGATTAATATCTGTATCTTATATAAAGTCTAACATCTTGAGCTTTTTCGATAGGATTCAGCCCCATTGCTCTTGCTTCATCCATTGTCATAGGAGTTCCCGTAGCACTTGCAAAAAATCCCTGACTTCCGGTATATTTGTTTTTGATATAGGTATATCTAAGTTGGGCAGTCAATTTCTTGTCTATCAAACCTTTGTTTAACCAAAATTCATAGGCATCGCCTCTTGTGGCAAGTTTTGATCC
>CAYVDJ010000119.1:0-7416 GCA_964450755.1 uncultured Campylobacterales bacterium
AGTGAGATAGGTGAACATATCCATATGATACTTGTAAGAAAGCATATCATAAAAGAGAGAAAATTCAACCCCAATATCCGCTTTATTTTTTGGGCTATCTTTTTAATAGCTGCATTTATTGACGGATATCTGGTATTTGAAATCATAAATCCCATAGGTATTTTAAGCCGTCTTGTAGTTTACGGATGGAGTTTGGCAATCATCTATGTTCTTGTTATTTTGCTAATAGAGATATTTTATTCAAGAAGAGCATGGTGTAAATATGTCTGTCCGGTAGGAACTACCTACAATTTTTTAGGTTGGGCAAGTGCGACAAAAGTAAAATGGGATCTAAACAAATGCGATCACTGTGCAGCTTGTCTTATTGTCTGTCCTGAAGAACATGTACTGAAATTTACAAATCCCAAATATGACAAAGAGAGAATTGAAAAAAATGACATGATGCATTTTGTTATAAACGGAGATTGTACACTTTGCGGAAGATGTTTTGATGTATGTCATGAAGATGCATACAGCTATGAATTTAGACTGAAAGATTTGATATAGATGCTGGTAGTTGCCAAAAATGTTACTAAAAAATTTATGGGTACGAAGGTTTTAAACAATGTAACCTTCAATATTCAAAGCGGAGATAGAATCGCCATGATGGGACCAAACGGAGCTGGCAAAACAACAATTGTCCGTGCAATGCTCGGTTTCTATCATATCGACAAAGGAGAGATAAAAGTAGGAGGATTTGATCCTGTCAAAGAGAGAGTAAAGGTTCTTAAAAATATAAGCTTTATTCCTCAACTGCCTCCTCCTGTTAAACTGAGTATAGATGAACTTCTCTCTTTTATAGCAAAAAGCAGTGGTGTCGATAAAAATAAAATCGTTGAAGAGTCCTTAAAAATGGATCTGGATATAAAACAACATTTTTCCAAACCTTTTTTCAAACTCTCAGGAGGTATGAAACAAAAACTCCTGATTGCCATTGCACTTTCCAAAAAAAGCAACCTGCTCATCTTTGATGAACCTACGGCAAATCTTGATCCAAAAGGAAGAGACAATTTTTACAAACTGTTAGAGCAGATCGATCCTTCATGTTCGACTCTGTTTATTACTCATCGCCTTGATGAGATTGAAAAACTGGTAAATCGTAAAATATATATGGATTTAGGCGAGATAGTGGAAGATGAAAAAATTTAGTTTTGTTTTAATCTTTATAACAGTTATTTTTGGTTTTTTGGGATGTGAAAAAAAACCGCCAGGATCGGCGGTTAAAATGCACTGGGACAGAGATATGTGCGAAAGGTGCAAGATGGCCATAAGCGATAGAAAATTTGCCGTACAGATCATCAATCCAAAAACAGACAAAGCATACAAATTTGATGACATAGGATGTGCTATCCTTTGGCTTGATGAGGAAAAAATCCCATGGAGAGACCAGGCAAAAATATGGATTACCGATGCAAAAACAGGTGAATGGATAGATGCAAAAGAGGCAAAATATACAGATGATTCCATTACTCCAATGGCATTTGGATTTGCCGCATACAGTGATAAAACAGCACCCAAAAATAAAAAACTGCTTGATTTTAAAGAGGTGAAAAAATTGATATTTGAAATAGAAAAACTAAATAACAAAAAAGTAGAGACCAATTGATGAAAAATCTTCTTTTAATAGCATATCTTGACATCAAAGAGTCCCTGCGTTCAAAATGGTTTTATGTATATGCAGTTGTATTTGGCGGTTTGATGGCTCTCTTTTTTATCACGGGAGTTTCCGACTCGGTGGTAATGGGCTTTACAGGACTTAGCAGAATGCTTCTTATTTTCATTCAGGTAACGATCATTATCCTTCCTATTTTTATACTCGTAACAACCGTCAAATCAATTTCGGGAGACAGGGAAAGCAATGTTTTGGAATATATGCTCTCTTTTCCGGTCTCCTTGAAAGATTATTACTGGGGTAAGATGGCAGGGAGATTTTTGACTGTCTTTTTACCGGTCTTTTTTGCTCTTGTTATGGCAGTAATATTTGGTCTCATAAAAGGAGGTTCACTTCCCTGGGCAATGATATTTTTATATTCGGCACTTGTTTTTTCTATCTGTTTTATTTTTTTGGGAATAGCTTTTTTTCTCTCAAGTATCGTCAAATCAACCGATGTGGCACTTGGAAGTTCTTTTATCGTCTGGATAGTTTTATTGGCTTTTATAGATATTGCACTTATTGGTTTAATGTTGCAAAACAGAATAAGTGATGAGGTAATAGTAACAGTAGCTATGCTAAATCCGATAGAGGTTTTCAGGATAGGTGCCACATCGCTTTTTGATCCCGAACTTACGGTTATAGGACCTGTTGCCTACTATCTTTTGGATACACTTGGAACAAAGCTTTTAATTGCTTATTCAATTGTTTATCCTGTTATTTTAGGTATAATCTTTAGCTATCTTGGTTTTATAGCCTTTAGAAAAAAAGATCTATTATAAGGAGGAAAAAATATGAAAAAAATGATATTGGCTCTATTTATTCTGTTTACAGGTTATCTAAATGCCGGAGAGATAAAATTGCTTGATCAAAATGCCACAGATCTGGCATATATAATACCCTTGAAAAAATATCCCAAATGGCTTTGTGAAGCGAAGTTGAAAAACGGTAAAAAAATACAATTTGCTTCCGTAAAATCGATGATGCAGGTTTTTTATCATCAGGATTATTTCAAAAGACATAAATTATTGGATTCGGATATAAAAGAGATGTTTGTGCAAGATTATCTAAGCGGTAAAAAGATAAATGCAAAAAAAGCTTTTTATCTTTTTGGAAGCAGAATTGTAGGACCTCACGGAGACGATCTGATACCTTTTGGAACTTTGCAAAATGCAGAACTTTTTAAACTGAAAAACGGCGGAACAAGAATAATGCCTTACAATAAAATCTCAAAAGGATTGATAAGATATCTTGATATGTAAAATTACCTTGGAAAGTGAGATTTATAATCCAAAATTTTATTTAAAGAAATGGTATTGGATATAATCTCACACCTTTAATTTGAAAAAAAGAAACTTTTTACAAATTTTTTCTCATCACTGTTTTGTAATTTTACAATTTCAACACTTTTATTTGTATCATCTTTTATAATCAGTTCATCACCTTTTAATTCAAGATGATCTTTCCCCCATCTTTTCATAAGTTCATCATACGCAAGAAAAACTTTTGCATTGGCAACATCAAGATCTTTACCATTTCTTTTGTCCACTATATCAAGACCTCCAAATTCCTTTTTTATCTCATAAGGAAAATATTTCAAAATCTCATTATACACCCTCTCATTTTTTTGTTCTGGCATATTTAAAATAAGATATGAAAAACTCAAAAATATAAATATAAACAAAAATCCGTATATCATCTTCTTACTAAACATACAAATCAACCTTTTTGATATAATTTTAAAATTATATTAGCATAACGAAATTTAAATCCCTTTGATACACATCAAGGAATAAAAAAATTCTTTATTTTATAATGAACCATTATGTTTCAAACACAGACTCGCCGACAGACAAAGCTCTACTTCGGCAAAAAGGAGATATATGAAAGAGAGTCTTTTAAATCTAATCCAAAAAGAGTTTCCTCTGACAAAAAGGCCTTTTGCTTCACTGGCAAAAGAGCTGAATACAACAGAAGAGAAGATTTTAAACCTCTATAAAGAGTTAAAAGAAGAGAGGATAATCCGTCAAACTTCTGCAATTTTTGATACCAAATCATTGGGATACAGTTCTTCTCTTGTGGCATTCAAAACGGATAATATCGAAGATGCCGCCAAATTTATCAACACCCATCCCGGAGTCAGTCATAATTATGAAAGAGATAACGAATATAATCTCTGGTTTACGATAGCGGTAGAACCAAACAGCTCTTTGGGTCTTGAAAAAACGGTAGAGCTGATGGCAAAAAAGGTAAATGCCAAAGATTACATCATACTTCCTACGCTTAAAATGTTTAAAATTTCCGTACAGCTTGATATAAAAGGAAACAGGGCAAAGAGAGAGAGGATAAAAAAACATAAAAAAGAAAAAATAAAACTAAGCGATTTTGATATGTCACTTATCAATCTCTTACAGGAGGATATCAAAAGTATTTATGAACCTTATGAACATATTATAAAAAGTTTGGATATCGATTATGAAAGGCTGCAAAAGGAGGCGGAAAAATACAAAAACAGCGGTGTAATGAGAAGATTTGCGTCTATTTTATACCATAGAAGAGCAGGATTCAAAGCCAATGCCATGGTTATTTGGAGAATCCCCAAAGAAAAAGAGAACCAGATAGAGGAGATAGGAACAAAAATGGCAAGTTTCAGTGCCGTAAGCCACTGCTATCAAAGACCTGTTTTCCCCAATTGGCCATACTCTCTTTTTACAATGATTCATGGCAAAACAAAAGAGGAGGTTGATGAGGTAGTTAATGATATAGAGAATGAGACAAATATATATGATCACAAATATCTTTACTCTACAAGAGAGTTTAAAAAACAGAGGATCAAATATTTTTCACCTAAATTTAAAGAATGGGAGCTAAAAAATGGCTGATTTTTTTCATGAAGAGATAGTTTTTATATTTATATCTCTATTTGTTTTGGGAATAACTGTTTTTGTAGTTACAAGAGACTTTATGCCCAAAAAAAGTAAAATTGCAATACCGGTTATGATTATATTTCTTACATTGGGACTTGTTTTCCACTATCAATATAGGAAAAATAATATGCAAGAAATTAAAGAAGCGTTCGAGAATAATAAAACTATTCTTTGTGTAGATAAAACAAACAGAGCATCTGGTCAAGTTGTAATCAACAAAAGAGCCCAATGGTCGCTAAAAGATGATCTGTTCATTCATCCCGCATTTGACAGAGGTTACAATATAAGACAATGTATCGTAGAAAGATAGATAAAATTTATACATATTGATATAAATCAAAGACTATCTTTTAATCATATTATATAATGTTTCTATACTTTGAAAAAGTGTTTGATGTAAAGGAGAGGTAGTAGTTATGGAATACTATATGCAAGACATTCCCTCAAGTGATTTTTTGGCCATATTTGTTGTTTCGGCATTTGTTATAATTTTCGGAATGATGTATGCCGGTTTTTTTACAATCGTAAAACTAAAGGTAATAAGACCGTTTTTTATGACTTTTGCCTATGCAAGTTGGTTGGCATTGGTGGGATGTATATATTATCTTTCCATACTGCTTAAAGTTGAACCTTATACGATGAAGGTTTTAATCGGAGCGATGGTTGGCTATCTGTTTTTTCCGCATATAGTCTATTTCTTATTGGAAAAAGTTCATAATAGATATGGGCATTAAACTATCGACAAATCTTTAAAAAAGGAGAGAAGCGTGGAAGAGAAACCGACTTCTGTATGGACGAGTAACCATTTTTGGAGACGCTCGGCGGCGTGGGTAACTGGTGTATCATCTGTATTGCTCATTTTTTTGACTGCTGACACAATGGGGCAGATGACAATGGGAACGGCAAAAGATGTTCAAAACAAGGTAACAAAGAGGATTCCTTCTCCTGTGGTTATCAATTATAAGATAACTTATGAGATGGATAACGCTAGAGGTCATGAGATTCCGATTATAGGCGGAAGCGTAATGAAAAAGGTAAATGGCATCACTAAAAAAGTGAGTTCATTTAACGAAAAAGAGAAATTCTTCGGCAGAGATGACTGGAGTGAAAAAGAGGCAATGGCCCTTGTTGATCTTGGTAAATTAACAGTTCAGGCGAAAAACTGTATGGATTGTCATACACTTCTTGGAAACGGTGCATACTATGCTCCTGATCTTACAAAATCATGGCTTGATCCGGCGTGGGGACCAAACGGTTCGCTTCAGGCAATGACCGGCGCATCAAGCAAAGAGGAAGCAATGGCAAAATTTTTGCAAAATCCGGATAAATACCCAACTCATGCAAGAAGAATGCCAAATCTTGGTATCACGGAAAAAGAGGCTAAAGGCGTAGTAGCATTTTTGAAACATATGTCCACTATTGACACGAACGGTTTCCCAAGAAACTTTGGAAAGATAAAAGGAGCGGTCCATGTTGAGTAGTAATGCAGGACTTAAATACGAATCGCAAAGATTGGCAGTTAAGTATTTTATAGTAGCAATAGTACTATTTGGTGCTCAACTGCTTTTTGGTTTATTGGCGGCTATTCAATTTATATATCCCGATTTTTTATTTAATATTTTGGATTTTTCAATTAACAGAATCGTACATATCAATGCATTGGTCGTATGGCTTTTATATGGTATGATAGGTGCTGTTTATTGGTTGTTACCTGACGAAACAGGTATTGAAACTGTCGGTATAAAAATCGGAACATTGGGATTTTACATTTTAACCGCAGCGGTGGCAGTAGTTGTTTTGGTATATCTTCTTATCCAAGTAGGTCCCGGTAATGAGATGACTACATGGCTAATCACAGAAGGTAGAGAGTATATCGAAGCTCCAAGATGGGCTGATATCGGCATCGTTGTCGTAGTTCTTGTCTTTTTATGGAATGTTTATGCAACGGCATTTAAAGGTAAAGAGATAACAGGTATCGTAGCCGTTTTGATGGCTGACCTTTTGGCACTTGCAGGTCTTTATCTTGCAGGAATGTTCTATACAACAAATATCGCTATGGATCAATTCTGGTGGTGGTGGGTTATCCATCTATGGGTTGAAGCGACTTGGGAAGTTTTTGTAGCTGCCGTGGGTGGTTATATGCTTATCAAAACTCTTAATGCGAGTCGTAAAGTAGTTGAGATGTGGTTATGGATCGAAGTTGCTATGATGTTTGGTTCCGGTATCCTGGGACTTGGCCATCACTACTTCTGGATCGGTACTCCTGAATACTGGTGGGAAATCGGTGCTCTTTTCTCTGCTTTGGAGCCTGTACCGCTAATAGGTCTTTTCGTGCATGTTCTTTACGACTGGGGTAAAGAGAGAGGAAAAGGAAACGATATTAAAAATACTCCGGCCTTTGCATGGCTCACCGTTGAGACTTTCGGTAACTTCCTTGGTGCGGGTATCTGGGGATTTATGCATACTCTTCCTCAAATAAACCTTTATACTCACGGAACACAATGGCCGGCAGCTCACGGACACTTGTCATTCTTCGGTGCTTATGTAGCTATACTTTTGGGTATGGCATATATGTTGGCTCAAGGCAAATACGGTCTTGAAAAAATGAAAATGACAAAAGCAGGTTGGTGGGCTATCTCTCTAATCACAGGAGGAGTTCTTCTTATGAGTATCTCTTTGACACTTTCCGCTTATACACAGACTATGATTGAAAGAGGAGAGTTCGGAGCTACATGGGAAGGATATTTTATAGCTCAAAATGCAACATGGTTCGTACAGGGTATGGGCTGGAGATTGGTT
>CAYVDJ010000120.1:0-14900 GCA_964450755.1 uncultured Campylobacterales bacterium
CGGTTTTTGAATCTTCACTTCCCAGCATATGACTTGGTATATCAACCTGATCTGGTGTTCCGTCTCCGTTCATATCCATAGGATTTCCGCTTGGATCCAGATAATATCCTCTGTTGCTGCCGTCAGGTCTTGTTTTGCTCATTGCATAACTTGCAAAAAAGACAGTATCATCCAAAAAGTCATTGATGCCGTCGCCTAGTCCGTTTGCTATAAAACTGACAGCCGCTCCGTCCAAATCTCCAACAGTACTGAATTTCGGAGCAAACATATAGGCATCACCGGCTTGTGAGGGTCCCATAGGATTTGTTATATTCATCCTGTTTGCAAAATCATTTGTTACAAATCCGCCCATTCCCGGAGCAAAACCATATTCAAAACCTATTAGATTAAATGCTCTGAACGCAGTTGTTGTAACAGAATATTGACCGTCATCATAAGGTACAAAGATAAATCCTGCCAAATCGATATTTTTTACATCATCCTCTTTTATATAATTATCCTGGGTATCCATAAAATTGCTGTATCTTGCTGTAGCATTGGTTAAACCCCTGCCCATACAGATTTTAAAAGAGAGTCCTGGAATATCCGTTGCATTTTCAAGTTTAAACTTAAAACTTGCACCGTCAAATTCGGTATTTATGATATGTCCGATAGGAGATTTCGCTTCTTGATCATCTCTGTAATTTACCAAAAGTCCGTCTGTTGCAGGTCTTCGCCCGATACTTGCAGTCCATGGAATACCTATATTTAAAAAATCATCACCCAAATATAACCAATAAGCCTCTTTGACTCTAAGAGTATTATCTCTTGGCACCTCATTGATAAACCAGTCAAAAGTATCAAATTTTCCAAAAGACTCAACAGATGTTCTTTGGGCATTGTTTCCACTTGCCCCATACATTTTATAATAGCTTAACAAACCTTTAAAAACAAGTTTATCAGTAGGCGCAAATGCCATTTTTAACCATAATCTATTTGTAAAGATTTGATTGGAGTCCTTATCTCCGTTTGCTCTTTCATAATTGATCACATCATAAGCCGTTCTAAAATCCACACCCCATTTGATATTGTCATTACCGTCATGAGCCTTTATCTCACTGATCTGTTTTTTTAGAGATTTGATATTGATTTTCTGTTGAGCTTTCTGGAGCTTGGCAACCTGTTTTTTAAGCTCTTCAACTTCTGCCTTTAAATCACTGTCCGCAGCATTTGCGGAAACAAAAGAAACCCCCAACAATATGGGCAAAATGTACTTTTTCATAACTACTCCTTAATATAAAAAAATCTAATACTTAATCGTATTAAAAATAGACTTAATTTAGACTTAAAATTACTAATTTTCTACAAGAAAACATATAACTTTTACTTATATGTATATTGTCTTTGATATAAAAATTAGTTATTTAACTAATTTTTATCAGCATTATAAAAATATTTTTTATGCTTGAAAATGTTATACTTTCAAAAAAATATCAGGAGTTTAGAATGGAGTGCGAATTTCCTACCGTAAATGAAAATAAAGAAGAGATAAAAGAGATATTTGACAGTGTAAAAACCATTGCCATACCGGGGCTTTCACCAAAAGAGGAAAAAGACAGTTACAAAGTTGCAAAATATCTTCAATCCCAAGGATACAAGATCATACCCATCTATCCAAAAGGAGAAACGATACTCGGAGAAAAAGTTTACAGATCCCTTTTGGAAATAGAAGAGAAGATAGATATGGTAGATGTTTTTAGAAAACCTGCCGCAGTAGATGCGATAGTGGAGGCCATCAGTAAAAGAGATGATGTAAAAGTCCTTTGGCTTCAAAAAGGTATAGTAAACAACAAGGCGGCTCAAAAAGCAAAGGATATGGGACTCAAAGTGGTGCAAAACAGATGTTCCATGGTAGATCACAGAGGTTTGCAATGATCGCACTTAGTGAAATAGTCCATGCAAACAGAGTAATATCTAAAATAGTAGAAAAAACTCCGTTTGCTTACGCACCTCTTTTAAGCGATAAGAAAGATGCTCAAATATATCTGAAAAAAGAGAATCTCCAACTCACAGGCGCTTACAAGATAAGAGGAGCCTATAACAAAATAGCCTCTTTAAACGATGAAGAGAGAAAAAGAGGAGTTATAGCCGCAAGTGCCGGTAATCATGCTCAGGGAGTAGCATACAGCGCAAAAAGTTTCAATATCCCTTCTACTATCATCATGCCCGAAGCCACACCTCTTTTGAAAGTAACAAGTACCAAATCTTTGGGAGCAAATGTAATCTTGCACGGTGATAATTATGATGAAGCTTACGAATATGCTCTAAAATATGCAAAAGAACACAACTTGACATTTATACATCCTTTTAATGATGACAAAATCATCGCAGGACAGGGAACTATCGCTTTGGAGATGATAGATGAAGTAAATGATCTTGATATGATAATCATTCCAATAGGCGGCGGAGGACTTATCAGCGGAATAGGCTCTGCCATAAAACAGTTGGATCCGAACATCAGGGTTATAGGCGTAGTAGCTGCCGGAGCACCGGCTATGTATAACTCTTTTTATGCAAAAAAGGCTATAGACTCCACAAGCGTAAGGACGATTGCAGATGGAATAGCCGTAAGAGATGTAAGCGAAAAAAATCTCAAATATATCCTTGAAGTAGTCGATGATATCGTAAAAGTGGATGATGAAGAGATAGCAAATGCCATTTTGTTTTTGCTTGAAAAACAAAAACTTGTAGTAGAAGGCGGAGGCGCCGTAGGTGTAGCGGCAATCTTGCATGATAAGATAAAATACAGCAAAAATACAAAAATAGGAATAGTTCTAAGCGGAGGCAATATCGATGTGCAGATGTTATCGGTTATCATCGAAAAAGGTCTTATAAAATCCTACAGAAAAATGAAACTTCTCGTAACTCTTATCGATAAACCTGGAAGTCTGATGAAACTGACCGATCTGCTGACAAAAGAGAGAGCAAACATAACACATATCGGATATGACAGAACATCTACAAGTTTATCTTACGGGGATGCAAATGTTACAATGGCACTTGAAACAAAAGGCAAAGAGCATCAAGAAAGTATCAGAAAAGTTCTAAAAGAGCATAATTATAAATTTAAAGAGGAGTATTGATATCTTTATGAGAGCTGTTATACTGTCTGTTATTTTCAATATTTTACTTTTTGGATCTACTCTGCACCTGTCTATCTCCGCAAATCCAAGCAGAGTCAATCCAATCCTTGCAACCGACAGCGCAAGTGGTACGATATCGGGATGGGTTTTTAACTCTCTTGTTACTTATGACAAAGACGGAAAAATCAAACTTGAACTTGCAAAAAGCTATGAATTTACAGATGATACAACTCTCATTTTTAAACTAAAAGAGAATGTCAAATGGCAAGACGGTAAACCTTTCAGCGCCGAAGATGTTGTTTTTACCTACAATACCATCATATCTCCAAAAATTTTCACCCCCTATGCAAGTGAATTCAGATATGTAAAAAGCGTAAAAGCGATAGAAAAATATACGCTTAAAATCAAATACAAAGAGCCATATTTTAAAGCGTTGGAAACATGGATGATGGGAATACTTCCAAAACATCTTTTAAAAGATGAAAAGGATCTGATGACAAGCTCTTTCAATCAACACCCAATCGGAACGGGACCATATAAACTAAAAGGCTTTGAGATATCAAAAGATATGGTTCTTAGAGCAAATGACGACTATTTTATACACAAACCGAATATCGATAAGATAATATATCACTTTATTCCCGATCCATCTACCGAATTTTTGATGCTAAAATCCCATAAACTCGACATGGGAAGCCTCTCTCCACTTCAGATGGAAAGACAGATAGACAAAAAATTCAAAGATTATTATGCCATTTATGAAGATATCTCCCACGGATATACCTACATGGGTTTCAATCTCCAAAATCCGAAATTCAAAAATCCCAAAGTCAGAGAAGCCATAAGTCTGGGTATAGACAGGCAGGAACTTGTCGATATCCTCTTTTTCGGTCACGGCAGAGTCTGCACAGGACCTTTTATGCCCGGTACTTTTGCTTTCAACGAAAAGATAAAAGCACCGAAAAAAGATATAAAAAGAGCAAAAGAACTTCTAAAAGAGGCGGGATATGATGAAAAACATCCTTTATCATTTGAGATCGTAACAAATTCAAACAACTCTGTCAGAATGTATGCCGTGCAGATTTTACAGCATCAATTAAAGGATATCGGAGTAAAGGTCAAAATAAGAGCTTTGGAATGGCAGGCCTTTTTAAATACAATCATAGCTCCAAGACACTTTGAAGCGATAGTTTTGGGATGGAGTCTGGGACTTATGCCAGATGCCTACAGTATCTGGCATACACAGAGTGATAAGAAGGGGGGATTTAATTTTGTTCATTATCACAACAAAAAAGTGGATGAGTTGATAAAAAAAGGTGAAAAAACCATCGACAAAAAGAAATTATCTGTTATTTACAAAGAGATATTCAAACTAATAACCCAAGATAATCCATATCTTTTTTTATACATTCCAAACTCGATAACAGTTGTAAACAAAAAGATCAAAAATGTTACACCCTCTATCATAGGCGTTACACATAATCTGATTGATTGGATAAAACCTTAAAATACTAAAGGGCATCTCTAAAGTATTTTCAAAAAAAACCGAATTATATAAAAAATAATTTGGTGAGTGAAATATGAATTGTAAACTGTCGCAATTGGCAAATGAAGCCATTATCGAATCTCAGATGATTTTTGCAAAAGAGCGTAAAATCCCTCTTTGCATAGCAAGGATGGAATATGATCCAGGACATAATGATGAAGAAAAGTTTAAAGATGTTATAGCATTTATCCATGCTTTTATAGATTATAATCCTATTTTACTTGACAGAGACAATACCTATCTGCTTTTTTTCAAAGATGTGCGGATTCATACTGCCGTCAAGATGATAAAAAAGCTTATTTTCAGTCTAAAAATCAAATACTCTACACAAATAAAGAGAATATCGGTTACTTCCGTTGATCTGGAAGACTCTCTTTTTACACTGCTGGAGAGATTGGATAAATATTTTCTGATGCTGAAAACTTCAAAGAACGAAACCATTTTTTACGGAACAAAGGATTTTGATTTTGTAGCACAAAGAAGCAAAACTGATCTTTTGGATTCTATATTCAAAAAAGATCCTCATATAAAAATATACAATTTCTTTAAAAACATTCCGTTGATTGAAGATGTGATTATAAAAAACTACAAAGAAGATCTGTTAAAAATCCAAATTGATCCTTCAAAGCTCTCTTTTTATAAAAGGGAAAAATCCATCTACATAGAACACAATCTACTGCCGGATATCATAAAAGCCGATATATTTAAAATAGATTTTACAAATTCGATAATTTTATTCTATAATCTCGAATTTCTGGACAGTTCCCCTGTTGATCGGGAAGATATCAGAGTAAAACCTCACAAAGCTCTGCCTGTAAAAGTAAGTTATGCGGATTATATGCTGTTTGAGGGGATTGTTATAGATCTGTCTGTAAATTCTCTTTTGATAGCTACACAACTTGCAAAACTGGAAAAAATCAACAGCCAAAATATCGACAATATGGAATTTGATATAAAATTTCACCTTCCGTTTGCAAACAGAGACAATATCATCTCAACCAAAGGGAAAATATACAAGATACTAGGCAATCAGGTAGTTTTCAATATCACTCCAAATCCGGTACAAAAATCAAAAATATCCTCATACATTTCCGCAAGACAACATCAGTTGATAACAGAACTCGAAAATGAAATAAGCAAAAATCATGAATTTAGTCATTCTGCAATATAGGAAGTTAGACTATGAACCAGATTTTTTGATATAATTTCAATAAAAAGAATTAAATATGCTTAAAAAAATATATCAAAAAATTCAAAAGAAAATTGTCGATTATGTATTTGAGGTTTCAAACAGACCTATGTCATTTATGGAACTTTTAAAAATCAACAAACTTTATGATGACAAGATGAAAGTTGAGGGTAATCTGCCGGGATTTCGTCTTGTACTTTGGAGGGTTTATCTTGTTTTTATCATATTGTGGCATTTGATTATTATTCCGGTTTTGATAATTTTTCATACTCTTTTGGCAAAACTGGACTGCCATTTTTCCATATTGGCTGCAATTGTTTTTACACTGCTGTTTTTCGGTACTTTTACAATTTTCAAAGAGTGGCTGTATGAGCAGATTACAATGAGGCTTCTCAAAAAAGAGTGGAAACACCATTTTGAATTTTTTGATTATGAGAAGTATCACAGGATTGTAACACATATCTATTCCGAAGCATTGGAAAAGGGAATACCCAAAAGTGAATTGAGGCTTTTTATATTTAACAATTTATCATCAAAATAGAGGGCAGCTCTAAAAACTTATACAGTCCATAGAGCTGTCCTATATTCTTTTAAGCAAAGATTATGTAAAATTTCACCTTCTCTAAGATTGCGCCCATAGCTCAGCTGGATAGAGCATTTGATTGCGGTTCAAAAGGTCAGAGGTTCGAATCCTCTTGGGCGCGCCACTGTTTGATTTAACAAAATTCTTCAGATGAAAAACTTGTAAAGTATCAATAAACTGAGCAAAGAGTGCTAAGGTCTATCAAATAATATATCTTTCATAAAATTCTTTTGAAGTAAAAACCCTTATATCAGATAGCAAAAATCCTTTTTTATCATCTGATATAATTAAATCTACATTTAATTCTTTAGCACAAAAATACTGAACACTATCTTCAAAATCATCAAAATCACTATCTATTGCACTGTTTAAAATCATCTCAGAAGCAGGAACAATAATATTTGTATTGATTAATTGTTTTATATGCTTTCTTATATCTTCTTTTGATACTGTTTTACTTTTTGTTAAGAAATAATGAATATTAATAATAGATATATCATTTAAAATAACTTTTATATCTTTTGATTCTAAAAAATAAAATATCTCTCTTGATATTCCGTTATCTCTATCTAATACAGCGTTTAAAAAGATATTTGTATCTATAAAAATTTTTATATTCATATAGTTCCATATTTACTTTTGTAATATAATTCTTTAACCTCATTTAATGTTAAATTTTTTTTATCTGGATCAATCAATCTTCCTAAACCCTCAATAGCTTTTTTTACTTTTTCCGCTCTTTTTATATTTGTAGGTTTTGATTCTCTTAATATTTTATCTATTTCATCAAAACTTTTTTTATTTTGTTGTTTTTTTGTTTTAGATATATAAGAATCTAAAAATTCCGTAAAAAATTTTTTTATCTCTTTTTTTGGAATTTTTTTTATTTGTTGCTCTATATCAGGGCTTTTAATCTGAATTTGTACGATATCTAAATCTAATACAGTCATATTTTTACCTCTTATAAATCAAAATCTATTTCTATTATATCTAAATTATTAACTGTTGTCTTTCACCATAACTTTGACTATGCTAAAAAACAACTGCCTTGCATTAGATACTTTCTCTCTTTACTATGGATACGATATAGTGCATAAAGTCAGTTTTTAACTTGCTTTATTCAAAAGGTCAGAGGTTCGAATCCTCTTGGGCGCGCCACTGTTTTAAAAACGGCTGATAAAACGAACACTCCTGCCTTGTGAAATTTTTTCTCCAAGATATCCTGTAACCAGGATAAATGGTTGCGGTTTGATACCGCTTATCTGAAAAAATTTATCTACAAGTTCTTTTTCCGTATAAAACTCTTTTATATAAACTCCTCCTTCTACACCCCATATAAGAGTAGTTTTGTTTAACAAAGAGAGCGTAGGAGTTATACAGTATATAGGTTTTTGAGGTCTGAATTTACTTAAATGCTTCAAAGTATATCCAGATCGTGTCAGCGCAACACAAAATGATGCCGGAAGTTTTTCACTGAGATTACTTGCCGCATGAGGAAAAGCTTCTTTGATATCGGGTATAAAGTTTTTATGATAGGGATAAGATTTTTGAGTCTCTTTGATCGTTTCTACTATAACATCCAACGCTTCAAGAGGATAGTTTCCTATTGCCGTTTCGTCCGAAAGCATAACTGCATCCGTTCCGTCAAGAAGAGCATTTGCTATATCTGAAACTTCCGCACGGGTGGGATAGGGAGAATTTATCATAGATGTCAGCATCTGAGTAGCTGTGATAACAGGTTTTCCCTCCATATTGGATTTTGCAATGATCTCTTTTTGCAGTGTCGGAACACGGCTCAGTCCTATTTCCGCTCCCAAATCTCCTCTTGCAACCATGATGGCATCACTTACTTTTATGATTTTGTCTATCTCCTCTACTGCACTTTTTCTTTCAATCTTGGCAACTATCCACGCATCGCTGTCTTGCAGAAGAGACTTTGCCTCTATGATATCTTTTTCACTGCTTACAAAAGAGATAGCTATAAAATCTATATTCATTTTTACACCAAATCTTATATCCTCTTGATCCTTTTTTGTAAGAGCATTTAGAGAAAGTCCGTCTTTTGGAAAATTGACTCCTTTTCCCTCTTTGAGGATTCCTTTTGTAAGGATTTTTAGAGTCAAAGTCTCTTTATCCGTATCTATCACCTCTGATTGAACCGTACCGTCTGCAAAAAAGATAAGATCTCCTTTTTGAAAATCCGATAAGATTTCAGGATAACTTATGCTAAAGTCTCCTTTTTGCAGATCAGAAGAGACCTTCAATACATCGCCTCTAAAAACTTCAACAGGTTTTTTCAAACCTCTAATCCTTATTTTCGGACCGCATATATCCTGTAAAATGCCGACAAGTCTGCCTTTTTTGGAAGAGATCTCTCTTATGAGTCTGATGGTTTTTTCATGTTCTTGATGAGTGCCGTAGGAGAAGTTCAGTCTAAAAACATTTACTCCTTTATCTATCAGAGCCGAGACAGATTCGGGATTGTTGGTTGATGGTCCAAGGGTAGCTATTATTTTAACTTTTGGTTTCATACGATTTCCTTTTTCGTTATTATACAAAAGAATATACTCCGATATCCTTTATTAAGCCGTTTTTAGCTATAATCGCCCGAAAATTTGAAAAGATTACAGGAAAAAGCAGATGAGTAAAAAAAGTACGGTTTACAATCCAAAAGAGATAGAGGAGAAATACTACGATATTTGGGAAAAAAGAGGTTATTTTGAGATAGAGGGAAATGAAAATATCCAAAAAGATGATAAAAATTTTTCTATCATGATGCCTCCTCCAAATGTTACGGGAAGTCTTCATATCGGTCATGCCTTAACTTTTACACTTCAGGATATTATGGTCAGATACAAAAGAATGGACGGTTTTAAAACTCTTTGGCAACCCGGACTTGATCATGCCGGTATAGCAACCCAAAATGTTGTTGAAAAACAGCTTTTGCAAAAAGGGATCAAAAAAGAAGAGTTGGGGCGAGAGAAATTTTTGGAAAAAGTCTGGGAGTGGAAAGAGTACAGCGGAGGAACGATACTTCATCAGATGAGAAAACTCGGTGTCTCTCCCGCATGGAGCAGAACCAGATTTACGATGGATGAGGGGCTTAAAAACGCCGTTAAAAGAGCTTTTGTAAAACTATACGATGAAGGTTTGATAGTTCGCGGAAACTATATGGTCAACTGGTGTACGCATGACGGAGCTTTGAGCGATATAGAGGTGGAGTATGACGAACATCAGGGAAAACTTTATCATATAAAATATCCTTTTTCGGACGGTAGCGGTTTTGTGGTTGTTGCCACAACAAGACCCGAAACATATTTTGGTGATACTGCCGTTATGGTAAATCCCGATGATGATAGATATAAAGAGATCATAGGCAAAAAAGTAAAACTTCCTTTGATAGAACGGGAGATAGAGATCATTGCCGATGAGCATGTTGATATGGAGTTTGGAACCGGTGTTGTCAAGGTAACTCCTGCCCATGATCCAAACGACTATGAGGTAGGTAAAAGGCATGATTTGGAGTTTATCACCTGTTTTGACGAAAAAGGTATTTTAAACAAAGAGTGCGGTGAGTTTGAAGGACTTGAGAGACTCTCTTCAAGAGAGAGAGTTGTAAAAAGACTGAAAGAAGAGGGGTTTATCGAAAAGATAGAAGATCATCTCCATCAGGTAGGACACTGTTACCGATGTCATAATGTTGTGGAGCCTTATATCTCAAAACAGTGGTTTGTCAAAAAAGAGATAGCCGATGAAGCGATAAAAAAGGTAAATAAGGGTGAAGCAAAATTTTTCCCCGCTCACTGGATAAACTCTTTTAATGCTTGGATGAAAGACCTTCATGACTGGTGTATCAGCCGTCAGCTTTGGTGGGGACACAGGATACCGGTATTTTACTGCAAAGATTGCGATAACGAGTGGGCTACGACAGATGATCACCCCTCCTCATGTCCCAAATGTAACTCCAAAAACATCTATCAAGATCCCGATGTTTTGGATACTTGGTTCAGCTCCGGTCTTTGGCCGTTTTCCACTTTGGGCTGGGGTAATGAAGAGATCGGCAAAGGTGAGTTGTGGAATGAAGAAGATATAAAGAATTTTTATCCAAACTCTCTTTTAATAACCGGTTTTGACATTATCTTCTTTTGGGTTGCAAGGATGATGTTTTTTGGAGTTCATTTTATGAAAGATGTACCTTTTGGCGATATCTATCTGCATGCTCTTGTAAGAGATGAAAACGGTATGAAGATGAGCAAATCAAAAGGAAATGTCATCGATCCTCTCGATACGATAAAAGAGCAAAGTGCCGATACTCTCCGCTTTACTTTGGCTATCTTGGCAGTTCAAGGAAGAGATATAAAACTAAGCAAAGAGAAACTTGAACAAAGCAGAAATTTCACCAACAAACTCTACAATGCCGCCAGATTTTTGCTGATGAACGAAGAGAGATTTGATGATCTAAAAGATACGCAGATAAAAAGCGATCTTGGAAGATATCTTCTAAGCAGACTCAATGTTGCCGTAAAAGAGACAAGAGAAAATCTCGATCTCTACCGCTTTAACGATGCCGCCACGACACTTTACCGCTTTTTGTGGGGCGAGTTTTGCGACTGGGGTATAGAACTCAGCAAAGCGCAAAAAGAGAGTATCAAAGAGCTTGGAGCCATCTATAAAGAGGCTCTTAAACTGCTTCATCCATTTATGCCTTTTATCAGCGAATATCTTTATCAGGAACTTGGTAAAAGCGAACTTGAAAATAGCGAATCTGTGATGGTTAAAAACTATCCTGAAATAAAAGAGAGAGATGAAGAGATAGAAAACATCTTCTCTCTTATCATCGAAGCGGTTATAGCGATAAGAAGGGCAAAAGCAAATATCGATCTTGCCAACAAAAAGATAGAAAAAGCCTATATCAAACTTGATGAAGATATAAATCTTGAAAAATACAAACAGTTTATACAACTGCTTTCAAAAGTGCAAAATTTGGGATTTACCGACAAAAAAATTGAAAACTCCGCCACCGATGTTTCTGACAATATGGAGGTTTATATCCCTCTTGAAAATATCGACCTAAAACCGATCATCGACAGACTCTCACACCAAAAAGCCAAACTTGAAAAAGAGTCTGCAAAACTTAAAGGAATGTTGTCAAACGAGAGATTTGTAAAAAATGCGCCAAAAGAGGTGGTAGAGCAGAACAAAAAAGCCTATGAGGAGATAAAAGAGAAACTCCAAAAGATAGAAAAAGAGCTTTCGGGATTTGGTTTATAGCCGAGATCGCTCGGCTATAATGTTTCTCGAAATTAAGAGAGAATTTTAGAAACAGCATGGTTTATGGAATAAAAAGAAATTAAAAGTTGTTGTCTATTATCTCCATTCCGTAGTAACCGTCTGCCAGAAAAATTTTTCTTTCATCTTTGGACAGAGTCAGTCCCAAAGCATAACCAGGAGTGCTTATGTTTTTTATAAGTTTTGGATTACCGGGATTTGTAACATCTACTATATATAAACCTCCGTATCCGCTTGATATATAAGCTGTTGTTTCATCTTTTGAAAGAATGATACTGTTTGGATCTCCCTTCAGTTTTAGAGAAGCTATTATATTTTGTTTGTAAATATCGCTTATATCTATAATTCTAAAATTTTTCATAGGAGTCGCAACAAAAGCTTTTGTCCTGTCTTTTGATATATAGACACAAGAAGGGGGCAAAAGTTTACTGTCATCTTTGATAGCTGTTTTTGGATTATTTGGATCAATTATTAAAAACATATTATATCTACACAGAGCCATAAAAGTTTTTGATTTATCTTTGGACAGAAACACTGTTGCGTAATTTATTTCCGTTTTTTTGGAACTTATAATTTTCGGATTTAAACAATCACTTATATCAATCACTTCCAAATATCCGTAATCGTCTGCCAAAAATGCTTTTGTCTCATCTTCTGATATTGCCATTTTCAGAGAATTTTTGTTGATATTCAAAGAACCCAAAACGGAAAGATTTTTGTCATTTTTTATATCTATAATTTTCATTCCCGCAAAACCGTCGGTTATATAGGCTTTTGTTTCATCAGAAGAGAGTATGACATCTCTTACATATCCGTTGGTATCGATACGATTTATAAAATCATAATCCACCTTTATATGAACAATCCCCTCATTGGAACTGCTCATACCGTCATTTGCTTTATAGATAAATGTATCTGTTCCCGTATAATCTTTATCAGGAAGATATTCAAAACCAAAAGCTGTCTGTGTCAATCTACCGTGTTTTGGATTTTGTGTAATTATATATTTTAGAGTATCGTTATCTTCATCTTTCGCATTTAAGATTATATTTTTGATATGATTGAGTTTGGTTATAACAGAGTGTGCATATTTTTTATTTAAATCTATTATTTGCAAATATCCGTTTGTTGCAAAAATTTTTGTTTTCTTTCTGTCGAATATGATTGAATAGATAAATCCTTTGACTTTTATATAGCCTTTTACAACAATATTTGAAGGATCGCTTATATCAATAATCTGCAAACCCTTCTTTCCGCTTGACAATACAGCCTTTTTTTCTCCTTCAAGAAACAAAAGATCCCTTGTCTCTCCCGGCGGATAGAGTATGCCCAGAGTTTTGGGCTTTGATGAATCTGTTATGTCTATGATTTCCAAAGAAGAATTTTTTATCATATAAATTTTCTTTCCATCTTCTGACAAAATCATCTTTATAATCATATAAGACTTGTCTGTCTTGCTTAGAATGGTGGGATTAAGAGGGTCTTTGATATCTACAATTTTAAAATATAATCCTGAAGAGATATAAGCTGTGGTTTCGTCTTTTGATAAAATTATATCCCCTATGGAAGTATTAATATCGATAGAACCGGCAATATAGGGATTGGAGGGATCGCTGATATCAATGATATCAATACTGTTACTATAAGCTATAAATATTTTTGTTTTATTTTTTGATAAAATTATTTTATATACATCATTTTTTAAATCAATAGAACCGATTTTTACAGGATTTGACAAATCTGTTACATTCATGATATAAAATTTTTTTTCTTCGGTACTTGCAAAAGCTCTTGTTTTATCCTCAGAAAGTACAAAATGTGTGATTTTTAAAGGATAGCCAACAGCTTCTTTATATGTGGGATTGTAAATATCACTTATATCTATAATAATTGATTTTATCATTCTAAAAGAGAATGTAAAAATCTTTTTTCCATCTTTTGACAAGACCATTTTTTCAAATCTTCTTGGAGTATAAACAGAATTTATCAAAGTAGGTATTTTGACATCTGTTTTGACAACGGGAATATGGTTGATACGGTTTATGATATTTTGAAACTCTTTTGAACTCAATATATCTTTGATAATCGTCTCTTTTGAGTTTTTTTCAGCTCTCTCTTTCCAAAAAGCATTCTCCTTGCTGTTTTTTTCCCTGTTCAATAAAGCTTTGTACAAAAGAGAGACAAATTTTTCATTATCATAATCATCTTTTAATGCTCCCTTTAAATATAAAAGATATTTGATACTCTCAAAAAGAGTTTTTTTTCCGCTTTTTATATTTTTATACCAATACTCCTCTCCTTTTGGATCTGCTTCTCTTCCTAAAACGGTATAGTAAAATCTATCTATCAAAACTGTCAGTTTATCCTTTTTGTCAGCATGTTTGATAGAATATTTGTTACAGTTTCTTTTAAATTCTTCAGAGAGGGCAAATTCGTAAAAGAGCATATCTCTTGTTACGGTTTTTGTTTTGAGGCGATTAAACCAGTAATTAAATCCTTTTGTATCCGGTTTCCTTGAAAAAAAAATATCATAACTTCTTTTTATAAAATCTTCATCATTGAGATTTTGATTTTTGATACCTGTTTTATAAAAATATCTGCTGATTCCAAAAGCATTCAAATCATTTTTCAGTCTGCCTCTCCAATATATCACTCCTTTGGGATCTGCATTTTTGTTATAGCTGTTGATATACAGTCTGTTTATAAATGATCTTATATCGGCATCATTTGCATAAAGCCTGTTATCTGTTATTAAATATAAAATTATAAAAAACAAAAAAATATTTCTTAAAAAAGTCATTTTTATTTCCATAAAAGTCCTGATTTAGTATAGTATAGTACTTTTTAATTTAACTGTTCCTTACAGTTTAATATTTTTTTATGAAATAACCTTTTTTAAGGAAATTAATATTATGATTAAAATAAAATTAAGATCTATAGTGCTTTCAATTTTATCAAAATTAGCTTTTACACAATAAATATACGAAGAAGGTTTGGTTTTTAAGCAAAATGTATTTTGCTTAAGGAAACGGCATTGAGATTAAAATTTCATTTTTATAGTTTAGGATAATTTGTTTTTTACTTTTGTATCGTTTTTAGATAGGTATTGTCATTTAAAAAGAGATAGATTTGTCCCAAAAGTATATCTTTTTGTCTGTCGGTTATGTTTGC